>CAZOEC010000065.1:0-14860 GCA_964578635.1 uncultured Pseudomonas sp.
AGCACCTATACCAAAACCCCCGATCAGGAAACTGGTCGGGGGTTTTACTTTGCGCGCGTGAAAATAAAGCGCAGAGACAAGCCCTGAATAGGCAACTGACACAGCGCGTGGCTATGCTGCCTAAGCGCATCTTTATCAGAGTTCCTTCTATGTCTGATCCGGCACCCTCTGAGGCACTTTCCGAGCTTGAGCTGACGCAGCTGATTGCCTGTCATGAGTGCGATCTGTTGTTGCGCAAGCCTGAGGCTGCCGAGGGGGAGCGCGTTGAATGTCCGCGCTGTGGCTATGAGCTGTATACCCATCGCGCGCAGGTTGTGCGACGCAGCATGGCACTGGTGATCGCAGCCTTGCTGCTGTATGTGCCGGCCAATTTTCTGCCGATCATGCAGCTCAATCTGTTGGGACAGGTCACTCAAGACACGGTCTGGACGGGTGTTCTTGGCCTGTATAACAGCGGCATGCAGAGCGTGGCTGTGGTGGTATTTCTCTGCAGCATGGCGGTGCCGCTGCTTAAGTTGTTGTGCCAGTTAGCGGTGTTGCTGAGTATCCGCCTGGATATTGGTCGCAGCTATGGCCTGCTGCTGTATCGCATTTATCACCATATGCGTGAGTGGGGCATGCTCGAGGTTTATCTGATGGGCATCCTGGTCGCCATTGTGAAACTGGTCGATCTGGCTGAGTTGAGCATTGGCCTGGGGCTGATGTGCTTTGTCGCGCTGTTACTGGTTCAGGTCTGGTTGGAGGTGACGATGTCACCCCACCAGATATGGGAAGCCTTATCGGGGGAGGATAAGCATGCGGGCGATTGATGCAGGGTTGCTGATTTGCCATGAGTGCCACCAGCTCAACCTGATACAGAGCGAGCAGGGCACCCAATTCTGCACGCGCTGTGGTGGGCATGTGCATGCGCGCCGGCCTAATAGTCTGGTGCGCACCTGGGCATTGCTGCTGACGGCAGCGGTGTTGTATATCCCGGCCAACCTGCTGCCGATCATGACGGTCAACTCGCTGGGCAAGGGCCAGTCGGACACCATCATGTCGGGTGTTATCGAGTTGGTGAACTACGGCATGTTGCCGATTGCCGCCGTGGTGTTTATCGCCAGCATTCTGGTGCCCACTTTCAAACTGGTGGGCATCGCCCTTCTGCTGTACTCGGTGCAGCGTCATCAGCCGATGTCGGCGCGCCAGCGCGTGTTGATGTACCGCTTTATCGAATGGATCGGGCGCTGGTCGATGCTGGATATTTTCGTCATCGCGATACTGGTGGCGCTAGTCAACTTCGGCAGTTTGGCGAGTATTGTTCCTGGCTATGGCGCGACCGCATTTGCCAGTGTGGTGGTGTTGACCATGCTGGCCGCTTTAACCTTTGACCCCCGCTTGATTTGGGATAACACGGACTCGGATGACCATCATGAATGATTTGCCGTTGGCTAAAGTGCGCCCAGCTTCGAATTGGTCGGCTATTTGGGTATTGCCACTGATTGCATTGCTTATCGGCGGCTGGCTGGGTTGGCGTGCCTACAACGAAGCCGGCATCGAGATTCAGGTGATGTTCGCCAGCGGTGACGGTATTCAACCGGGCAAGACTGAGGTGATTTTCAAGGGCATGCCCATCGGCAAGGTCATTGCCCTGGAGCTGGATGACAGCGGCGAGCGGCGCGGGGTGCGCGCGACTCTGGAGATGGATAAGCGAGTTGAGCAGCACCTGCGCACTAACACGCGCTTCTGGCTGGTTAAACCGAGCGTTTCCCTGGCCGGTATCACGGGGTTGGAAACCCTGGTGTCGGGTAACTACATCACTGCCAGTCCAGGTGATGGTGAACCTACGCGTGAATTCACTGCGCTGAGCGAGCCGCCACCATTGGCCGACAGCGCGCCTGGTTTGCACCTGACTCTCAAGGCCGAACGGCTCGGCTCGCTCAACCGTGACAGCCCGGTGTTCTACAAGCAGATCCAGGTAGGGCGGGTGAAGAGCTATGCCCTGGTTGAAGAGCAGAACCTGATCGAAGTTAAGGTCTTTATCGAGCCGCAGTTTGCCTCCCTGGTGCGCAAACACACGCGCTTCTGGAATGCCAGTGGCGTGTCCATCGATGCGGGGCTGTCAGGCGTGACGGTGCGCACCGAATCTCTGGCAAGCATTGTCGCGGGCGGAATTGCTTTCGCCACACCGGAGCATCGCAAGGACAGCCCGCCGACCGATCCGACTCTGCCATTCCGTCTGTACGAAGACTTCGACAGCGCCCAGGCCGGCATCCGTGTGTCGCTCAAGCTGCATGAATTTGAAGGCCTGGAGCCTGGTCGCACGCCGGTAATGTACAAGGGCATTCAGGTCGGTCATATGAAGACCTTCAAGGTCGATCATGATCTCAACGGTGCACGGGTGGAGTTGATGCTGGACCCACGCACCGAAGACTACCTGGTTGAAGGCACCGACTTCTGGGTGGTCAAACCATCGATCTCTCTGGCTGGTATAACCGGTCTTGAGGCGCTGGTTAAGGGCAATTACATCGCTATTCGGCCCGGTGAGACCGGCAACCCACCGCAGCGTGATTTTGTCGCCAGAGCCAAAGCCCCACCGCTCGACATGTCTGCACCGGGGTTGCACCTGGTGTTGTTCAGCGACACGCGCGGCTCTCTGGACGTGGGCAGCCCGATCCTGTTCAAGCAGGTCAAGGTCGGTACGGTGCAGAGTTTCCAGCTGTCGCGTGATGACAAGCAGGTGGCGTTTGGCGTGCATATCGAACCTGAGCATGCACATTTGGTGAACAGCAGCACGCGCTTCTGGAATGCCAGCGGCATTACGTTGAAGGGTGGGTTGTCGGGCGTTGAGGTCAAGAGTGAATCGCTGCAGACCTTGCTGGCGGGCGGCATCGCGTTTGAAACACCGGATCCCAAAGCGGTCAGGGGCGAGCGTCGGGTGCAACGATTCAATCTCTACAGCAGCCAGGAACTGGCGCTGGAGAAGGGCGTGGCGCTGACCATCAGGGTTACCCGTGGCGATGGCTTGAACCCCGGCACGGCGATTCGTTACAAGGGCCTGGAAGTGGGTAAGGTGGAGCGCATCGAGCTGACGGATGATCTGCAGGCGGTAATTCTGTATGCGCGGATTACCCAGGCAACGCAGCAGATCGCTCGTGTAGGTACGCAGTTCTGGGTGGTCAAGCCCGAGGTCAGCCTGACCCGCGCCGCCAACCTGGAAACCCTGGTCACCGGCCAGTACCTGGAGGTACAGCCCTCGAACCAGGCAGGCGCTGCGCAGATGAGCTTTACTGCCGCCGAAGCGCCGCCCAAGGCCAATGTCCGTGAGCAAGGCCTGCGCCTGGTGTTGAGTGCGGCGCGGCGCGGCTCGATCAAGCCGGGTGTGGTGGTCAGCTACCGCGAAGTGCCGGTGGGCAAGGTGACCGATTTCGAGCTGGGACCAACCTCGGATCGGGTGCTGATCCATGTGCTGATCGAGCCGCGTTATGCCCCGTTGGTGCGCAGCGGTAGCCGCTTCTGGAATGCCAGCGGCATCGGTGTGGATGCCGGGCTGTTCAGCGGTGTGAAGGTGCGCACCGAGTCGCTGGAGGCTTTGCTGGAAGGCGGTATCGCCTTTGCCTCGCCGGATAACCCGCAGATGGGCGGACCGGCGCAGCCCGGGCAGACCTTTGCGCTGCACGACGAGGTCAATGAAGAGTGGTTACGCTGGGCACCGAAGATAGCGCTGGAGAAATAACCGACAAGGGCCGCAATTGCGGCCCTTGTGCTTTATGGATGGTGAGCCGGCGTCAGGCTGGCTCGGTTGCTGCAGTTGTGGTTTCAGCCTTGCTCTTGGCGTTGTCGCGACGCTGGATATATTTCCAATCCGCTTCGTCGATATAGATGCCGTTCGGCCCGCTACCGCCTTCCAGGTCGATGGCCACATGGGCCGAGACCTGCGGTTTCACCGACGCCAGGATCGGCACGAAACCCAGTTGCAGGCTGGTTTCGATCAGCGCCTGCTGATTCTTCTCATCGATATCCGCCGCCTCGTCCAGGTAGTAAGGCAGGCGCACCTTGCCGGCCTGGTCGCGGTCCATCAGGTGCAGCAACAGGTACATATTGGTCAGCGCCTTGATGGTCATGGTGGTGCCGTTGGAGGCGGCACCGTCTATATCGGTGTGGATCACCGGCTGGCCGTGCACCTTGGTGATCTCGAAGGCCAGTTCGAACAGGTCCTTCAAGCCCAGCTGGTTATGGTTGGCGGCTACCAGGCGCGACAGGTAGTCCTTGGCTTCCTCGTTCTTGCTGTCCTGTTCGCTGCTCTGCTGCAGGTCGAACACCGAGAGGGTTTCGCCTTCTTCATACTGACCGGCGCTGTGGATGATCTGGTCGATATGCTTGAGCGCGTCCTTGTTCGGGGCGAGGACGATGCGGAAGCTTTCCAGGTTGGACACCTGACGCTTGTTGATCTCGCGGTTGAACAACGCCAGCTGGTGCTCCAGGTTGTCGTAGTCGCTGCGGATATTGCGCAGGGTGCGGGCGATATCGGTAACCGCCGCACGGCGCGCCTTGGCCAGGGTGATGGCTTCATCCTGGCGGTGGGCGTAAGCGTTGACCAGCAGGTGCAGGCGGCGTTCGACGTCGTCTTCGCTGTCGAACTTGGCCACGCCTTTCAGGCGCACCTGGGCATACAGCGCCTCGATCTGCCCGTCGACGCGCTGCAGACCCTGCCAGGCGTCTTGGTAGTCGTTAAGCAGCGGCAGCAGGTTATCCAGCGAGTCGTCCACCGGATCGGTAAAGGGCGTGCCGAAGGGCAGGTTGGCCGGTAGCAGTTGGCGACGGCGCAGGGCATCTTCCAGGGTGCGTTCCTTGGCTTCCAGATCGGCGAGCTGACGACCGACCAGTTGCAGCTTGGCGGAGAGCTGCTGCACGCGCTCGGTAAAGGCATCGGCGGCGCGCTTGAGTTCGTCCTGGGCGGCTTCCAGCTGCGCAAGCTGCTCCAGTTTCTGTGGTTCTTCAACCGCCAGAGTCTGGCTCTTGCGGAAGTATTCCAGGGCTTTCTGTGCATCCAGCACTGCCTGGTAGAACTGCTCGGCCTGGGCCTTGCTCGCGGCGCGGTCGGCGGCGACCGCCTGCTGGGTTTTCAGCTGCTTGTATTCGCGCTCCAGGCGGTCTTTCTGGTCCCGCAAAGCGGCGCGGTCGGCCAGGGCCTGCAGAGCCGGCGGCTCGATATGCGAGAGGTCGATGGTCAGGCCGGGCACTTCGAAGTGTTCGCCTTTAAAGCCGTCGAGAATGGTTTCCAGCGATTTAACCCAGGCGTCGCCGTCGGCCACCTGAATGCCTTTCTCGCCGAGTGGCAGGCTGAACAGCTGGCCGTTAAACAGGCGCATCAGGCGGTCGACGTCCTGCTGGCTAAATTCTTCGCGCAGGCGTGAATAGCTGTTGTTGTCGGCGTGTTCGAGTTGCTGTTTCACCGATTTGAGGCGTTTATCCAGATCACGCAGGCGCTCGTCCAGATCCTCGGCGGAGAACTGCCGGGATTGCGCCAGGGCACCGGCCAGCTCGTCGTGGGCATCCTTGGCGGCCAGCAGCTGCTCTTCCAGTACCTTGGCATCGTTGACCAAGGCAAAGCGATTCTTCAGCACCGACAGCTCGCCGAGCCAGCGCTGGATCTCGCTGATTTCGCGCTCCATGCGCATCAGCTCCTGGGTGCCGCCGCGTTGCTCGTGCTGCAGGCCGTCCTGCTCGCCACGGTAGTGTTCGGCCTGGATCACCAGTTCTTCGCGGCGTGCGCCGGCGTAGTCCTGCCAGGTGCCGAGCAGCGAGTCGAGCAGCGGCGAAAGGCGATGCAACTTGCCGCGCAGCAGCTCGCGCTGGGCCACGCCGGCGGCCAGGGCTTCGATCAGCGGGCCGGCGGTAACCAGCGCCTGGTAGTCCTGCTCCATGCGCCGCACATCGCGGAAGGCTTCTTCGGTGGCGGCGATGTAGTCGACGCTGCCCGAGCGCAGGCTGTGCTCGAAGGCATCGAGGAACAGCTGCTTCAATTTGGCCGCCGTGATCTCGCGCATGTGCAGCAGGTTGATGAACAGCGCGCGGAAGGTCTTCAGGCTCTGCTCGCTGGTGGAGCGCAGCGGGATCAGTGTGAGGTCCAGCGGAATCGAGGTATGCCCGCCGACCAGCAGGCGGCGCAGCTCCTCGGGTTTCAGCTCATAGGCCTTGATGCCTTCGCGTTCCAGTGCGTTGAACAGCTCGCGTTGACGCAGGCAGGTGCCGTTCTTCTGGTAGTGCTCCAGGTCCAGGGTGCCCTGGTAGGCGAAGAACTGGTGGCCGAAGCCTCCGCCCGGGCCGCGCCCGGCTACGCCGATTATGTGGGGGCCGTGGGGCAGGGCGACTTCGACGAGGATATAGCTGGTGTCGCTGGCGAAGTAGAACTTGCGCGACTGCTCCAGGCTGTACTTGCCAAAGCTCATGTCCGACATGCGTGCCAGAATTGGGAACTGCAGGGCGTTGATCGAGGCGGATTTACCCAGGTTGTTGGCCCCGTAAACCGACAGCGGGTTTTCCAGCGGGAACAGACCGAGGCTGTAGCCGGCGGTATTCAGTAGGGCGAAGCGGCGGATGCCGTAGCGTTCCTGGCTCATGCGAGGGTCTCCTGGGCGTCACGTTCTTCGGCCATGGCGCGGGCCAGGGCGTCTTCTTCGGATTCGTCGGTATCCGTTTCGGCGAGGCTGATGATTTCGTCTTCGGCCTCCTCATCCAGCAGTACCGGCGTTGGCAGCGGCAGACTGCTGTGCAGGGTGGCGGCCAGGTCGCGGTCCTGTTGCACGGACAGGCACACGTCGAGGAAGCGGTGCATGGGCGCGAGGAAGCGGTAGATGCCGTTGTCTTCGCTGGCAAAACCCAGTTGGGTCAGGCGGCGCATGACTTTTTCTTCCAGCTCTTCAACGGTGGTGACTTCGGCCTGCAGAAACAGGTCGCGGTATTTTTCCAGCAGCGCCGGCAGTTCGTCGCGGCCCAGGCTGCCGCCGTCGAGTACGGCCAGCGGGTCGCGGCCCTGGTCGGCCAGGTGTTCCACCAGAATAAAGGTGAACAGCGCCAGGCGCTGGGCGGTCTTGTTGACCTGCGCACCCATCTGCTCGGGCACGAAATAGTAGAAACCGCGGCTGTCGCAGGTCAGCTCATAGCCCAGGGCCTTGAACAGGCCGCGGTACTGGTCCTGCTGGCCAGCCAGCTGGGTGTAGAGCTCCGGGTTGCTGCGGCTGATGTGGTAGCCCTTGAACAGCTCACGGAAGATCGGGGCGAGCTGGGTCAGTTCTTTCAGGTCGATATTCATAGGGTGGTCCCGGCCGGCTTGATCAGGGCAAAGGAGCTCAGGCTGACCTGATGCTCGCGGGTGAGGTAGTCGCGGCGCTCCAGGCGCTCGCGCTGGAAACGGCCATCGCGGGACAGACGCGAGAACCAGTAGAGCAATTCGTCGGTGGCGCCTTCGGGCTCCTGTTCCAGCAGCCAGACCATCAGGTCCGGCAACGGCAGGGCCTGCTCGCAGCGTTCGATCATCTCCCGCGCCGTGCGTGGCGCGCGGGGTGCTTCGCCCTTGCGGCTGGCATGGGCCTTGGGGAACTGCGCCGGTTTGGGTTCGAAGCGCGCCAGGGCGTAGACGTAGGCCTCGACCTGCGAAGCGGTGCCGAGAAAGGTGCTTTGCGGACGGCTAAATAGCGGCAGTGACGCCTGCGGCACGGCGTCCAGACCCTTCTTGCGGATCGCCGCCAGGGCCAGTGCTGCGCCACGGGTCACGGCGTTATGCCGGCGTGCTTCTTCACGCAGCGGCAGCAGCAGCTCGCGGGCGCGACGCAGGGTCAGCTGGGCGGTGGTCTGCATCTCCAGAATGCGCGCGTGGGTGCGCAGCAGCAGGTCGTCATCCACCAGTTGGCCGAGGCGCTGCTGTTCGCCCAGTAGGCGCAGCAGCACATGTTCGACCCGGTACACGCCTTGCTCGAAGGCACCATCGGCAGCCACCAGCTGGATCATCGGCTCGACGTATTCGTCCCAGGTGGCCAGCACTTCGGCGTAGCGCTGACGCAGCGGAATCTGCCTATCTGAGGTCTTGGCCCGATCGGCCACGGCCACCAGGGCCTGCTCGTCGTTGGCCAGCTTCTTCAATACATCGCGCACGCGCATATCGAGCAAGCGCAGCTGACGCGCCAGATCGGCGGCGTCGCGCACCTCGAAGGCATCCTTGATATAGCCGGCCAGGCGCTCCAGATGGCGCAGGTAGGCTTCGATTTCCAGACACAGGCCCAGACGGTGCTCGCGGCGCAGGTAGGCGAGGAAGTCGTGAATCTGCGCGTTCAGCTCGAAGCGATTGGGGCTCTTGGCCACCGGCACCAGGATATCCAGGCGAATCCACTGGTCGAGCAGGGCGGTGACATCGGTTGGGGTGCCGTCGGGCAACTGCGCGGTGAGCTGGTTGCGCAGCTCCACCAGGCTCAGGGTGCCGGCGTCGAAGCGCTCGCACAGCGGCTCGAGCAACGTCCAGTGTTCGGCAAGGGCGCGCAGTACGCGCTTGGGATCAATCATCGGGGCATCCGCTCCGCGGGCTTTTCGCAAAAAACGCCGATTGTACTGCAAGCCGCGGCCAAGGCTTGAGTGTCAGTCATCGTCTGTTGCGTTGCTACGTCGCCTGTAACCGTCGGTGTGACGATGGGTAACAGGCCCTGGCTGGCCAGCGCTGGCCGCAGGGCGATTTGCCCGGATTTTCTCGACTATGGGTCGGCCCGCTCTGTACGCAGGCTTTTTATAGTGGCAATCAAGGGCTGGTGTCCGTAGGACGCCGCCACCATATAAGAATAAGGAACTCGTCATGCGTGCGACCTGCCATCCGCTCAAGTCCTTACTGACCCTGCTCTGCGGCAGTCTGTTCGTCTGTGTGGCCCAGGCCGAGCTGAAACCCATGGCGGACAGCGAACTGGCCGAGATCACCGGCCAGGCACTGGTGACCCTCGACGGCCTGACCTACGGCGGTTTCGAGTACACCCGGGTCAACCTGGGGGCCGAGATCGACCTGCTGACCAATATCGACGAGCTGCGCCTGGGCAACTATTCGCGCAACCAGCCGAATACCGTGTCCAATCAGCCGGCGGATATTCTCATCAACAATTTCGCCCTGGGCCGGGTGGATAATGCCAATTCCAGCAATGCCAGCGTGGTGCCGTTCCAGATACGCGATCCCTATCTGGAGTTTGCCTTCAAGGTCAACGGCCAGGGCATCCGCGAGGTGGCGGGTATCCGCGTGGGATTCGGCCGCGCGCGCGGCGACCTGTCCGGTGATATTCACTCGCTGACCGGCAATATGCAGGGCCTGGTGACCGGCTCGGCGTCGACTGCTCGTGAGTACTATATGGCGCAGAATGGTCTTAACGGCTTTACCTGCACCTTCAATTTCAACTGCCTGGCGCTCAGCCTGGCCGGCAACTCCGAGATTTTCAGCGAGATTCAGCTGGTCAAGAACGGCACCGGCGATACCACGGTCAATGGCCAGCCGATCAACCGGGCGACCCATATCGGCGTACCCAATGGCGCGTCCTTCCATACCGACAACGCCGTACTTGAGCCCCTGCTGCCGGCCATTGCCAGCAACAACGGCGACTGCACCGCCTCGGGTCTGCCCGCCTGCTTCCCCCTGCTCAACTACAAGAGCATCTTTGTCGGCGATCGAACTCAGGCCGACCTCAGTATCGGCGGAGCCCAGGGGGTGTTCTTTTCCCTGCAGAACCAGAACGTGCCCTGGCAGGACCTGGCCTCGACGAATAACCAGTTCGTTGCGACCCAGTCCGGAGCCTTTGCCAACTTCGCCAAGTCGGGCGAGGGTGCGAACACCATCTACCCCTTTATCGTGTCGCTGTATGAGGCCCTCAATGGTGCCGCGCGCGTACCGACCTGCGTCGGCGACCTGGCCAAGGGCTGCTGATCATGAGCAGCCATCTGCGGGGAGTGTTGTTTACCTTGCTGGCTCTGCCAGGGCTGAGCATGGCCATGGAAGCCCTGGATGATCGTGAGCTGGGCGAGGTCAGCGGGGCCGGGGTCGGCTTCTTTCTGGACGACTTCTATTACGACCAGGGCAGTGCCAGCGCCCAGGTGAGCGGGCTCAAGGACAGCCAGGGCAATGCCCTGACCATCGACTTCGAACGGGCCTATATCAAAGGTGATGGCAGTCAGCGCGGGGCGCTGGACACCCCGGCGCAAGTGGGGACGCCGTTACACCCCTTTACCCTGAAAGTGGTCAGCGGGGCTGCTGCGCCGACTCTGCCGAGCGGCACCCAGGCCCTGCAGCTGACCACGCCAACCTGGGACGACCCGCTCAACGACACCCATCAGTACGGCCTGTGGTCCTTCTATCAGGGTTGCCTGTACGGCGAGGCTGGTTGTACCGACCCAACCCAGGCCCAGGTGGCCATCGGCACTGAACTGAGTGGCCTGGAGACTACCCGTGATGCGCTTCTGGCACGCTACCAGAGCGTCGGCTTCCTTACCCTGAAGAGCGGCATCGACCAGGATATGTTGCTGGTCGAGCAGCGCCGGGCCCAGGTCGCCACGGAAACCGCCGATGTACAAACAGCCTATAGCACCATGCAAACCCGTTATGCCGCGGCTCCGGCAACCGCCGATCTGTTCTTTTCGAAACCGGCGTTTGGTGAGAAATACGGCTGCGCCTGCATCAACGCGGCGGCGAACGCCTATAACGCTTCGGTGGATAGCTATCAGACCCAGCTCAGTGAGCTTGCCGCCGCGCAGAAAGCCCTGGGCGAGGCCTGGAGTGTTCAGCGCCACGGCTACAGCCTTAACCAGCGGGCCACCGATTTCGACGAGTTTTCCAGCCTGTGCGGCGCGCCCACCGCCGAGTCGCCGACCTGTGTGGTCGGGCGTATCCAGAAGACCAAGGACAACCGCACCTCGGTGGTGCTGGTGGCGACCACCCTGCAAAACGGCGGCACCCGCTTCAAGGGCCTGGATGTCGGTGTCGAGGCCACCTTCAGCCTGCCCAGCACCGCCTACAGCGTGGATGGCAACGGCAATATCATCAAAGGTGCTACCACCACCCGCAGCGATTTCTTTTCCATCAATCTGGAAGGCTTCACCCTCAACGGGGCCTACCTCAACCTGTGGGGCGACAGCACCGGACTACAGGGCGAGGCCAGCCTGCAAATGTATGCCGACAAGCTGGTCATAGGGACCTGCCGCAACTGTACCGATGCCAATCGCGCCGTGGCCAAGAACCTGTATTTCGATATCAATCTCGGCCAGGCCAGCCTGCAGCCGCTTAATCTTTCGGTGTTGTCTGGCGGCGAGCTGCGTCTGTCCCTGCCCAGCGTCACCTGGAACAACCACCAGGCCTTCTACCAGCAGGTGCCGAAGAGCAATATCAGTGTCGGCAACCTGAGCCTGGGCGGTGTCGATCTGGGTTCGCAAGTCGTGCGCGGTATGCGTTTGGACTATCTGGATATACGCACCGTGAACCTGCCGCGATGAGGAAAGTCAGCATGCGCAGTACATACCTGGGGTTGGCCCTGCTGTTTATGACGGGGCCTGTGCTGGCCGAGTTGCGACCGCTGGCCGAGGATGAGTTGCAGGGGATAAGCGGGCAGGCAGGGCTGAGCATCAGCGCCAGCCTGAACTTTGCCGCCAACCCCGCGCAGACCCGTTGCCCGGGTGGTTGCGGCACGCGGGTGGCGATACAGCCGGCCAACAGCAGTGGTTTTATCGTGCTGGACAATATCCAGGGGACCTTCAGTTTCGAGGGGCTGAGTTTCGATATCGTCACCATCGACAGCGGTTACGACGGTGATGGTGCGGCCTTCAATGCCTCGGCCATGCGCCTGGGGCTGACCGATGCGAGCTTCAACAATGCCCGTGTGACCCTGGCCGGTTCCAATAGCGCCACGTCCGGTGGTGCGGGCTTCCAGCAGACCGATCTGCTGACCTACCAGACCAACGGCGATGTGCGCCTGCAGGGCAACCTGTACATCTTCGCCGCACCCTGATCCCTCCCTCGCGCCCCCGTCACGATAGCGTCATGCGCCTGTCATGCCCCAGGGGCAGACTGATTCGCGCAAACGTCCCGTTCGATCCTTGCCAGGCCTCGGCGGCCTCTACTCCGTGGCTTGCCGGCTTTCACCAGAGGGCGTAAGGCGTCGCCAACGGTCGATTGTTGGTTAAAATTTCCACAATACCCTTTCGATATGCGCCGGTTGTCGGCACAATTCGCCTCCACTTTTTTTGGGGAGGGGGTCGGCTCTGCTGATTTCCTGCCGGCCGACCTTGCACAGCACTCGGGGCATAGACACGCAGATGATCAAGACGCCGTACTACCTCATCGACAAGCAGAAGCTGCTGGGCAATCTGGAGAAGATCGCCTATGTGCGCGAGCACTCCGGTGCCAAGGCCCTGCTGGCGCTCAAGTGCTTTGCCACCTGGTCGGTGTTCGACCTGATGCAGCAGTATATGGACGGCACCACCTCCAGCTCGCTGTATGAGCTCAAGCTCGGTCGGCAGAAGTTCGCCGGCGAGACCCACGCCTACAGCGTGGCCTGGGCGGATGATGAGATCGAGGAGATGCTCGCCAACTGCGACAAGATCATCTTCAACTCCATCGGCCAGCTGGAGCGCTTCGCCGAGGCCTCCGCCGGCAAGGTGCGCGGCCTGCGCGTCAACCCGCAGGTGAGCAGCTCGGACTATCTGCTGGCCGACCCGGCGCGCCCATTCAGCCGCCTCGGCGAGTGGGACCCGGAAAAGATCGCCGCGGTGATGGATAAGGTCAGCGGCTTTATGTTCCACAACAACTGTGAGAACGGCAGCTTCGAACTGTTCGACCAGATGCTGACTACCATCGAGGAGCGCTTCGGCCATCTGCTGGCGCAGGTCGAATGGGTCAGCCTCGGCGGCGGCATTCATTTCACCGGCGACGGCTATCCGCTGGATCAGTTCTGCGCGCGGCTCAAGGCCTTCTCCGAGAAATACGGCGTACAGGTCTATCTGGAGCCTGGCGAGGCGGCGATCACCCTGAGTTCCTCCCTGGAAGTCACGGTGCTCGACACCCTCTACAACGGCAAAAATCTGGCCGTGGTCGACAGCTCCATCGAAGCCCATATGCTCGATCTGTTGATCTACCGCCTCAACGCCAAGATGGACCCCTGCAACGGCGAGTACAGTTATATGGTGTGCGGCAAGTCGTGCCTGGCAGGTGACATCTTCGGTGAGTACCAATTCGATCGTCCGCTGGCCATCGGCGATCGTCTGTCGTTTATCGACGCAGCGGGTTACACCATGGTCAAGAAGAACTGGTTCAACGGCCTTAAAATGCCGTCCATCGTGGTGAAGCAGCTCGACGGCAGCGTCGAGGTGGTTCGCGAATTTGGTTTTGACGATTACCTGTCCAGCCTCTCGTAGGCGGCAGATAAGGAGAGATAAAGAAATTGAAGAAGAATGTTCTGATCATTGGTGCAGGAGGTGTCGCCAAGGTGGTGGCCCACAAGTGCGCGCAGCACAACGACGAACTCGGTCGTATTGCTATCGCGTCGCGCAACATCTCCAAATGCCAGGCCATCATCGACAGCGTAAAGGCCAAGGGCAGCTTGAAGCAGCCGGCCGAAATCCAGGCCTATGCCCTGAATGCGCTGGATATTGAAGCAACCAAGGCGCTGATCCGCGAAACCGAATCGCAGATCGTCATCAATGTGGGTTCGGCCTTCCTCAATATGTCGGTGCTGCGCGCCTGCATGGATACCGGCGCAGCCTACCTCGACACCGCTATCCACGAAGAGCCGGGCAAGGTCTGCGAAACGCCGCCCTGGTATGGCAACTACGAGTGGAAGCACCTGGCCGAATGCCAGGAAAAAGGCGTAACCGCCATCCTCGGCGTCGGTTTCGACCCAGGTGTGGTCAATGCCTATGCCGCGCTTGCGCAGCAGCAGTACTTCGACAGCATCGAGTCGATCGACATCCTCGACGTCAACGCCGGTTCCCACGGCAAGTACTTCGCCACCAATTTCGATCCGGAAATCAATTTCCGCGAATTCACCGGCCAAGTCTGGAGCTGGCAGAACAGCCAGTGGACCAGTAACAGCATGTTTGAAGTCAAACGCACCGACGACCTGCCGGTAGTCGGCGAGCAGAATCTGTACCTGACCGGGCATGACGAAGTGCATTCCCTGTCCAAACACCTGAACGTGCCCAATGTGCGTTTCTGGATGAGCTTCGGCGAGCACTACATCAATGTGTTTACCGTGCTGAACAGCCTCGGCCTGCTCTCCGAGCAACCGGTGAAAACCGCCGAAGGCCTCGAAGTGGTGCCGCTGAAAGTGGTCAAGGCCGTACTGCCGGACCCAGCTTCGCTGGCACCGGGCTACAGCGGCAAGACCTGTATCGGCGACCTGGTCAAAGGCACCAAGGACGGCAAACCGGCCGAGCTGTTTATCTACAACGTCGCCGATCACAAGGACGCCTATGTCGAGACCGACAGCCAGGGCATTTCCTACACCGCTGGCGTCCCGCCGGTCGCGGCTGCACTGCTGGTCGCTCGTGGCGATTGGGATGTAGCGCGTATGGCCAACGTTGAACAGCTGCCGGCCGAGCCGTTCCTCAAGCTGCTGGACGTAATGGGCCTGCCGACCCGGATCAAGGACGCCAATGGCGACCGTCCCTGGGATCAGGCCCTCTGATTGGCTGCGCGTCGGCGATACGGCGTTAAAAAACGGCGGGAAATGCTCATGTACAAAAGTACACTCCGCTTTCCCGCCGTTTTTTGCCTTGTCTCGCTCTAGCTCGCTCAATCAGACCGTAGGATGGGTTGAGCATAGCGATACCCATCAGCGGTAAAGGCTCTAACGTGCTAACCAAGCAAAAC
>CAZOEC010000065.1:14870-27333 GCA_964578635.1 uncultured Pseudomonas sp.
TAAACTCCGCGTCCTCGCGCACTTTCGCCTAGCCTGACTCTAGCTCGCTCAATCAGCCTAACGCCCGCCATTTTGGTGGGCGTTTTGCTTTTTTCAGCTTTCGTAGCGAAGTGGCATCGATGTGCGTCGCGCTTCCCGCCCGCGGCGTTTCACGCGACAATCACGGCTTATCGACATAGGTCCCCACGTCGGGCCTGTGCTTCTGCGCATCCGTGAGGAACCCAGCATGAGCAGCAACGACCGCGTCATTATTTTCGATACCACCCTGCGCGATGGCGAGCAGAGTCCCGGTGCCTCCATGACCGGCGAAGAGAAGCTGCGCATTGCCAAGGCTCTGGAGCGCCTCAAGGTCGATGTGATCGAAGCCGGTTTCGCCATCGCCAGCCCGGGCGACTTCGCCGCGGTCAAGGCGATTGCCGACACCATCAAGGACAGCACCGTGTGCAGCCTGTCGCGGGCGCTGGACGCCGATATCGACCGCGCCGCCGAAGCACTGCAAGGGGCCAACAGCGGGCGTATCCACACCTTTATCGCCACCAGCCCGATCCATATGCAGCACAAGCTGCGCATGCAGCCGGATCAGGTGGTCGAGCAGGCGGTGCATGCAGTCAAGCGCGCACGCAATCTCTGCGCCGATGTCGAGTTCTCTTGCGAAGATGCTGGTCGTTCGGAGATCGATTTTCTCTGCCGCATTATCGAGGCGGCGATCGACGCCGGCGCGCGCACCATCAATATTCCCGACACCGTCGGTTATGCGATTCCGCATCAGTACGCCGACACCATCCGCCAGTTGCTCAACCGCATCCCCAACGCCGACAAGGCAGTGTTCTCGGTGCATTGCCACAACGACCTAGGCCTGGCCGTGGCCAACTCCCTGGCCGCCGTGGTCGCCGGTGCGCGTCAGGTCGAGTGCACCATCAATGGTCTCGGTGAGCGTGCTGGTAACGCCGCGCTGGAAGAGATCGTCATGGCGATCAAGACCCGCGAAGACCTGCTCGGTGTACACACGCGCATCGACACCCCGCATATCCTCAGCACCTCGCGCCTGGTCTCCGGCATCACCGGTTTCCCGGTGCAGCCGAACAAGGCCATCGTCGGCGCCAACGCCTTTGCCCACGAGTCGGGCATCCACCAGGACGGCGTGCTCAAGCATCGTGAAACCTACGAGATCATGTCCGCGCAGTCGGTGGGCTGGCATACCAACAAGCTGTCGTTGGGCAAGTTGTCCGGGCGCAATGCCTTCCGTTCGCGCCTCGACGAGCTGGGCATTCAGCTGGCCGGGGAAAGTGAGCTGAACGCGGCCTTTGCCCGCTTCAAGGAGCTGGCCGACAAGAAGCACGAAATCTTCGACGAGGACCTGCAGGCGCTGGTCTCCGACACCCTGGCCGAGGAAGCCCCGGAGCATTTCAAGCTGCTCACCCTGGAAGTGGCGAGCAAGACTGGCGAAGTGCCGCAGGCGCAGCTGGTGCTCAGCGTCGATGGCCGCGAGCAGGCCGCCAGCGCCCAGGGCTCCGGCCCGGTGGACGCCACCTTCAAGGCCATCGAGTCGATTGCCGCCTCGGACGCCAGCCTGCTGTTGTACTCGGTCAACGCCATCACCAAGGGCACCGACTCCCAGGGCGAGGTTACCGTGCGCCTGGAGAAGGGCGGGCGTATCGTCAACGGCAACGGGGCCGACACCGATATTCTGGTGGCCTCGGCCAAGGCCTATATCAATGCCCTGAACCTGATGCAGGCCGGGCACAAGGCCCATCCGCAGGTGGCTGACGTTTGATCACGGAACTGCGCCGGCGCGCCTATCTGAGCGCCATGCAGGTGGCCAGTTGGCTGCCGCGGGTGGAGCTGCCCTTTGCTGCGCCCTCGCGCCCGGAACTGCTGCAGCCGCCTGCCGAGCCTGAACCGCAGCCCCAGCTGCCAGCAGTCGAGGCGGCTGTGGTCGTGGCTGCACCGGTTGCTGAGGCAGCGCCGCCACCACCGGCCCAGGCCGAGGCGCGGGCGAAGATCGAAGTGCCGCGCCCCACGGTCGTCTCGCGCCACGCCAGGCCGCTGGCCGTTGCCGAGGATGAAGCCGCTGCGCCGGCCAAGGTCATGGCTGCGCCACCGCCGCGCTTTGCCCTGCAGCTGCTGCGCGCCGGTGCCTGTGCGGTGCTGGTCGAATTGCCCACCGGCGAGCCGCTGCAAGGCCGCGATCCGGCCTACCTGCTGCTCAAGGACCTGCTGCGCGCCGCCGGCCTGCCGGACAGCCCGCAACTGATCGGCGAACCGGTGCGCTGGCCGCTGCTGGTGCGCGGGCAGATCGACCAGGGCCCGCAAGCGGCGCTGGAATATGTGCAGAGCTTTGTCGGCGCGCGCCTGGAAGAGCAGGAGCCCTGCAGCTGTCTGTGGCTGGTGGGCCTGCCGGCCATTCGCTTTGCCGGTGAGGCCGATGCCGAGGCCTATAACCGCGAACTGCAGGTCGAGGGGCTGGGCGCGGCCTGGGCCCTGCCAGGCCTGGAGTTGCTGATGGACGAGCCCGAACGCAAGCGTGCGCTGTGGCAGGCCATGCGCCGCGTCAGGTCGCGCTGGTTGGCTGATTCGTGAATACACTCCGCCGCGCCTTGTCCCGGTCTGAGTGCCGAGGTTTCTACCGTTTGCCGAGTCAACCTGAATGAGTGATGCAATCAGCTTCCGCCCGATGACCGAGGCGGATATCGACACTGTGCTGAAGATCGAATACGCCGCCTTTAGCCACCCCTGGACCCGCGGCATCTTTACCGACAGCCTGAAAACCTACAGCTGCTGGGTGATGTTCGAAGGCGAACAGCAGGTCGGCCACGGGGTGATCCAGGTGATCATCGACGAGGCGCACCTGCTCAATATCACCGTCAAGGCCGAGAGCCAGGGCCGCGGCCTGGGCCTGAAACTGCTCGAACACCTGATGCAGCAAGCCCAGGCCCAGGGGGCCAACGACTGCTTTCTGGAAGTGCGCGCGAGCAACCAGGGGGCCTACCGCCTGTACGAACGCTACGGCTTTAACGAAGTCGGCCGCCGCCGCGACTACTACCCCGCCGTGGGCGGACGCGAGGATGCTCTGGTAATGGTTTGCCCGCTGTTTGACTAGGGGCGCGTCAACCAGGACATGTTGCTTATGTGGGAGGGGCTTTAGCCGCGATTGGTATTGAGCGGCTGAAGTTAATGCGGCTAACGCGCAACCCCGCCCGGCTGCACGCCAGCCGCTGACCCGATTGGCTACAAGCTGCGGCACCATTCGCCGCTGTCGCCAGGCCCGGCCTGTCGCATACTGGCCGGCATCGCTCGCCGGGGCGGTGCTGTCGGCTCACTCGTCTTTAAGGATCTTCCATGGGATTGCTTCGTCCGTTGTTCGTGGCGTGTTGCCTGCTGGCCGCTGCTCAAGCCTTTAGCGTCGAACGCAGCTTTACCATCCTGCACACCAACGACTGGCAGTCGCGCCTGCTCGGCTTTGGCCCGAACAACGAATTCACCCCCGCAACCACGGGCGATGACGACACCGTCGGCGGTGTCGCGCGCCTGGCCACCTTGCTCCAGCAGCGCCGCGCGGCCGCCGGCGAACAACCGGTGTTGCTGCTCGATGGTGGCGACTTCAGCATGGGCACGCTGTTCCATAGCGTCACCCGCGAGATCGGCGGCGAGCTGCGCCTGATGAGCGAGCTGGGCTACGACGCCGCGACCCTGGGCAACCACGAGTTCGATTTCCGCCCGGCCGGCCTGGCGGCGATGATCAGCGCCGCTGATCGGGCCAAGGGCGAGGCGCTGTTGCCGCTGCTGTCGAGCAACCTGCGCTTCGACCCAGCGAGCACGGCCGACGACAGCCTGCAGGCGCACCATGACGCCGGGCGCATCCTGCCGTACAAGCTGCTTGACCGGGGCGGCATCCGCTTCGGTCTGTTCGGCTTGCTCGGCAACAACGCCGTGGCGGTCAGCCCGATGATCAAGCCGGTGACCTTCGCCGACCCGGTGGCCACGGCCCGCACCATGGTGGCCAAGCTGCGCGAGGAGGGGGCCGAGGTGGTGATCCTGCTGTCGCATATGGGCGTGGTGCAGCAGGCCGATGGCAGCTGGCGCGGCGAGGAGGTCGAACTGGTCGAGCAGGTGCCGGGCATCGATATCGTCGTCGGTGGCCACTCGCACACCGCCCTGGCGCAACCGCTGCTGGTGGGCGGGCGCACGCCGGTGATGCAGGCCGGCTCGGAAATCCAGCACCTGGGCGAGCTGCGCATGCGTCTGGATAACGCGGGCAAACCGCAGCTGGTGGATTACCAGCTGCACCCCATCGACGACCGCATCGCCGGGGACGCCGCCATTACCGCCCGGGTCGAGGATTTCAAGCAGGTGGTCAGCGAGCGCATGCTCGCTCCCCGGGGCTATGCCTTCGACCAGGCGCTGGCCAAGGTCGACAAGACCCTGACCCGCGATTTCGACGACCCCATCCTCGCCAACCTGGTGACCGATGCCTTGCGCCGGGCCACCGGCAGCGACCTGTCCTTTACCGGCAACGGCACCATTCGCGACAACCTGATCAAGGGCCGGCATGGCGTGCAGAGCGTGTCCGACCTGTTCCGCATCGCTCCACTGGGCGTTGGCGAGCTGGACGATGCGCCGGGTTATCCGCTGATCAAGGTGTATGTCACAGGTAGGGAGCTGAAGAGCCTGCTCGAGGTGCTGCTGCTGGCCTATCAGATGCGCGAGAGCAAGAGCTATTACCCGCGGGTTTCGGGCCTGCGCTTCAGCTACAACCCCTGGCGCGTGCCGTTCGACCGGGTCAGCCGGATTGAACTGGGCGACCCGAGTAAGGGCTATACGCCGCTGGACCTGGCGGATCAGCGGCTCTACAGCATCGGTGCGACCAGCTATGTCGGCAGCTTTACCTGGCTGGTCGGCGACCTGACCAAGGGCCTGCTCAGCGTGCAGCCCAAGGACGCCGAGGGCCGGCCGCTGGCGGCGATCAAGGATGCGATCATCGATGCCGACCCCGAGACCCCGGGCGTGCAGGAATACAAGGAATGGCAGGGCCTGCTCGACCATATACGCAGCCTGCCGGACATCGATGGTGACGGCCTGGCCGATATCCCCACCAGTGGGGCCGCGGCCGAGCAGCGCATGCTGCGTGAGCCGAGCCTGCACCCGGCCGCTCTTTATCGCTATGCCGGCCCCTTGCAGTGGGGCGTCAGCGCCGTGCTGTTTGCCGGCCTGCTGCTGCTCCTCTGGTTGTTGCGCCGCCGCCGTAGCTGAAACAGCCGCTGGCGATCACTGCGCCGCCGGCCAGTTACCGCGCGGTTGGCTGTGACTGCGGCGGGCGCGTGCTTGTCAAAAGCCCGCGGCACTTCTATGGTGCGCATCGACGAACCAGGGAGTGAACCATGAGCGATCTACAACACCTCTTCGACAACAACGCCCGCTGGGCCGAGGCGATCAAGGAAGAAGATCCGGAGTTCTTCGCCAAACTGGCCAAGCAGCAAGTGCCGGAGTACCTGTGGATCGGCTGTTCCGACGCGCGGGTGCCGGCCAACGAAATTGTCGGCCTGTTACCGGGCGATCTGTTCGTCCACCGCAATGTCGCCAACGTGGTGCTGCACACCGACCTCAACTGCCTGTCGGTGATCCAGTACGCGGTCGATGTGCTCAAGGTCAAACATATCCTGGTCACCGGCCATTACGGCTGCGGCGGCGTGCGCGCCTCCATGCAGGACACCCAGTTCGGCCTGATCGATGGCTGGCTGCGCAGCATCCGCGACCTCTATTACGAGCACCGCGAGCACCTGGCGAAGCTGCCCAGTGAGGAGCAGCAGGTCGATCGCCTGTGCGAACTCAATGTGATCCAGCAGGTGGCCAACGTCAGCCATACCACCATCGTGCAGAATGCCTGGCACCGGGGCCAGCCGCTGTCCGTGCACGGCTGTATCTACGGCATCAAGGATGGCCGCTGGAAGGACCTCAACGTCGCCGTCAGCGGCATCGAGCAGCTACCGCCACAATATCGCCTGCGCCCCCTCGGGCAGAACTGAGGCGTGCGCAGTTCCAGCCGTTACGCCTACGCCGGGCTGCTTCTGGCGGTTATCTGCTGGTCCGGCAATGCCCTGGTGGCCCGGGCCTTTGCCGGCGACATCCCGCCCCTGGCCCTGTCGTTCTGGCGCTGGTGCTTGGCTCTGGCGCTGTTGCTGCCCTTCGTCGCCGGCCCCTTGTGGCGGCATCGCCGGCAACTGAGGGGCGCCGGCTGGCGCTTGCTGGTGCTCGCCGGCCTCGGCATCGCCGGCTATAACAGCCTGCTCTACAGCGCCGCGCAAACCACGGCGGCGATCAATATCAGCCTGGTCAACACCTGCCTGCCGCTGATGACCTTTATCGGGGCCGGCCTGCTGCTTGGTGAATGGCCCCAGCGCCGCGCCTGGTGGGGCATGGCGCTGGCCGCCGTGGGCTTGCTGGTGCTGATCAGCCAGGGCCGTTGGGCCAGCCTCACCGGCCTGGCATTCAACCAGGGCGACCTGATCATGCTGCTGGCCGTGGCCGACTGGGCGCTGTATTCGCTGCTGCTGCGGCGCTGGGCGCAGTTCCTGCTGCCAATCCCGGCCCTGGCCCTGCTCGGCGTGCTGATGCTGCTCGGCGTGCCGCTGATCCTGCCGTTCTACCTCTATGAACTGGCCCAGGGCGCGCAGCTTGAGGCGAGCGTCAGCAACCTGGCCGCCATCGGCTACACCGCCGTGTTTGCCTCACTGGTGGCCTACCTGGCCTGGAACCATGGGGTGCGGGTGGTCGGTGCCGCCAAGGCGGCCCTGAGTAACTACCTGATGCCGGTCTTTACCGCCGTGCTGGGCTGGTTGCTATTGGGGGAGGGCCTGCAACTGTTCCACTGGCTGGGCGGCGGGCTGATCTTCGCCGGGCTGCTGCTGGGGACACTGCGGACGGGTAAGCTAACCTAACGCCTGCGCTGACGGGCGAGCCCGTTAGGCTAAGGGCTTGCCCATGCTGCCCCGAGGGTTGCGAGTGCGGGCGTAGCGACTCACCGGCTGCGCCCGGATAGCGCTAGGGTGCGACCTTGATCTTTTTAACCGCCTCGAGCCAGGCGGGGTCCATCTGCTGATTCTCGGTATCCAGGCCCATGGCCTGCATGGCCTCCCGGTGCCGATTGATCTCCGCGGTTATCTGGCTCAGGGCGCTGGAGTTGCCATCCAGCTGGTGCATCTGGGTCAGGCCCAGGTGATAGAAACGCAGCAACTTCATCGCCGCCGGATCATGGGCCGCCACACCGGCGCTGACATGATGCATACGGTTGGTAATGCTCATCAGTCGGCGCTTGAGCTGCCAGCCATAGACCGCTGCCGCCATCCAGGGCTGCTGCCAGAACTGCAACCGCACCAGCGCCACGGTCAACACCAGCCCGGCGATCACCCCGCCCAGATTCCAGCGGAAATTATCACCACCGGGTGTGCCAAACAGCTGCACGGCCAGGGTGGCCAACAGCATGGCCAGCGACAGGAAAATCAGCACCAGAATCAGCGTGCTGCGCCGCGTTTGCTGACGGTAGGCCTCAGGGTTCAACTGCTTGATCTCGAACGGCACGGCCATGGAACTCCTCAGTGGGGCAGGGCACTTATCTGCGGCGCATTATCACCCCCAGGCAGGGCGTGGGCGAGCGAGTGTGTGAAGAGATTCTGTGATGGGCGGGCGGCAGGCATCTTGGCTGGTCATGGCTGCAGGTGGTGGGGCGTTGAGCTGGGCGGGAAGTGGCTGTGGGGATATGGCCTACCCGGAAAACAAAAAAGGGCTTAGCTTTCGCTAAACCCTTGTTTTTTGGTGGCTAACCACGAACAGCGCTATCTCTCGGCGGTATTCTCTAAGCTGATCCGGTTGGGGGCTTGGGCCGGGGTAAACCCACTGGCTAAGATCCGCCAGATCAAGACTGACCAGACTGAGCTGTCGTTTCTCACCCTGGAGCAGATCAATCAGCTGCTCGATGAGTGCCGCAAGTCCAGCAACAACCACACATATCCGGTTGCCCTAATTTGCTTGGCAGCTGGTGCGCGCTGGGATGAGGCCGAAAGCCTGACTCGGGCCGCCATCTTTGGTGGAAAAGCGCATTTTCACCGGACTAAGAACCGCCAGTTCCGTTCGGTACCGATACCCAAGGACGTGGAAGAGGCTGCTTTAAAGGTGGCCATGCCTGGATCCGGTCGGCTGTTTGTCTCCTGCAGGGCGGCGTTTCGTGGTGCCTATGAGCGCTGTGGCTTCGATACACCCGGCCAGCTAACCCACATCCTGCGCCACACCTTCGGCGGTGACATCCTCAGCCTGCAGCGAATCCTCGGCCATTCCTCCATCACCATGACCATGCGCTATGCACATCTATCGCCTGATCACCTGGAGTCGGCACTACGGCTGTCACCCCTGCAGCAGAGTAGTCATGTTGTGTCTTTGTGAACATGTATACGTGCGGACATTTCTACAGGTATGCTATCAATGATTGCATTGATTTCATTTGGAGGAGTTATGGCCAGCATTACTATTCGAAACCTAGATGACGACCTTAAGGCGCAACTGCGTGTGGTTGCTGCAAGCCATGGCCGCTCCATGGAAGAAGAGGCTAGGGTGATCATTCGTCATGCCCTGTTTAAGGCAGAAAGCACGGGCGGCCTTGGCAGTCGAATCCATGCTCGCTTTGCTGCTGTTGGTGGTGCTGATCTTGAGGTGCCTGCCCGCAAAGATAAGGCCCGTGCAGCGAGCTTTGACGAATGATCCTGATCGATACCAATGTGCTTTCTGAGCTGATGAGAGCTAAACCGGCTCCCGAGGTTCTGGCTTGGATCGATGCCCAGCCAACAAGTCAGCTGTTTATCAGCTCTATCACTGTTGCTGAGATCCTCTACGGCATCGCACGCATGGCAGACGGCAAGCGCAAGCAAGGTTTGCTGGATCTGGCCACGCTGATGTTTGACGAAGACTTTGCCGGCCGCATTCTTTCGTTTGATTCAGACGCAGCAGTTCACTATGCAGCGTTGGCGGCTGAGAGTGAGGCGAAAGGGAAGGTCGTTGATATGGCAGATGGTCAGATTGCTGCCATTGCTGCTTTTCATGATGCGCGAGTGGCTACCCGCAATGTTCGGCACTTCGACTACCTGGGCGTTCCCGTCATCAATCCTTGGGAAGCCTGAGTCCAGGGCGATTCCATCCCCGTTGGTTCAGAGCGCTCATAGAGTTCTATGAGCTTCTCCCGCCTATAGGCTGCCGATTTTATAACCGCTCCACAGAATTATGGGGTTCTGTCCAGAGGTATCCTCTGCTGCGGCAGTTATTAGGCCGTTCTTGACTCGCCATACGACTAATTTCTTCCCGAAAGGATCGGTACCGAATTTCGCACCTGGCATCTGATCCAGGCGTGGATAGTCTGCGAGCTTTCTCGATAGGTAATCATCTAGAGCGTCAAAGCTCCCGGCCGCAAATTCGATGCGTACGTTGCTTAGCTTATTCCCGGAGAAGAAGAAAGTTACCAGGCGGGCCGGAATGTTGTCATAGGCTGTGCTGATATTCGCTGAGCATAGATAGTCATTTTGCGCGGTAATCCGTTCTGCAGGACCCAGATTGCCATAGCATTTTAATTTGTGACCACGGGCCTCATTTTCGCTGATGACTGCGGCTTGGTCTCGCGCAGAGAAATAATCTGGCGATTCTGAATAGGTGGGTGTACCCAGGCGGGCATACCAGTCGGAAATTGCGTGCTGATAATGCAGCGGAAGTGCGGGGAATAGAAGCTTTCCGATTCCTAGCAGTACGGCCACGAATAAGATTGTTTTTAGGAATTTCATGGGCATCCTGCCTTTTCGAAGGGTGTGGCACGCCGTAGTCACTTTGTAGTCACCAGCGCGCACAAAAAAGGGCTTACCTTTCGGTAAACCCTTGTTTTGTTTGGTGGCTACGCAGGGACTTGAACCCCGGACCCCAGCATTATGAATGCTATGCTCTAACCAGCTGAGCTACGTAGCCGAGTGGCGCGCATTATTCGCGTCTTGGGGGTTGCTGTCAACCCTGTTGAGCGAAAATTTATGCGCGCGATCAAGCGCTTAGACGTTAAAGCGGAAATGCATGACGTCGCCGTCCTTGACGATGTACTCCTTGCCTTCCAGACGCCATTTGCCGGCCTCTTTGGTGCCGGCTTCGCCCTTGTACTGGATAAAGTCGTTGTAGGCGATGACTTCGGCGCGGATAAAGCCTTTTTCGAAGTCGGTGTGGATCACGGCAGCCGCTTGCGGGGCGGTGGCACCGATCTTGACGGTCCAGGCGCGCACTTCCTTGACCCCTGCGGTGAAGTAGGTCTGCAGGTTGAGCAGCTCGTAGCCGGCGCGGATTACGCGATTGAGGCCGGGCTCTTCCAGGCCCAGGGCTTCGAGGAACATGTCCTTCTCTTCGCCGTCGTCGAGCTCGGCGATTTCCGCTTCGATCTTGTTGCATACCGGCACCACGGGCGCGCCTTCGGCGTCGGCGATGGCCTGTACCACGTCGAGCAGCGGGTTGTTCTCGAAGCCGTCCTCGGCGACGTTGGCGATATACATCACCGGCTTGCTGGTGAGCAGGTGGAAGCCGCGTACCAGTGCCTTCTCGTCGTCACCCAGAGTCTTCATCAGGGTGCGCGCCGGCTTGCCTTCGCTGAAGTGCGGAATCAGCTTCTCCAGCAGGGCTTTCTGTGCCACGGCGTCTTTGTCGCCACCCTTGGCGTTGCGGGTGGTTTTCTGCAGTTGTTTCTCGCAGCTGTCGAGGTCGGCGAAGATCAGTTCAAGGTCGATGATCTCGATATCGCGCTTGGGGTCGACGCTGTTGGCGACGTGGATCACGTTGTCGTCCTGGAAGCAGCGCACTACGTGGGCGATGGCGTCGGTCTCGCGGATATTGGCGAGGAACTTGTTGCCCAGGCCTTCACCCTTGGAGGCCCCTTCGACCAGGCCGGCGATATCGACGAACTCCATGGTGGTCGGCAGTACGCGTTCCGGCTTGACGATTTCGGCCAGGGCCTGCAGGCGCGGGTCGGGCATCGGCACGATGCCGCTGTTCGGCTCGATGGTGCAGAAGGGGAAGTTCTCCGCCGCAATCCCGGATTTGGTGAGGGCGTTGAACAGGGTGGACTTGCCGACGTTGGGCAGGCCGACGATGCCGCAGTTGAATCCCATGGTGTGTCCCTCGCGCGAATGGCGGTGAAGAGTTAAGAAGAGGCTTTCTGGCTGTGCAGTTTGTGCATGGCCTTGCTCCAGTCGCCTGCGAGTATTTCCGGCAGGACGCCCAGGGCGAAGTCGATGCTGGTGTCCAGCAGTTCCTGTTCGCTGCGCGGGGCGCGGCCGAGGACGAAGTTGGACACCATGCTGCTGTGCCCGGGATGGCCAATGCCAAGCCGCAGGCGGTAAAAACTGTTCTGATTGCCGAGCTGGGCGATGATATCGCGCAGCCCGTTATGTCCGCCGTGCCCGCCACCCTGTTTGAGTTTGGCGACGCCGGGGGGCATGTCGAGTTCGTCGTGGGCCACCAGAATGGCTTCCGGCGGGATGCGGAAGAAATTCGCCAATGCCGCTACGGCCTGGCCGCTGCGGTTCATAAAGGTGGTGGGGATCAGCAGACGAACATCGCGGCCCTGATGGCTGAATTTGCCAGTCAGACCAAAATACTTTTTGTCGAGGCTCAGGTTGATGCGCTGGCTGTCGGCCAGGCGCTCAACGAAAAGGGCCCCTGCATTATGCCGGGTCTGGTCGTATTCAGGGCCGGGGTTACCCAGGCCAACGATCAGTTGTACGGCAGTCATGTCAGGAGCCCTTTTGTGGAAATAGCCCGGCAGAATCGCATGCCGGGCTGGTTTCCGACGCTGCGAGGTTTACTCGGCAGCGCCTTCTTCTGCGTCTTTGGCAACGCGCGAGGCGTGGATGTTGGCCACTGCCAGGTCGTTACCGTGGGCCAGTGCAACCAGCTCGACGCCTTTCGGCAGTTTCAGGTCGGCCAGGTGAACGATCTGACCGATTTCAACGGCAGCCATGTCGACTTCGATGAATTCCGGCAGGTCTTTCGGCAGGCAGGAAACTTCTACTTCAGCCAGGACGTGGGAGACTTCGCCGCCTTGCTGCTTAACGCCAACCGAAGTTTCCTGGTTGATGAAGTGCAGGGGAACGATAGCGGTCAGTTTCTGGCCAGCAACGACGCGGATAAAGTCGGCGTGCATCACGTAGCCTTTGGCTGGGTGACGCTGCAGGGCTTTGATCAGTACGCTTTCGTTGCTACCGGCAACGTTCAGGCTCAGCACGTGGCTGTAAGCCGCTTCGTTTTCCAGCAGCTTGGCCAGTTCTTTGGCCAGCAGGCTGATCGATTGCGGGGCTTTCTCGCCACCGTAGATTACGGCAGGCACCATGGCAACGTTACGACGCAGGCGGCGGCTCGCACCTTTCCCCAGGTCGGAACGCACTTCGGCATTCAGGGCAAA
>CAZOEC010000066.1:0-26915 GCA_964578635.1 uncultured Pseudomonas sp.
GGGTTCTGGACCAGATCTTCGACCTGTTCGACAACCTCGGTGCTACCGAAGAACAGCTGGACTTCAAAGTCGTCTACGCCTCGGCCCTGAACGGCATTGCCGGTCTGGAACACACCGACATGGCTGAAGACATGACCCCGCTGTACCAGTCGATCGTCGACAACGTACCTGCGCCGAAAGTCGACCGTGACGGTCCGTTCCAGATGCAAATCTCCGCTCTGGACTACAACAGCTTCCTGGGTGTTATCGGCGTTGGCCGTATCGCTCGTGGTCGCATCAAGCCGAACACTCCGGTTGTTGCTATCGACGCCGACGGCAAGAAGCGTAACGGTCGTATCCTGAAGCTGATGGGTCACCACGGTCTGCACCGTATCGACGTTGAAGAAGCAGCTGCCGGCGACATCGTCTGCATCAGCGGCTTCGACCAGCTGTTCATCTCCGACACTCTGTGCGACCCACTGAACGTCGAAGCGATGAAGCCGCTGACCGTTGACGAACCAACCGTTTCCATGACCTTCCAGGTAAACGACTCGCCTTTCTGCGGTAAAGAAGGCAAGTTCGTGACGTCCCGTAACATCAAGGAACGTCTGGACAAGGAACTGCTCTACAACGTTGCCCTGCGCGTTGAAGAAGGCGACACCGCCGACAAGTTCAAAGTCTCCGGCCGTGGTGAGCTGCACCTCTCGGTACTGATCGAAACCATGCGTCGCGAAGGCTTCGAAATGGGTGTGGGTCGTCCGGAAGTAATCATCCGTACGGTCGACGGTGTGAAGCAGGAACCCTTCGAAAACGTCACCATCGACACCCCGGAAGAATCCCAGGGCAAGGTCATGGAAGAGATGGGCCTGCGTAAGGGCGACCTGACCAACATGGTGCCGGATGGCAAAGGCCGTGTACGTCTGGAATACAACATCCCTGCTCGTGGTCTGATCGGTTTCCGTAACCAGTTCCTGACCCTGACCAACGGTGCTGGCATCCTGACCTCGATCTTCGATCGTTACGACACCATGAAGTCCGGCGACATGTCCGGCCGTCAGAACGGTGTTCTGGTATCGGTAGAAACCGGCAAGGCACTGACCTACTCCCTGGAAACCCTGCAGGCGCGCGGCAAGCTGTTCGTCGAGCACGGCCAGGAGATCTACAACGGTCAGATCGTCGGTCTGAACAGCCGCGACAACGACATGGGCGTCAACCCAACCAAAGGCAAGAAGCTCGACAACATGCGTGCTTCCGGCAAGGACGAAACCATCGCCCTGGTGCCGCCGGTTCGCTTCACCCTGGAACAGGCCCTGGAATTTATCCAGGACGACGAGCTGTGCGAAGTTACGCCCAAATCGATCCGCCTGCGTAAGAAGATCCTCGACGAAGGCGAGCGCACCCGCGCTGCTAAGAAAGCCAAGAACTGATACCAGTTCTAGCTGACTAAAAAGCCCCCGCCGGCGAGAGCCTGCGGGGGCTTTTTGTTGGCTGTGTCCCGGGACTGTGTGGCAGCTGAGCGGCCGGTTTGCTGTTGTAGGGTGCGCACCGGTGCCGGTTGCAGACTCCAGGTGCGCACCCTGCTTTTTGCCGAGCCTATGGGGCGCGGCGGGGTTATCGCTGGTTGCGGATGTGCGCTGGAGCTATTGGTCGGCTAGCGCATAAAGCTTGCCATCGCCCCGGCCAGGCCGCTGGCCAGTTTGCGCCGCCAGGCTGGGCTGTGGGGGTTGGCCAGTACCCGATCTTCATGGGCAAAGCTCTGGATGATGGCGTTGTAGCCGAGCCAGCGCAGCGGTTCCGGCTCCCAGCGCGGCAGGCGGTTGAGCGGCTGGTCGTCAAGCACCCAGGGTTGCCGGGTCAGCTCGCTGGACTGACCGAGGATCAGCTCGGCCAGGGTGCGCCCGCCGAGGTTGCTGGCACCCACGCCTTCACCGCCATAGCCGCCGGACAGGGCGATGCCGTTTTTGCGGTCCACCAGCATATGCGGGCGAAAGCGCCGCGCCATGCCCAGATTGCCGCCCCAGGCGTGAGTGATGCGTACCTGCTTGAGCTGCGGAAAGAGTTCGCCGAACAGGTAACGGCGCAGACCGCGTTCGTCCTCGCTGAGGTTGAAGTCGGTACGCAGCTGGCCGCCAAAGCGGTAGCCGCCGCGGGCACCGAACACCAGGCGGTCGTCGGCGCTGCGTTGGCCATAGGTGACCTGGCGGCTGTTCTCGCTGAAGGCCTGGCCGCGCTCCAGGCCGATGTCGGCCCAGACCTCCCTGGACAGCGGCTCGGTGGCCACCAGCAGGCTCTGCACCGGCAACTGGTGTTTGCCCAGGGGCGGCAGGCTGGCGGCGTAGCCTTCCACGGCCGGGACTATCCAGTCGGCGCGCACGCTGCCGCTGGTGGTGCGCACCTGGCCGGGCTGCCAGTCGATCACCCGGCTCTGCTCATACAGTTCGACGCCCATGGCCGCCACGCAACGGGCCAGGCCGCGCACCAGCTTGGCCGGCTGCAGGGTGGCGCAGTGGCTGGCGTGGATCGCGCCATAGGCATTGCTCAGCCTGAGTTGCTGGCTTAGTTCGTCGGCGCTTAGCCAGCGGTAAGCGTCCTCGCCTAGCCCCTGGGCGCGCAGCTCGGCCAGATGCTGTTGCAGGCTGGCCAGCTGCTCGGGGTAGCGCGCGGCGCAATACAGCACGCCGCCCTTGCGGTAATCGCAGGCGATGCCTTCGTGGGCCAGCACGCTGGCGACTTCATCGGGAATCCCGTGCAGCAGTGCATAGGCGCTCTGGCGTGCGGCGCTGGGCTGGCCAGCGAGCAGGCGATCCTCGCCGAGCAGGTTGCCCATCAGCCAGCCGCCATTGCGCCCGGAGGCACCGAAGCCGGCAATCTCGCCTTCGAGGATAACGATGCGCAGTTGTGGGGCCTGACTCTTGAGGTAATAGGCGGTCCACAGGCCGGTGTAGCCCGCGCCGATAATCGCCACATCGGCGTGCAGGTCTTCGCTCAGTGCAGGGCGGGCGGTCAGTGGTTCGTCCAGCTGGTCCATCCACAGACTAATGCTGCGCCATGGGCTCATGGTTTCTCTCCGGCAGGGGCGGGGTGCTGCGCAGAGTGCCCGATGGCGCGGAGTCGCTCAATCCCTGGCGGCTTCAGTCCTGGGTGGCGGGCAGGTGCAGGCTGCGTTTGAGTCGGCGCATGCCCAGCCACACCGCGGTCACACACAGCGGCACGGCGATGCCGGTGGCCAGGGCGCTGCTTTCGATCAGACCGAGGGCCTTGGCCGATTCCGCCAGGTATTTGCACAGGCCCACCAGGTAATAGCTGATGGCGGCTACCGAGAGGCCTTCCACCGTCTGTTGCAGGCGCAGCTGCAGGTGGCTGCGCTTGTCCATGGCCTGCATCAGCTGCTGGTTCTGGGTTTCGATGGTCAGGTCGATACGGGTGCGCAGCAGCTCGCTGGCCCTGTCGATGCGCCGCGCCAGGTCGTCGAGATCCTGTTCGGCGGCCTCGCTGGTGCGCCAGGCCGGGGTCAGGCGGCGCTGGAGAAACTCGCTGAAGGTCTGCAGGCCGGGGCATTCCTGTTCGCGCAACTCGCCCAGGCGATTGATGATCAGCTCGTAATAGGCGCGGCTGGCGGAGAAACGGAAGTTGTGCGCGGCGATCAGCTGCTCGACCCGGGCCGCCAGGCTGCCCAGCTCGCCGAGCAGGCGGCGTTCGTCGCCGAGGTCGCCGATCTGGTTGATCTGCTGGATGGCGGCAGCCAGCTGCTGTTCCATCTCCTTGATCTGCGGGGCGATGGCCTTGGCCTGGGGCAGGGCCAGAAGCAGCATCATGCGGTAGGTTTCCATCTCCAGCAGGGTGCGCACCAGGCGCCCGCTCTGGCAGGGATTGAGGCCGCGGTTGTGGATCAGCAGGCGGCCGCTGCCATCGCTGTGGATGCGGTAGGCGCTCCACAGGCGCGCCTGGCCGTCGCTGACGCTGGAGCTGATCAGGCGCTGGCCTTCGAAGTGCATGCGCATCTCGTCCGGGCTCGGCTGCGTCTCAGGGGCGGCGATGATTTCCAGGTGGTTGCAGCTGAGCAGTTGCCCGGGCAGCTGCTGCAGCCAGTGCTCCGGCAGCAGGGCCAGGGCATCCTGGCTGAAGGGCGCACCTTGCACCTGCTTGCTGACCAGGGTGTAGGTGGAGAATTCGGTATGGCGCTCCCAGCGCAGTTCGAAGCCGCCGAAGTCCTGGTAATAGCAGGAGGAGTGCGCCGCCGGTGGTAGCACCGCGTGGCGTTCGCACAGGCGCAGCAGGTGCCGGTATTCGGCATCCGCCTGCTGGGTGTCGGGCAGCAGCACCAGTTGCGTCAGGCGCGAAGGCGTCGACAGCACCGGAAAGGGGCGGGTGTGCAACTCGTTGAACAGGGCCTCGCGTTCCGGGTGGAAGCGCAGGCCATGCTGGCTGCTGGGCGTGTGCGATTGGGGCGAATTCATGCGCGGCTATCTTGTGCGGCTGGCCTGGCCGGCCAGTCTAGCGAGAGTTGCGCCGGTGTTGTATGTGTCGCATTGCCGCGAGGCTGTTGCCGAACCGTCTCAGGTCTTCGGCTTGTAGGCGCAATAACCTGGCCGCGGGCCGATCTTGGGGTGGTTGCGGCAGGTGTCCGGGCGCTTGTCGTAGATGGTGCACAGGCGGGTCTTGCGGTCCAGGTAGTAGCAGTCGTTGTTGCTCATGCGGGTCAGGGTGAAGATCCCCGACTTCTGGTGGAAGCGCTCCACCAGACCGTCCTTCTGCAAGCGCTTGGCAATGTTCTTGGCCGGCTCGCTGCGCTCGAATTCGTCCACCACGCCGATACGGATCAGGTCGTTCAGGCGCACCTCCACCGGCAGGGTGCAGCAGCTGGACATGCAGCTGTGGCACATATCGGCGGTGTATTTGGCCCAGGTGTCCAGGCGGTCGAGTTCGGCGGCGGCGATCAGGTTGTTTTTCATCGGGGGCAGGCGTGCGTCGGTTAGGCGGCGGGCGATGATAGCGAGCCTGGCGCGTTTGTGAATGACTATCTGCCGGCTGGTCATATTTTGTGCGGCGGGGCGGGACTGCCATCCAGGGCAGGCAGCCTTAGAGCCGTTGCGGTGTAACGCAGAAAATGGCTTCCGGCGATTTCTTGCTGTGCTGTGATGCGTGCGGCATTCGTCTCTCTGGGTATGCGCGGGGCGGGCTCCTATACTGCTGCCAGTTCGGGCCCGCGGCGAGGGCAGGGAATGCGCGGGTTTGCCTGTTTTTAACGCGGCAGGGCCGACGCGCAGCAGGTGTAAACAGCTTCTAAGGAATGTACTGCATGCAATGGATCTTTATGCTGGTCGGCCTGGTACTCGGGGCTGTGGCGGATGAGACGCTGACCGCCTCGCTGCTGGGCGCTCTGCTTGGCCTGGGCCTTGGTCAGGCGCTCAGGCTGCATGGGCTTGAGCGCGAAAATGCGGCGCTGCAGGCCCAGCTCAAGACCTTTGCCCAGCGTTTCGAGCAGGGCACGGCCACCCTCTATGAGCGGCTGCTAAAGCTGGAACAGCCGGCAGCCACGGCCAGCGAGGAGCCGCCACCTGCCGAGCCGGCCGCTGTTGCCGAACCCGCGCCGGCCGCCCCTGTGCAAACGGCCACTGCAGCGCCCGCCGAAGCGGCGCTGGACTGGACCCTGGACTTTGAGCTGCCCGAGCCGGATAAACCCGCCGAGCCGGCCCCGCAAGCAGCCGAACCGACGATTAGCCGCAAGCCTGCTGCACCCTGGAAGCCCGCCGCGCCGCGCCAGCCGACGTTGATCGAGCGCGGCTTCAGTGCGGCCAAGAACTGGCTGCTGGGCGGTAATACCGTACTGCGCGTGGGCGTGGTGCTGCTGTTTCTCGGCCTGGCCTTCCTGTTGCGCTACGCCACCGAGGGCATGGTGGTGCCGGTGCAGTTGCGCTATGCCGGGGTCGCCGCCAGTGCCCTGGCCCTGCTGGCCCTGGGCTGGTGGCTACGCCAGCGCAATCCGGGGTATGCCCTGATGCTGCAGGGCACCGGGATCGCCGTGCTGTACCTGACCGTGTTCGCCGCCATGCGCCTGCATCCGCTGCTCGACCCGGGCCTGGCCCTGGGCCTGCTGGTGCTGGTCACGCTGTTCTCGGCGATTCTGGCGGTCAAACAGGATGCCCTGGGCCTGGCCGCAGCGGCGGCCCTGGGCGGTTTCGCCGCGCCGATCCTGACCTCCACCGGCAGCGGCAACCATGTGGCGCTGTTCAGCTACTTCGCCCTGCTCAACGCCGGAATCTTCGCCATCGCCTGGTTCAAGGCCTGGCGCTTGCTCAACCTGATCGGTTTTGTCGGCACCTTCGGCATCGGCTTCGCCTGGGGCATCCGCTCCTACAACCCCGAGCTGCTGTGGAGCACCCAACCGTTCCTGCTGCTGTTCTTCCTGATGTATGTGGCCATCGGTCTGCTGTTTGCCCGGCGCAAGCTGCGCGAGGCGGCGGATGCGCCGCAGGAGCGCGACCAGCTGCTGCGCTGGGCGGCGCGCCAGGGCGACTATATCGACGCCACCGTGCTGTTCGGCCCGCCGCTGGTGGGCTTCGGCCTGCAGTTCGCCCTGGTCCAGCATATCGAGTTCGCCGCGGCCTACAGCGCCCTGGCCCTGGGCCTGTTCTACCTGCTGCTGGCGCGGTTGCTGGTGGGCCGCACGGGGGAGCGCGCGGCACTGCTGGTGGAAACCTGCCTGGCCCTTGGCGTGGTGTTCGGCAGCCTGGCGATTCCCCTGGGTCTGGATGCGCGCTGGACCTCGGCGGCCTGGGCAGTGGAGGGTGCGGGCATCTACTGGCTGGGGCTGCGCCAGCGGCGCGGGCTGGCGCGGGCCTTCGCCCTGCTGCTGCAGTTCGGCGCGGCCGTGGCCTTTATCATGGGCCTGGAGGGTGCCTATCGGACCCTGCTCGACGGTGCGCCCCTGGGCGCGCTGATGCTCGGCGCGGCCTTGTTGTTCAGCTACTGGCAGTTGCGCCGCAGCCCGCCGGAGGCGAGCAGCAGCTGGGAGCGGCGCGGTCTGCCGCTGCTGGCCTGCAGTGGTCTGGCCTGCCTTTATCTGATCGCACCGCTGCTGTTTGCCGCCCAGGGCACGGCCATCAGTTGGGCTGTGGCCGGTTTGCTGACCCTGCTGGTGGGCCTGCGGTTGCCGGCGCGCAGTTTTCTGTTCAGTGCCTTCGCCGTGCAGCTGCTTGGCGGCCTGGTGTTTATGCTGCAGATGGCCGGCGATGCGCTGAGCGGCGGTGGTGGCTTTGCCGCCGGCTGGCAGGGCCTGCTGACCTCTTCCTTGATCGGCCTGGGCCTGATCGCCGGCATGTTGCTGGCGGCGCGCGATCCTCAGGTCAGCGCCGACCGCCGCCTGCTGCGCGGCCTGTCCCTGGTGCTGCTCGTGGGGCTGGTATTTCTCAACCTGGCGGTGCTGTTCGTTCTGCCCTGGGCCACGGCCAGCGCGGTGTGGGGCGGTAGCGGGCTGTTGATCATCTGGCTCAGCCTGCACCTGCAGCAGCGTGCCAGCTTTATTTTCGGTCTATTGCTACAGGGCCTGGCGGGGTTGGTGTTTCTCGGCGTCAGCCCGCTGTTGTACGGCCAGCTGGACAGCGAGGGGTTGCGCCCGCTGGGACATGTGGATTTCTGGACGCCGCTGGTGCTGGGCATTGCCGCCCTGGTCGGGGCCTGGCGTCTGCAGCAACTGGCGCGCCGCGAAGGGCCCTCTGCCCTGGGCAATTTCAGCCTGCTCGGCCTGGCCCAGTTGCTGCTGGTATGGGGCGCGGCCTGGTGGGGGCTGGCGCTGAGTAGCGAAGTGCTGCGTTTCCTCGCGCCGGAATGGCAGGCGGCAGCCTTGCTTGGCGTCGCCGCCCTGAGCGTGGCGGCGGCCAGTCTGATCGCCCCGCGAGCGCGCTGGCCGGAACTGGCGCTGCTGTGCTGTCTGCTGATCCCCCTGGCGGGTGTGGTGCTGCTGCAGGTTTGGCACCTGCACTATCAGCCGGCGGCGCATTTCGGCTGGCTGGGCTGGGCGCTGCTGTTCGCCGTGCACTTCTGGTCGCTGCGGAGGCTGGCCGCACAGCTGCCGGGCGGAGCCCTGAGCGCCGCCCATGTGCTGGGCTGCTGGCTGCTGCTGGGGGTGCTGGCGCTGGAGTTGCGCTACCTGTTCTTCGCCCTGTCCGAGCATTACAACGCCTGGCGCTGGCTGGGTTGGGCGCTGCTGCCCAGCGCCTATCTGTGGCTGATGTCCCTGCCGCGGCAGTGGCCCTGGCCGCTGGCGACCTATCCACGGGAATATCGCCTGCTGGCGGCTGCCCCCCTGGCGCTGCTGATGCTCGGCTGGTTCTGGCTGGCCAACGTGGCCAGTGCCGGCGATGCCGAGCCACTGGCCTATCTGCCGCTGCTCAACCCGCTGGAGCTGGGCCTGCTGTTCGCCCTGGGTGCGGTGTTCGCCTGGGCACGCACGGGCCTGGTCGAGCTGGGTGTGGATGCCATGCGCAGTCAGTGGCTGACTCAGGCGCTGGCGGGTGCCTCGCTGTTCGCCCTGCTCACCGCCATGGTGATGCGCACCGCTCATCACTGGGGCGGCGTGCCTTATCAGCTGGATGCGCTGCTCGATTCGATGCTGGTGCAGGCCGGCTTGTCGATCGTCTGGACCCTGATCGCCTTGCCGCTGATGGTCCTCGGCAACCGCCGCGGCCGGCGTGAGCTGTGGCTGATCGGCGCGGCGCTGATTGCCGTGGTGGTGGCCAAGTTGTTGTTTGTCGAGCTGGGCAATCGTGGTGGCCTGGAGCGCATCGTGTCCTTTATCGGGGTGGGGGTGTTGTTGCTGGTGGTCGGCTATTTCGCCCCGTTACCACCGCGCAAGGCCGAAGCCGAAGTCGAGCAAGTCCGGGAGTCGGTATGAAAAGGGTCAAATCGCGTTACCTGGGCTGGGGTCTGCTCGCCGGTCTGTTGCTCAGCCCATTCGTCCAGGCTGAAGAGCGCCTGGAGGATTTCGCCGTGCAGCTGCCCCTGGCGCTGTCCGGTGAAGGTCCCTGGTATCGTCTGGAAGTGCCCATGGCCCTGCATTTCGCCGCACGTTTCGGCGATCTGCGCGACCTGCGGGTGTTCAATGCCGAGGGCCAGGCACTGGCCTATGCCCTGGTGCCGGGGCAGAGCGAGGCGCACGACAGCCAGCAGGAACAGGCTGTGAAGTGGTTTCCGTTGTATGTCGAACAAGGTGACAGCAGCGCCACGCCCAGCCTGCGGGTGCAGCGCAGCACCAGCGGCACCCTGATCGAACTGCTGGATGAGGCGGATGCTGCGCAGAAGCCGGCGCAGCTGCGCGGCTGGGTGCTCGATGCCAGCGCGGTCGAGGAGCAGCTGGTGGGGCTGCAGCTGGACTGGGTCGGCGCTCAGGAGGGCTTTCAGCGTTTCAGCATCGAGGCCAGCGATGACCTGCAAAGCTGGCAGCCCTGGGGAACTGGGCAGTTGGCGCGCCTATCCTTCGGCAGCGAACGCATCGAACAGCGCCAGGTCGAGCTGCCGGGGCGTCAGGCGCGTTACCTGCGCCTGCTCTGGCAGAGCCCGCAACAGGCTCCGCAGCTGACCGCGGCGATCCTGCACAGCCAGCGCAGTGAACAGGCCCCGGCCCCGCTGGTGTGGTCGCAAGCGCTGCCGGCCAGTCGCAGCCCGGATGGCGAGTATCAGTGGCAACTGCCCCTGGCCCTGCCGCTGGAGCGGCTCAGGGTCGAACTCAATCAGGCCAACAGCCTGGCCCCCATTCGCGTGGCGGGGCGCAGCGAGGGTAAGGGTGCCTGGCGACCACTGGCCCAGGGCCTGCTCTATCGGCTGCCGGAAAATGGCGCGGAGATCCGCCAGGACGAACTGCAGTTGCCGGGTTGGCCGGTGCAGCAGCTGCGCCTGCAGGTGGATCCCCGCGGCGGCGGGTTGGGCACTGAGCCGCCGACCTTGCAGGTGGCCGTGCGCGCCAGCCAGCTGGTGTTTCTGCAGCGCGGCAGTGCGCCCTATCGGCTGGCGTTGGGCCGGGCCGGGGCGCAATCGGCGGCCCTGCCGCTGAACACCCTGATTCCCGGCTATCAGCCGCAGCGGCTGCAGCAATTGGGGCGTGCCGAGCTGCTGACGGAGGCCGCTCTGACGCCGTCGCAGCCTAACGCTGCCGCTGATGGCGACTGGAAGCGCTGGGGGCTCTGGGCGGTTCTATTGCTGGGCGTGGGCATGCTCGGGTGGATGGCCATCAGTCTGCTGCGCCGGCCGGCGGCTGACTGAAGGTCGATACTGGCCTGTCGCCATAAATAAACCCATGATCGGTAATGGCTTTTACAGTATCGTTGGCAGCTTGAATTGATCGACGTTTGAGGTCAGGAAGGCCCTTGCGTATCACTATCTCGACTACAGTGCGGAGCCTTTCCGCAAGCGTTTCTGGGGGCCGGGCAGCTCTGTGCTGCTGGCGTATCGGGCCGTTATCCCTTGCAGTGCACAACCGATGAATGCCTGCGGTGATTCCGCTTGGGCGCTGAGTGCGCCGGTGCTGCTGACGATCTGCGTGTGTTGCGGCGTGCTGCTGCTGGCACGCTGGGTCAAGCGCCAGCGCTACTTTCCCGGGCGCGAGACTTTTATCGTGCTGCACCTGGCCAGCATCTGGTGGATGGTGGCCGCCGGCCTGGAAATGGCCGCGCAGGGCCCGCAGTGCAAGGTGTTCTGGGCCAGCATGGCCTGGCCCGGGATTCTCGCGATGCCGACCTTCTGGGCGATGTTCCTCTGGCAGTACGTCAACAGCGTGCGTCAGCCATTGTCGCTGCGCACAGCCCTGGGGCTGGCCGCGGTGCCCCTGCTGATCTGGCTGATGGCCTTGAGCAATCCCTGGCATGGCCTGTTCTATGGCCCGGGCACCGCGCCGCTGAGCGATGCTCCGGGTGCGCCTATCCGCTACCAGCATGGCCCGCTGTTCTATGCCGCGGCGGCCTACCTCTATCTGTTTATGGCCTTCAGCATCGGCGTGGTGCTGCGTGCGGCGCTGGTCAGCTACGGCGTGCATCGTCGCCATTTCATGGCGTTCGCCGTGGTTACGGTGATCCCCTGGGTGGCCAATATCGGCTATGTGGTGTTCGGCTGGATGCTGTTCGGCTTCGATCCCACCCCTTTCAGTTTCGCCTTCACCCTATTGGCGTTCGCCTGGCTGATCGTCGGTGTGCGTTTGTTCGATCTGCTGCCGGTGGCCCGTCACCTGCTGCTCGATGCGCTGCTCGACCCGGTGCTGGTGGTCGATGCCCAGCTGCGGGTGATCGAGGCCAACCCGGCGGCGCTCAAGCTTGCCGGCTTGTCCGGTAGCTGGCAGGGTCGGCCGCTGGCGGACTGGCCGGTGCTGGGGGCGGATCTGCAGGTGCTGCTGGCCGCCCAGCCCAAGGCCGAGCAGGAACAACTGCTGGCCCTGGCCAATTCGGCGCGCTACTTCGAGGTGCGCATCCGCGCCATCGAGCGCACGACTCATCGCGGCACCCTGGTGCTGGGGCAGATGCTCTATTTGCGCGATGTCACCCAGCGCCATCTCAGCGAGTTGAAGCTGGCCGAGGCCCTGGCCGTCAGCGAAGAGCGCCTGCGGATCATTTCCGACCTGCATGAGCAGCTGCGCGAGCAGGCGCTGTGCGACCCGCTGACCGGCTTGTACAACCGCCGCTATCTGGACGAGTTCTTCGCCCGCGAGCTGGCCCTGGCCCAGCGCGAGCGCACGCCGATCTCTCTGGCCCTGATCGACCTGGATCATTTCAAGCAGCTCAACGATGAGTATGGCCATCTGGAGGGCGATGACGTGCTCAAGGGCGTGGCGCAGCACCTGCTGGAAAACCTGCGCAGCTCGGATGCGCTGTTCCGCATCGGCGGCGAGGAGTTCCTGCTGATCCTGCCGCGCGCCGACGCCGAGGAGGCCCACAAGCGCCTGGACGCCATCTGCCGCAGCCTGGCCGCCCATCCCTTGCCCACCCGTGGCGGTGCCCGCTACGTCACCCTTTCCGCCGGCCTGGCGCTCTGGCCCGAGCAGGGCCAGGAACTCGACGAGTTGCTCCAGGTGGCCGACGCGGCGCTGTACCAGGCCAAACACGCGGGGCGCAACCGGGTGTGTTCGCTGGCCAGCTAGGCTCTCGGGTGCCTGCGCAGCCCCGACCTCACCCAAATGGGTGAGGTCGGTGTTAGCCCGTGCATTGGTTCACAAAACTGACTACATTCTGTGCCGGTAAGGTCCAATAAAAATAATTACCCAGGTGTCCCATGAAGCGACTCTTAACGCCATTAGCAGCGGCATGTCTGCTCGCAGCATCTCCCTCTCTTGTACTGGCCTCACCCTATTCCGGGCTGGTGGTGTTTGGCGATAGCCTCAGCGATGCCGGGCAGTTTGCCGACCCCGATGGCCCGGATGGGGCTACCTTGCGCTTTACCAACCGCGTGGGGCCGACTTATCAGAGCGGCAGCGGCGAAATCTTTGGTTCGACCTCGCCCATGTTGCTGGGCGAGTTGCTGGGCCTGGGCCCGCAAACCCCTTCGACGTCTTCGGTGCTGGCCGATGCCGGGTTGCCCGACGGGTCCAACTGGGCCGTAGGCGGTTATCGCACCGATCAGATCTTCAACTCGATTACCGCGGCCGGCGGCTCGGTGGTTGCGGGCGGTCGCACGCGCGATGGTTTCCTTGTGGATCTGGCCAATCGCGGCCTGAGTCTTGACCCTAATACGCTGTTTTATGTGAACGGCGGGGGCAATGACTTTCTTCAGTTAGCTATCAATCCGTTCGCCCCGCCGGCGGTAGCAACTCAGCAGGCGCAGGCCGCAGCTGGCCGTTTGGTTGATGGCGTCGAGGCCCTGCAAACTGCTGGCGCGCGCTACATCATGGTTTCTTTGCTGCCCGATGTGGGGAGTACGCCTAGCGCGGCTGCTTTGGGTGGGTTGTTCCCCACATTGCCGGGCACCATCTCTGGGCTGGTGGGCGATTTCAATAGCGAACTGGTCAGTCAGTTGCGCGGCGTTAACGCCAATATCATCCCGTTGAATCTGCCGTTATTGGTGACCGAGGTACTCGCCACCCCCGGCAGGTATGGTTTTGATGCCACTCAGGATCTGACGGGCACCTGCTTTAGCAGTTGCGCCAACGTTAACACCACCTGGGGCATCAATAGCGCTACGCCGGACCCGAGCAAGCTGATGTTCAACGACAGCGTGCACCCGACCACGGCCGTGCAGCAGATCGCCGCTGATTACTCTTATTCTCTTCTGGCGGCACCCTGGGAGCTGACCCTGCTGCCGGAAATGGCCCACGGCACCTTGCGCGCGCACCAGGATCAGCTGCGTACGCAGCTGCTGGCTGACTGGGAAGCCTGGCAAGCCGTTGGCCAGTGGCGGGCGATGGTTTCCGCTTCCGGCCAGCGTCTGGACTTCGATTCCCAGCGTGCCTCTGCAGGGGCTGACGGCGATGGTTACAGCCTCAACCTGGGCACCAGCTATCGGCTCGACGAGGCCTGGCGGGTGGGCCTTTCCCTCGGGGTGTATGAGCAGGAGCTGCAGGCCGGCAGGGCCGATTCCGATTACGACATGCGCAGCTATCTGGCTACCGCATTTGCCCAGTACCAGCACAACCGCTGGTGGGGTGATGTTTCCGCCAGTGCCGGCTACCTGGATTATCAGGACCTGAACCGCAAATTCGATCTGGGCATTACCCAGGCCAGCGAGAAGGGCGATAGCGAAGGCCAGTTGTGGGCATTGAGCGGACGGGTGGGTTACGACATCGCCCAGCCCGGCAGCAACTGGCACCTGAGCCCCTTCCTCAGCGCCGACTACGCGCGGGTCGAGGTGGACGGCTATGCCGAATCGGGAGCCCGTTCGACTGCACTGACCTTTGCCGATCAGACCCGTACCTCCAAGCGCCTGGGCTTCGGCTTCCAGGGCAACTGGATGCTCGGCACCAGTACCCAGGTGTTTGCGGAAATCGCCCGCGAGAAGGAGTACGAGGACGATGCAGCCAAGCTCAATGTCGCCCTCAACAGCCTGCCGAGCCTCGATTTCACCCTGCAGGGCTATCAGCCGGATGATCGCCTGGACCGTCTGAGCCTGGGCTTCAGTCAGCAACTGAGCGCGGACCTGGCATTGCGCGGGGCCTACAGCCTGCGCAAGGGCGAGGACGACAAGCAGCAGGGCGTCAACCTGGCACTGACCTGGAACTGGTAGCGACCAACGGGCGGCAGCAGGAGGCACTGCCGCCCTTTAAGGAGTAAACTGCGCGCGATTTCCTTCCTTCCGGAGCCTTCCATGTCCCGCGTTACCCTCAGCCGCTACCTGATCGAGCAGACCCGCTGCAACAACACCCCGGCCGATCTGCGTTTCCTTATCGAAGTGGTCGCACGGGCCTGCAAGGAGATCAGCCATCAGGTGTCCAAGGGTGCTCTGGGCGGCGTTCTGGGCAGCATGGGTACCGAGAACGTGCAGGGCGAGGTACAGAAGAAGCTCGACGTGATCTCCAACGAAATCCTCCTTGAGGCCAACGAATGGGGCGGTCACCTGGCCGGCATGGCGTCGGAAGAAATGGACAACGCCTACCAGATTCCCGGTAAGTACCCGAAAGGTGCCTACCTGCTGGTATTCGACCCGCTCGACGGCTCCAGCAACATCGATGTCAACGTCTCGGTCGGCACCATCTTCTCGGTGCTGCGTTGCCCGGATCGCAATGGCGATGAAGGCGACCTGGGCGAGGAGGCCTTCCTCCAGCCGGGCACCCAGCAGGTGGCTGCCGGTTACGCGATCTACGGCCCGCAGACCATGCTGATGCTGACCCTTGGTGATGGCGTCAAGGGCTTTACCCTGGACCGTGAGCTGGGCAGCTTCGTGCTGACCCATGACAACATCAAAGTGCCGGAATCGACCAAAGAATTCGCCATCAACATGTCCAACCAGCGCCACTGGGAAGCACCGGTGCAGCGTTACGTCAGCGAGCTGCTGGCGGGCGAGACCGGGCCACTGGGCAAGAACTACAACATGCGTTGGGTCGCCGCGATGGTCGCCGACGTGCATCGCATCCTGACCCGTGGCGGCGTATTTATGTACCCGCGCGACAGCCGCGATCCTTCGATGCCGGGCAAGCTGCGCCTGATGTACGAGGCCAACCCGATGTCGATGATTATCGAGCAGGCCGGCGGCGTGGCCACCAACGGCACCCAGCGCATCCTCGATATCCAGCCGACTTCCCTGCACCAGCGCGTTGCAGTCTTCCTCGGTTCCAAGGAAGAAGTGCTGCGGATCACGGCTTACCACCGGGACTGAGCCATGCAGCAACCCTGGCAGCCCTTGCTTGACTGGTGGTTCGGTGCGGCCGGCTTCGGTGCGGCCGGCTACGGCTCAGGTGTGACGGCTGCCGAGGTGGCGGCCAGTCGCACGGCGTTGTGGTTCGGCAAGCAGGACCGCCAGGATGAGCAGGCGCGCGAGCAGTTTGGTGCGCGGGTCGAGCAGGCCCTGGCGGGCCAGCTGCAGGACTGGGAAGGCGAGCCCGACGGCTGGTTGGCCAACATCCTGCTGCTCGACCAGCTACCGCGGATGATCTTTCGCGATACTCCGCGGGCCTTTGCCGGCGATGCCCTGGCTCGTCCGTTGGCCCTGCATGGGTTGACCCGGGCCTGGGATCAGCAACTGCGTCCCATCCAGCGGGTATTTGCCTATCTGGTGCTGGAGCATGCCGAAGACCTGGCGCTGCAGAATCAGGCAGTGCAGCTGTTTCAGCGGTTGCACGAACAAGCCGTCAGCGCCGAGCGCGAGTTGTTTGCCGGCTATCTGGACTATGCCGAGCGTCACCAGCGGGTGATTGCCCGCTTCGGCCGTTTCCCCCATCGCAATCAGATTCTCGGGCGCACCAGCAGCGCCGATGAATCTGCCTTTCTGCTGGAACCTGGCTCGCGCTTCTAGCATCCAAGCAGGCAAGTTCGCTATGGCTATGCCAAGCTGGTCTTGGTTATTTCCTCAGGAGTTTTCCCATGTCTCTGCGTGTCGTCGCTCTACTCGCCGGTTGCCTGCTGCTGGCGGCCTGCAACAAGGTCAATCAGGATAACTACGCCCAGCTCAAGCCGGGCATGAGCAAGGCCGAGGTGGAGAACCTGCTTGGCAGCCCGAGCGAGTGCGCGGGTGCATTGGGCATGTCGAGTTGCACCTGGGGCGATGAACAGCGTTTTATCAGCGTCCAGTACGCCGGCGAGAAGGTCATGATGTTTTCCGGCAAGGGCCTCAAATGATGCGTCTACTGCTGGCAGCGCTGGCCCTCGCCGTGTTGGCGGGCTGCGCCAACTCGGGTACCGGCGTGGTGCCGCCGCAGACCGTGGAGCGGGTCGATCTGGAGCGTTATCAGGGCACCTGGTACGAGCTGGCGCGACTGCCGATGTTCTTCCAGCGCCACTGTGCGCAGTCCGAGGCAACCTACGGCCTGCAGGAGGGCGGTAGCCTCGCCGTCAGCAATCGTTGCCGCACCACGACGGGGGAATGGCAACAGGCGCAAGGGCAGGCGGTGCCGCAGCTGGCCGGGCAGAGCAACAAGCTCTGGGTCCGTTTCGATAACTGGGCCAGCCGCCTGCTGCCGGGGCTGACCAAGGGCGAGTACTGGGTGCTCTACCTGGACGACGACTACCAGAATGCCCTGGTCGGTCACCCGAACCGCAAGTACCTCTGGCTGCTGTCGCGCAGCCCGGATGTTAGCGCCCAGACCCGCGAGCTGCTGCTCGGCGAGGCGCAGAGTCGTGGTTATGATACCGAGCGCTTGATCTGGCGCAGCAGCAACCAGCAGATCGAACCCTAGGGCTTGGCTTTGGCGCTATGCAGGCGGATGCTCAGCCGGGTGTCCGCTTCGCCATGTTCGAACAGGCAGTCGAGGGGCGCAGGCTTGCCATTGACCAGTGGCGGGTTGCCGGAAAAACCCACGGGTTCGAGGGGGATCCCGCGCCGGCTGTGGTCGAGTCGGCCATTGCCGTTGCTGTCCTGAAACAGCTGGATGGCGTAGCGCCCCGGGGCGATATCCTCCAGCCGCATCACGGCCGCGCTGCTGCGCAGTTGCAGCAGCGGTTGTTCGGGCCAGTGCGGCTCGACAGCGACCAGTGCCAGGTAGAGGTCGCCGCTGGCGTGGCTGCCCTCTACTTTGACCAGGATGTCGCCAGCCTGGGCCAGCGGGCAGCCCAATAGCAGCATCAGCCCGGTTTGATAGCCGGTCTTCTTTACGGTTTGAAGAAATCTCTGTGGCATAATCCGGGCATTTCGCAGGAAGTGGCTGGCGATGCGTCAGGTATTGATCGTTCATTATTCGCAAACCGGCCAGCTAGACAGGTTGGCGCAGTCTGTCTGTGGGCCGCTGCAGCAGCACGCCGATATTCAGCTGGATTATCTGCAGCTGCAACCTGCGCAACCTTACCCCTTTCCCTGGCCCTTTCTCGACTTTTTCCGGATTTTTCCGGAAACCGTGCTGATGCGCCCGCAGCCGCTGCTGCCGTTGGCGGTGGATGCGAGCAAGCGCTATGACCTGGTGATCCTCGCCTATCAGGTGTGGTTTCTCTCGCCCTCGCAGCCAATGACCGCCTTTCTCGCCTTGCCTGAAGCGGCGCAGCTGCTCAAGGGCACTCCGGTGGTGACCCTGATCGGCTGCCGCAATATGTGGCTGATGGCCCAGGAGAAGCTCAAGGCGCGGCTCAGCGAACTGGGGGCGCGACTGGTGGACAATATCGCCCTGACCGACGCCTGCGGCACCGCGGCAAGCTTTCTGGCCACGCCCTTGTGGCTGTTTACCGGCCGGCAGAAGCCCTACGGCTGGGTGCCGCGCGCCGGTATCGATGAGGCGGAAATCGCCGCCGCCAGCCGCTTTGGCCAGGCCATGGTGCAGCGCTTGACGGCCGACAGCCTGCCGATCGAACGACCCATGCTAAGCGGGCTTGGCGCGGTGCGTATCGATGAGAAACTGATCGCCAGCGAGAAGGTCGGCAATCGCAGTTTCAAGTTATGGAGCCGCTTGCTGGCGGCTTTAGGCCCGCAGCAGAGCCGTCGCCGTGCGGTCGGGCTGGTGGTGTATATCGTTTTTCTGTTGTGTCTGATCGTCACCGTAGTGCCGCTTAGTGCTTTGCTTAAAAAGTTGTTGGCACCGCTGTTAAAAGAGCGCACCCAGCGTGAGAAGGCCTACTTCGCCGGTCCGTCCGGCGAGTGAAGTGACCCGAGGAAACCCCGTGGTACAACCCGTATTTATCAATCGCATCAGTGCCTTTCTGCCTTTCGATGCGGTCGACAACGAGCAGATGGAAGCGCGTTTGGGCCTGGTCGGCGGCAAGCCGTCGCGGGCGCGCAAGCTGATTCTGCGCAGCAACGGCATCCAGCAGCGTCACTATGTGATCGACCCGCAAACCGGCGAGCCGGCCATGAGCAATGCGCAGATCAGCGCCGCGGCGATTCGCGGCCTGCTCGGTGGCGATTTTCAGCTGGAGGATCTCGATTGCCTGGTGGCCAGCAGCGCCTCGCCGGATCAGGTCATGCCTGGCCATGCGGTGATGGTGCAGGGCGAGTTGGGCAATCCGCCGTGCGAGGTGGTGAGCACCGCCGGTATCTGCCTGTGCGGCATGACCGCGCTGAAATACGCCTGGATGAGCGTGGCCAGTGGCGAAAGCCGCAACGCCGTGGCCTGCGGCTCGGAAGTGGCGTCGACCCTGATGCTGGCGCGCAACTTCAATGGCGAATACGAAAGCCGGCTCGAGGAGCTGGAAAGCCACCCGGAGATCGCCTTCGAGAAGGATTTTCTGCGCTGGATGCTCTCCGATGGTGCCGGCGCGGTGCTGCTGCAAGGCCAGCCGAACCGCACGGGCCTGAGTCTGCGCATCGACTGGTTGGACATCTTCTCCTTTGCCGACCAGATGCCGCCCTGCATGTACGCCGGGGCGGAAATGGTCGACGGCCAGCTGCAGGGCTGGAGCCGCTTCGATGGCACCGAGCGCAACCGTCGCTCGCTGATGGCGATCAAGCAGGACGTCAAACTGCTTAACGACAATATCGTCAAATACACGGTGGAAGAGACCCTCAAACGCATCATGGCGCGGCGTGAACTGCGCGCCGACGCGATCGATTATTTCCTCCCGCATTACAGCTCGGAGTTCTTCCGCGAGCGTCTGGCCGTGGGCCTGGCCAATGCGGGCCTGCCTATCCCGCAGGAACGCTGGTTTACCAACCTGACCCGCAAGGGCAATACCGGCGCGGCGTCGATCTTTATCATGCTCGAAGAACTGTTCAATTCAGGCGGTCTGCGCAGCGGCCAGCGCCTGCTCTGCTATGTGCCGGAAAGCGGGCGTTTCTCCAGCGCCTTTATGCAGCTGACAGTGGTGGGCCAGGATGGTGGTAACGCATGAAACTCGATGAAGTTCCCCAGGATCACAGTTCCACCTACGGCGGTCACAGCAAGCTGGTCTACGCCGTGGATGCCAGCGGCCATTACCAGGGTGCGCAGAGCGATGGCTGGGAGCCGGAAGCCTTCGCCACCCAGCTGGCCGTGGCCGAACTGCAGGAGCAGGCCGCCGAGGCCGAGGCGGGCTGGCGGCGCGGCGAGCTGTCGCCGCTCAAATGCCTGATGTACCGCTACCGTCTGGACGAGCCGGCGCTCGCGCAGATCACCGGGCTGTGGCAATGGCGGATTCGTCGACATTTTCGCCCTGCGATTTATAAGAAACTCTCGCCGGCCATTCTGGCCCGCTACGCCGAGGCCTTCGGCCTGCCTGTCGCACAATTGATCGCCTACCAGAAGGATGCGGCATGAGCAGTTTCCAGCAGCCCTTTCAGCACCAGCAGAGCGCCCACTGCGAAAGCGGGGTGATGGCCAGCCTGCTGACCCACGCCGGCCTGCCGATGAGCGAACCCATGGCCTTCGGTCTGGCCTCGGGCCTGGCCTTTGCCTATCTGCCGATCGTCAAGCTCAGTGGCATGCCGCTGATTGCCTACCGCATGCCGCCCAAGCACCTGATCAAGACCCTGAGCAAACGCCTCGGCGCACGCCTGCATACGCGCACCTTCGGCAATCCCGAGCAGGGCCGTCGTGAGCTGGATGCGGCGCTCGATAGCGGGCGACTGGCTGGGCTGCAGAGTTCGGTGTTCTGGTTGCCGTATTTTCCGCCGGAGATGCGCTTTCACTTCAATGCGCACAACCTGCTGGCCTATGGTCGTGAGGGCAATGACTACCTGATCAGCGACCCGGTGTTCGAAGAGCCGGTGCGCTGCGCCGTCGAAGACTTGCAGAAGGCCCGCTTCGCCAAAGGTGCGCTGGCCGCCAAGGGGCTGATGTACTGGCTCGACGAGGTGCCGCTGGAGCAGGACTGGAACAAGCTGATCCGCCAGAGCGTGCTGTCGACTACACGCATCCTCGACGGCATGCCGCTGCCGTGGATCGGCATTCGCGGCATTCAGCATCTGGCCAAACAGATCGAGCGGCTCGACCCGGCCCAGGCCAAGTACAACCGCCTGTACCTGACCCATATCGTGCGCATGCAGGAAGAGATCGGCACCGGCGGCGCGGGTTTTCGCTTTATGTATGCGAGCTTTCTGCAGGAGGCGGGTGAGAAACTGGGTGACCGCAACCTGCAGGAAGCCTCGGCGCAGCTGACGGCGATTGGCGACAACTGGCGCCAGTTCGCCTCGGCCTGCGTGCGCGCCAGCCGCAACAAGGGCGAGACACCAAACTTCGCTCCCATCGCCGAAAGCTTGCGCAGCATCGCCCTGCAGGAGCGCGGGTTGATAAAAGAGCTGGCGGCTTGGAGTAAGCACAAAGGGTAGGGCGGGGCCTGTAGGAGCGGCCCATGGCCGCGATAGGTTCTGTCTGCAAAAGCATCGCGGGCATGGCCCGCTCCTACGGTCTATTCGAGTTGCAGCTGCATGACTTTGATCCCAGCGCTTAACTCGGCAAAGCTGTTGGTGTAGGCACCGGTTATCGCCCCTTCCAGCAGCACAGCCTGCACGCAGAAATCTCCACGCTCATCGCAGACCAGCAGCAACGCCTGCTCGATCAGGCCATCCTGCAAGTCCAGATTGGCCAAGGCCTGCAGCTGGGCCCAGACCTGCTCCCCAGCACCGATAAACAGATTCGGTCCGTCGATGCCCAGCTGCTGGGCGATATGAAAGCCGGCGGCGTTACTCACGCTATTCACAAACTCGAAGGGCTTGGGCTGTTTGTGCTGCACGCACACCGCCTCCAGCAGCGCACCCATGGTGGCCCGCGCCGGGTGTGCGGAGGCCAGGTATAGGCCGCAGTTACTGCGTACCTGGCTTTTCAGTGGTGCGGCGGCCAACAGGCATTGCAGGATTAGCCTGTCGATACGTCGGGGTGGACTGTCCAGCCACTGGCCTAGGGCGGTCTTCAGCTGTTTGTCATTAGTGCTGGCAAGGCCGTGGATCTCACTGGCGGCGATTACCGTCATGCGCTGTCTCCCTGGGCGCAGCCCTGCAAGATAAGACTGGCGTTATTGCCACCAAAACCGAAGAAATTGGTTAGCAGCAGGCTATCTGCCGCCAGAATCTGTGGCTCCGCGCTTAATGGCAGCATGGCTGCGCGGGCGTAGCTCACACCGGGCAGCGGGCCGTTCTGCAGGGCCTTGAGCAGCAGCAGGCTTTCACTTAAGCCGCAGGCACCCAGGGTATGACCGAGCCAGGGTTTGAGCAGGCTTAGGGCCGGCATCTGTTCGCCATACAACAGGCGCATGCCGTTGCCTTCGGCTTCATCGTTGGCGCTGGTGGCGGTGCCGTGCAGTTTCACCAGGTCGATCTGCGCAGCCGCGCAGCCGGCGCTGCGTAGCGCCTGTTGCATCACCCAGTGGATATGACTGCCATCTTCGCGGGTGGTGGTCAGGCTGCTGGTGTCGCAGGCGCTAAAGCCGCCTAGCAGGCGCGCCAGTGGTGCGTCGCCGGGCTCGCGGCCGAGTAGCACGGCGGCATAGGCTTCGCCCAGCAGCAGGCCGTCGCGCTCGCGGTGAAACGGGCGGTACTGGCCGCTGGGGCTGGTCAGCATCAGCGCGCCGAAACCCTGCATGGCGATGGCGCTGGGCGTCTCGAAACTCAGCACCAGGGCGCGGGCATACTGACCGGTGTTGACCAGTCGGGCAGCGTACAGCAGGCCGTTGGCAGCGCTGGTGCAGGCGGTGTTCAGGGTAAAGGCGGCGGCAAAACCCCAGCGCTGGCACAACTCGGCAGCCAGCCGGTCGAGGCGGGTGGCGTCCTCGGGGTTAAAGCCCTGTTGCTGGCTGGTCAGGGCTTCCAGTTCGCTGATATCCAGGCTGGTGCTGGCGACGATCAGTAGGCAGTCGTCGAGTGCCTGGGGATTGGTGCCGAGGGTTTCGCCCAGCAGGCGATCTAGGCGCTCGCTCAGGCTTTCGCCGGTTTTAGCGGCGTACAGATAATTGCGCGGCTCATGTACTTCATGCAGCACAAAGGGCTCGCCCTGTGGTGGCTGGCCCGTATGCAAAGCTTGAGCGGCGCTGTGCAGGGTATCGCCCAGAGCGCAGTGCAGGGCGGTGCGTTGCAGGTAGATCGGGGTCACTGCTGCTGCCTGATATAGGCGGCAATGCTGGCGATGCTCCCGAGGATGCGTCGGCCGTCCTTGGCACCCTCGATGCGTACGCCGTAATGCTGCTGCAGCGCCAGGGAGACCTGCAGGGCATCCAGGCTGTCCATGGCGATACGGCTTTTCGCGCCGAACAGCGGTTCGTCATCGGCGATGCTCTGCCAGTCGATATCGTCTTCCTTGTCGCACTCGCGGATCAGCAGTTGTTTGAGTTGTTGTTCTAGTAGTGAGTGGTCCATTGCGTGCGCTGTACTCGTCGGGTGAACAGAAGCAGCCCGGCCATGCCGCACAACGCTGCAAACAGCAGCAGGCGCGCGCAGTAGGGGGCGATGTCGGCCAGTGAGCCGTGGCCCACCAGCAGGGTGAGAAAGGCGTCCAGCGCCCAGCTCATGGGAGATATTTCCGCCAGCTGGGCCATGGCCGCCGGCATTACGCTTTTCGGCACCATAATCCCGCCGATGGCGGCCAGCAGGATATTGATGCCACCGCCGAGCAGCAGCGCCTGTTCGCTGCTACGGGCCAATGCGGCCAGCAATAGGCCCAGGCTGCAGGTGGCCAGGGCGATACTGAGTGCCAACAGCGGATAGGCCACGACGCTGCCAGGCAGGCTTAGCGCCGCCAGGCCAAGCAGCGGCAGGCCATAGACGCCTATGCCCAGCAGTAGAACGAACTGCAGCAGATTGATCGCCAGGTACGGCAGCAGCTTGCTTAGCACCAGGGTGCCGAGGTTCAGCCCAAGGCAGCGCAGGCGCAGCAGGGTGCCGCTCTGCTGCTCGCGCTGGAAGCCACCGGCCATGGGCAGGACGACGAAGAACATGCCGAAGATCAGCCATGCCGGCACACTCAATTGGGTGGCGTTGGCGCGGCCGCTAAGGTCGCCGCTGGCCAGTTGCTCCTGCTCATCGATCCGGCTCTGGGTGCGTTGCTGCACCAGGTCCAATCGCTCGGCACGGCTCAGCTCGGCATCGACCACACCGCTGTCTTCCAGGTAGGCCAGCAGCCGGGTTTGCGCCAGGGCGATGCTCACCGCGCTGCGCAGGCGCTGGCGTGAGAGTTTGTCGAACTGCGCCGGGAAACTCAGACTGGGCCCCTGGTGCGGGCTGTCCAGCAATTTGTCGGAGAAGTCTGCGGGCAGGCGCACCCGCGCCAGGTGTTCGTCGCTATCGGTGAGCAGCGTGCTGTCCACCAGTTGCGCCTGCAAGGCGTCGCGGAAGAACTGGCTGGCATCGTCCTGCGGCGTTTCGATAATCAGGCGCAGCGCCGGCGGTTTGTCCTGCATATAGCTGGACATGGCCCCGGCCATCAGCAGCAGAAACAGGGTCGGCATAATAAACAGCACGGCCAGCGCGTGAGGGTCGCGCAGCAGCAACAGCACCTCCTTGCGCGCCAATGCCCAGAGCCTCATAGCCGGCCTCCGTTAAGGCGCAGGTAGAGCTGTTCCAGCGACGGCCGGCCGAAGCGCAGCAGATTGGGCAGGCCATCCTGGGCGGCGACAAATTCCGTGATGGCCAGTAGCTGCTGGCCATTCAGGGATGCGATACGCAGACCCTTGGGCAGGGTTTCGGCGGTCAGTTGCAGATGTGCGAGCAGTTCGCTCAGGCCGACTGGCGCTGCGTCCGGCCATTCCAGCAGCAGGCCGTGGTCGTCGCCGAGCAGTTGGCGTTTGTCCAGATCCAGGCGCACCTGGCCTTCGTGCAGCAACAAAATGCGCTGCGCCACCCGCTCGACTTCTTCCAGGTAATGGCTGGTGTAGATCACCGCCTTGCCGTCGGCAGTCAGTTGCTCGACGGCGGCCAGCAGCTGTTGGCGACTCGCGGCATCGACGCCCACAGTGGCCTCATCAAACAGATAGAGGTCAGCCGGTTGCAACAGGCCGATGGCGAAATTCAGCCGCCGTTGTTCACCGCCGGAGAGTTGTTCGCTGCGCCGCGCCAGCTTGTCTTCCAGGGCGCAAATGTCGATGCATTGCTGCAGGCGTTGCCAGCGTTCGGTGCCGCGCAGGCGATACAGGTCGGCAAACAGTTCGAGGTTCTCACCCACCTTGAGTCCGGCATAGAAAGCCAGTTGCTGCGGTACCAGGCCGAGCCTGGGCTGGCCCTCCCAGCGCAGCTCGCCCTGCTGCAGCGGCAATACACCGCTCAGCAAGGAGAGCAGGGTGGTCTTTCCGGCACCGTTGCTGCCAAGCAGGCCAAGGCACTCGCCAGCCTGCAGCTGCAAATCGATGTCCTGCAGCGCGGCGCGGCTGGTGCCGGGGTAGCTGTGGCCGACGTGGCGCAGTTCAAGCATGGATCAATACCAGCAGCAGTTTGCCGTCGAGCAGCAGGCGTTGCTCACTGTGGATACTGAAGGCATAGAGCGCGCCGGCCGGGCTTAGCGCTTCCTGCTGGGCGCTGACCTGCAATGCGCCGCTGCGCTGGGTCGGTTCATGGTGCAGCTGCAATTGCGAGAGCTTGCCGACCAGGGCCATTTCAATGGCACTGGCATCGCCGTATAAGGCACCATGCGCGGCGCACAGTTGGGCTGCGGCCTCGAACAGCAGGCAGGGCGAGGCGTCACCGCCAAAGGCATCCAGATATTGCCAGGCGCTTAGGCCCTGAATGCTCAGGCTGTCATGCGCCAACAGGCCATCCAGCCAGAGGGCCGGGCCTTGGTGGGGCAGCAGGCTGTGCAGTTGGGTGCGATCCATTGCTGGCGGCCGAGGCAAAGAGGCCGGCAGTGTAACAGAGGGGCTGCAGGTCACGCAGTGCCTGGCTTTGACGGACTAGCAGGCCGTTGAAAAACGTAGGCGAGGCAGGCAAGACAAGGCAAAAACGGCCGAGGAAGCGGAGTTTACTGGTTGTAAATGAGCATTCCGAGGCCGTTTTTAACGCAGGATTGCCCACGCAGGTAGTTTTTCAACAGCCTGCTAACGGGCGGAGTTGGAGAAGATTTTATGGCATGGTTGCAGGGCTTGGCTTTTGTGCTGGGCACGTTGGTGCTGCTGGCGCTATCCTGGCGGGCAGTGCGCCGTCCGCAGTCCCATGGCTTCTACCGATTCTTCGCCTGGGAGGCGATTCTGGCCTTGCTGGTGCTTAACGGGCCGGTCTGGTTTGTCGACCGTTTTGCCCTGCACCAGCGCCTGTCATGGCTGCTGTTATTCGCGTCCCTGCTGCTGCTGTTTGCCGGCCTCTATCAGCTACGGCGCATGGGTCGCCCCGATGGGCAGCGAACGGATGCCGAGCTGTTCGCCTTCGAGCGCACCTCACAACTGGTAACCAGTGGCATCTTTCGTCTGATCCGTCATCCGCTTTACGCCTCGCTGCTGTTGCTGGCTTGGGGCGTGGCCTGTAAGCAACCCAATGGCCTGAGCCTGGTCCTGGCGCTGCTGGCCAGCCTGGCGCTGTGGCTGACGGCCAGGCGCGACGAGGCCGAATGCCTGCAGCAGTTTGGCGAGGCCTATCGCGACTATATGCAGCGCAGCAAGATGTTTATCCCCTGGCTGTTTTAATCAGTCGCTGAGCCGTTATTGCCACTTCAGCCGCGCCAGCTTCCATTCATCGCCTTCCAGCCACCACTCCATCTCCACGGTGAAGTGGCGGGCACTGTCGGGGATCAGGCTTTCGGCACCGATCAGGGCCACCTGCGCTTCGGTGTGGCCTTTCTCGCGGTAGGTGTCATTGATGGCGCTGACCTTGCTCAGGGCCAGCACTTCGACGTTCTTGTGGCGCATAAATAGCAGCAGCATGGTGCGCTGCGCCCACTCGCGGTCGAACTCCCCCTGGGCCGAGAACTGCGGGTGCAGCTGGTCGAGTACGGCGCTGTTTTTCTTCGCCACCAGGTTGTCCTGCAGTTGTTGCACGGCCGCTTCCAGCGCCGCCTGCGGGTCATCCTTGCCGCCGCAACCGGCAAGCAGGGTGCAAAACATCAGGAAAGCTAAGGCAATTATCCTTGTTGGCATGCTGAACTCCTTTTTCATGGTTATGATGCCCGGCAGAGCGTTAAACGGTTGCGGCAGGAAGCAGTCGACGCTACGCATCAATTCAGGAGCATGCCATGCAGACCTTGTATCCGGAAATTAAACCCTATGCCCGTCATGAGCTGGCGGTGCAGGAACCGCACGTGCTCTATGTCGACGAAAGCGGTTCGCCGGATGGTCTGCCCGTGGTGTTTATCCATGGCGGTCCGGGTGCCGGCTGCGATGCCGCCAGCCGCCGTTATTTCGACCCCAACCTCTACCGTATCGTCACCTTCGACCAGCGTGGCTGCGGCCGCTCCACGCCCCACGCCAGCCTGGAAAACAACACGACCCAGGCGCTGATCGAGGACATGGAGCAGATCCGCGAGCACCTCGGCATCGACAAGTGGGTGCTGTTCGGCGGTTCCTGGG
>CAZOEC010000067.1:0-26287 GCA_964578635.1 uncultured Pseudomonas sp.
TCGCCGAGCTGTTCGATGCGATTGCCCGCTTCAACACCATCCTGATCGACTTCGATCGCGATATCTGGGGCTATATCTCCCTGGGCTACTTCAAGCAGCGCACCATCGCTGGCGAAATCGGTTCCTCGACCATGCCGCACAAGGTCAACCCGATCGACTTCGAGAACTCCGAAGGCAACTTGGGGATCGCCAACGCGCTGTTCCAGCACCTGGCCAGCAAACTGCCGATCTCGCGCTGGCAGCGCGACCTGACCGACTCCACCGTGCTGCGCAACCTCGGTGTCGGCTTCGCCCACAGCGTGATTGCTTACGAAGCCAGCCTCAAGGGCATCGGCAAGCTGGAGCTGAACGAAGCGCGCATCGCCGCTGATCTGGACGCCTGCTGGGAAGTCCTCGCCGAGCCGATCCAGACCGTGATGCGCCGCTACGCCATCGAGAACCCCTACGAGAAGCTCAAAGAGTTGACCCGAGGCAAGGGCATCAGCCCCGAAGCGTTGCAGACTTTTATTGACGGTCTGGACATGCCAGCCGCCGCCAAGGCCGAGCTCAAGCTGCTGACCCCGGCCAGCTATATCGGCAACGCAGTGGCCCAGGCCAAGCGCATCTAAACGGCAGTAGCCCTCTGACGCCCGGCTATGCCGGGCGTTTTCTTTTCCAGGCTTTTATTTATTTCAAGGGCTTAGCAATGAATCCTGATACTCCGCTGCAACTGCTGGGCGGCATTACTGCCCGCGAGTTCATGCGTGACTACTGGCAGAAGAAACCCCTGCTGGTACGCCAGGCCATCCCCGGCTTCGAAAGCCCGATTTCCCCGGACGAGCTGGCCGGCCTGGCCCTGGAAGAAGAAATCGAGTCACGCCTGGTCATCGAACACGGCGAACGCCCCTGGGAACTGCGCCGCGGCCCCTTTGCCGAAGACGCCTTTGCCGAACTGCCCGAGCGCGACTGGACCCTGCTGGTGCAGGCGGTCGACCAGTTCGTCCCGGAAGTGGCCGAACTGCTCGAGCAGTTCAAGTTTCTGCCCAAGTGGCGCATCGATGACGTGATGATCAGCTTCGCCGCACCCGGCGGCGGTGTCGGCCCGCACTTCGACAACTACGACGTGTTCCTCCTGCAGGGTCACGGCAAGCGCCTCTGGCAGGTCGGCCAGATGTGCAACTCGGACAGCCCGCTGCTGCCCCACGCGGATCTGAGGATCCTCGCCGAATTCGTTAAAACTGAAGAATGGGTCCTGGAGCCCGGCGACATGCTCTATCTGCCGCCGCTTCTGGCCCACTGTGGTACCGCTGAGGATGACTGTATGACGTATTCCGTAGGCTTCCGTGCGCCGAGCGCCGCCGAAGTTCTCACCCACTTCACCGATTTTCTCGGCCAGTTCCTCCCCGACGAGGAACGCTACAGCGATGCCGACGCGCAGCCGACCGACGACCCCACGCAGATCCAGCGCGACGCCCTGGACCGCCTCAAGACCCTGCTTACCGAGCATATGAGCGACGAGCGCCTGCTGATGACCTGGTTCGGCCAGTTTATGACCGAGCCCAAGTATCCGGAGCTGATTGCCGGCATCGAAATCGACGAAGAAGCCTTCCTCGCCGGCCTGGAAGACGGCGCGGTGCTGGTGCGCAACCCCAGCGCGCGCATGGCCTGGTCGGAAGTCGGCGAGGACCTGGTGCTGTTCGCCAGCGGCCAGAGCCGCCTGCTCTCGGCCAGCCTGCGCGAGCTGCTGAAACTGGTGTGCTCGGCCGATGCCCTGCATATCGACAATCTCGGCGCGTGGCTTGCCGATGACGAAGGGCGTAATCTGTTGGTGGAACTGGTCAAACAAGGCAGCCTGGAGTTTGCTGATGAGTGAGATTCACGTCCGCCTGGCCGACTGGCAGAAGGACAATGCCGATCTGCGGCGCATTCGCGAGACCGTGTTTATCGCTGAACAAGCGGTGCCGCCGGAACTCGAATGGGACGCCGAAGACGCCGAGGCCGTGCATTTCCTCGCCTGCGAGGGCGACTACCCGATCGGCACCGCGCGCCTGCTGCCCGACGGCCATATCGGCCGGGTCTCGGTGCTCAAGGACTGGCGCGGCCTGAATGTCGGTGCCGCACTGATCAATGCGGTAGTCGCGGAAGCGGAAAAACGCGGCCTGACACAACAAATGCTCAGCGCCCAGGTGCAGGCCACCGCCTTCTATGAAAAGCTCGGGTTTGCCATCGTCAGCGGGGAATACCTGGACGCCGGCATCCCCCACGTGGATATGGTGCGTCATAGCGCCTAGAGGCCGAGATGAACGACGAAAACGCCCCGAGTGACGCAACCGAAAGCCAGGAGCCCCTAGAGCTTCCCGCCATCGAGTTTCAGTCTCCGGGGCGTTTTGCCGTGCACAACCCACCCAGCCAATCAGGCGACAGCCCCCGCGCGGAACCTGCGCCCTTTATCCTCGGCGCGCATCCGGACCTGGAGCGGTTCAGCCAGCCCGAACAGGCCCGCGCCCATGCCCTCGCCCTGCTCCAGCAGGCCCAGCGCAGCCTGTGCATCTACAGCCATGACCTGGAGCCCTGGCTCTATCACCACAGCAGCGTGCAGGAGGCCTGCACCCGGTTTCTCCTGGCCAGCCCGCGCAACCAGCTGCGCATTCTGCTCAGGGACACCAGCCGCGCGACCCGCGAAGGCCATCGCCTGCTCGGCCTGTCGCGCCGCCTGTCCTCCAACCTGCAGATCCGCAAGCTCAACCCGGACCATCCCAGCGAAGAGCTGGCTTTTCTCCTTGCCGATGACTGCGGCTTGCTGCTGCTCCCGCAAATCAGCCAGTTCAGTGGCTACGCCCTGTACCAGGACCCCGGCCGGGTCCGCCTGCGCCGCACCCAGTTCGACCAGGCCTGGGATATCAGCACCACCGATGCCGACTTACGGAGTTTTCTGCTATGACGCTGCGTACCCTGCTTGCCGCAACCCTGCTCAGCTGCAGCCTGTCGCTCAACGCCGCGACCGAGGTGATTCCGCTAAATTTCCGCACGGCTGATGAAGTGCTCAGCGTGGTGCAATCGGTGCTGGGCAACGAGGGCAAGGTCAACGCCTATGGCAATCAGCTGATCGTCAATGCCGCGCCGGCGAAGATCGAGGAAGTTCGCAGCCTGTTGCTGCAACTGGACACCCAGCCGCGCCGTCTGCTGATCAGCGTCGACAGCAGCGAATCCAGCCAGCAGAACGACCAGGGCTACCGTGTGGACGGCAGCATCAGCGCCGGCGATGTCCAGGCGCAGATTGGCCGGGGCGAGATTCAGGGCCGCGACCAGGTGCGCATCATCCGCCGCAGCACCGACAGCCGCGGCGGCGGCACCCAGCAGGTGCAGGCCACCGAAGGCTACCCGGCGCTGATCCAGGTCGGTCAGAGCGTGCCCCTGTCCAGCTACGGTCACGACGCCTACGGCCAGCCCTACAGCCAGACCCAGTACCGCGATGTGACCCGCGGCTTCTACGTCACCGCCAGCCTCAGCGGCGAGCGGGTGCATATCAGCATCAGCAGCAACCGCGACCGTTTGAGCCAGTCCCAGCCGGGTGCCATCGACGTGCAAAGCACCGACACCCGGGTCAGCGGCCGCCTCGGCGAATGGATCAGCATCGGCGGCGTCAGCGAACAGAGCCAGGTCGATCGCGACGGTTTCCTGCAGCGCCGTTCGACCCAGGGTCGCGAGGACATGAGCCTGCGGGTGATGGTTGAAGTCGTCGACTGAAGCAGCTGCAGCCTGACTTGCCGGTCGCTATAGGACTTATGTAGTAGTACGTAAAAAGCACTACAAAATAATTGACGAACACTTTTGGCGGAGGCATGATGGCCCCGCTCCCGCTAATCAGAGGTACCGAAAGGACCTCCGAATCGCGCTCCAACTTACCGTCCGAGCCGATTTGCGTTGTAAAGCCCACAAGGCAGTTCGATGAGATTGCGACTGGAACGAAGTTGTCCTGAGGGACGGGGAAGCGTTTGAATCAGCCAGCATGAGTCGCAGCATCTGAGTCGCCCGCCGGCATCCTTGATCCGGTAAGCGCCAAATGACCCAGTCATTTGCAGTAGCTGACCATCAGCAGACTGTTTAGCTCGTCACCCTCCTCCCGGATCAATTCCGTCTTAGTCGACCTCTCGACGTTCTGCAGTGCGCCACAACACCCTCCGGCTACACAGGTGTTCAGTGGGGAAGTCGGTGCTCAACCAAACACATACTTTGAAGGATTGACCATGTCAGCTTATCAAAACGACATCAAAGCCGTTGCCGCCCTTAAAGCCGCCGCAGGCAGCAGCTGGAGCGCTATTGACCCTGAGTCCGTGGCCCGCATGCGCGCTCAGAACCGCTTCAAAACCGGTCTGGAAATCGCTCAGTACACTGCCGATATCATGCGCAAAGACATGGCCGAGTACGATGCTGACTCCTCCGTCTACACCCAGTCCCTGGGCTGCTGGCATGGTTTCATCGGTCAGCAGAAGCTGATTTCGATCAAGAAGCACCTGAAGACCACCAACAAGCGCTACCTCTACCTGTCGGGCTGGATGGTTGCTGCTCTGCGTTCGGATTTCGGTCCGCTGCCGGATCAGTCCATGCACGAGAAAACCTCGGTTTCCGGCCTGATCGAAGAGCTGTACACCTTCCTGCGCCAGGCTGATGCCCGTGAGCTGGACCTGCTGTTCACCGCTATGGACGCTGCCCGCGCTGCTGGCGACAACGCCAAGGCTGCTGACCTGCAGGAGCAGATCGACAACTACGAAACCCACGTAGTGCCAATCATCGCCGACATCGACGCTGGTTTCGGTAACCCAGAAGCCACCTACCTGCTGGCCAAGAAGATGATCGAAGCGGGTGCTTGCTGCATCCAGATCGAGAACCAGGTTTCCGACGAGAAGCAGTGCGGCCACCAGGACGGTAAAGTGACCGTTCCTCACGCCGACTTCCTGGCCAAGATCAACGCTGTTCGCTACGCATTCCTCGAGCTGGGCATCGACAACGGCGTGATCGTTGCGCGTACCGACTCCCTGGGTGCCGGCCTGACCAAGCAGATCGCTGTTACCAACACTCCGGGCGACCTGGGCGACCAGTACAACTCCTTCCTGGATTGCGAAGAAGTCTCCCCTGCCGACCTGAAGAACGGCGACGTGGTTCTGAACCGCGAAGGCAAGCTGCTGCGTCCTAAGCGTCTGCCGTCCAACCTGTTCCAGTTCCGTGCTGGCACCGGTGAAGCGCGCTGCGTACTGGACAGCATCACCTCGCTGCAGAACGGCGCTGACATGCTGTGGATCGAAACCGAGAAGCCACACGTCGGCCAGATCGCAGAAATGGTTAACGAAATCCGTAAAACCATCCCGAACGCCAAGCTGGTTTACAACAACAGCCCATCGTTCAACTGGACCCTGAACTTCCGTCAGCAGGTATTCGATGCCTTTGTTGCTGAAGGCAAGGACGTTTCCGCCTACGACCGCACCAAGCTGATGAGCGTCGACTACGACGAAACCGAGCTGGCTCAGGTTGCTGACGAGAAGATCCGTACCTTCCAACGTGATGGTTCCGCTCAGGCTGGTATCTTCCACCACCTGATCACTCTGCCGACCTACCACACCGCCGCGCTGTCCACCGACAACCTGGCCAAAGGTTACTTCGCAGACCAGGGCATGCTGGCCTACGTGAAAGGCGTTCAGCGTCAGGAGATCCGTCAAGGTATCGCCTGCGTTAAGCACCAGAACATGTCCGGTTCCGACATCGGCGACGCTCACAAAGAGTACTTCGCTGGTGAAGCGGCCCTGAAAGCCGGCGGCAAAGACAACACCATGAACCAGTTCAGCTAAGAACCGGCTCACTCAACCGAGACCACGATCAAGGTTGAGGGTGTTGAAAGAAGAACCCCGGCAGAAATGCTGGGGTTTTTTTTGCGTTGTATTTAGTCGCGGGTTTTGTGCGCCGCGACACAGGGGTTGTCATGGTTTTGTCGTGTTCCTTGGTTAGCGTCAAGGCCCCGTCGATTAACCTGAAGGAGCCTTGCATGAGCCCCCATGATGACCAGAGCACCACGCTGTTCGGCAACGGTGATGAACTCCCCAGCAACCATTCCGGCAACCCCCATATCAACCAGCTAATCAACCCAGGTCTGGCGCGCCGTCAGGTCGTTGCTGGCGGGGCCGCCATCGGTGCCATGGCATTTCTCGGCATTGGCCTGTCGACCCGCGTCGAAGCCGCCGAGCCACTGGATGCATTGCAAGAACGCCTCAAGGGCCAGCCGTTCAAGCGTAATCGTCTGCCCTTCGCGCCCGTGGCGGTAACCCGCGCCGACACCATTACGGTGCCCGCAGGCTTCAAGGCCCAGACGTTTATCCCTTGGGGCACACCGCTCACCGGCAGCTACCCGGCATTCGCCGAGGACGCCAGCAACAGCGCCCAGGATCAGGCCGAGCAGCTCGGCATGCACCACGACGGCATGCACTTCTTCCCCATCGATACCCAGTCGGGCAAAGGCAAGCGCTCCGACCATGGCTTGCTGGTACTCAATCACGAGTACATCGATGCACAACTGCTGCACCCCAACGGCCCTACTACGGTCGCCGGCAAACGCACCATTGCCGACGAAGTACGCAAGGAGATAAACGCCCACGGCGTGTCCGTGGTGGAGATCCGTCGCAACAAACGCGGCGATTGGACCGTTGTGCCGAGCCCGCGCAACCGCCGCATCACCGCGGCCACGCCAATGACCATCGCCGGCCCGGCCCGCGGCAACGCGTTGATGAAAACCCGCCACAGCAAGAGCGGCACCTGGGCGCGCGGCACCCAGAACAACTGCGCCAATGGCCATACGCCCTGGGGTACATACCTTACCTGCGAGGAAAACTGGGCCGGCTATTTTGCCAGCCAGGACAGCGAGCAACCGCGCGAACACAGCCGCTACGGTATCCGTAAAACCAGCCGCTACGGCTGGGAAACCCTGGCCGGTGATGAGTTCCAGCGCTTCGACGCCAGCCGCCGCGGCACCGATGCCAGCGAAGACTATCGCAACGAGCCGAACCAGTTCGGCTGGATTGTCGAGATCGACCCCTTCGACCCGCAATCGGTGCCGGTCAAACGTACCGCCCTGGGCCGCTTCGCCCATGAGGGCCTGGTGTTCGCCCCGGTCAAGCCCGGCAAACGTCTGGTCTGCTATTCCGGCGACGATGCGCAGAACGAGTACATCTACAAATACGTCAGCCGCGACAAGTACCAGCGCGGCAAAGCGAAAAACTATCTATTGGACAAGGGCACCCTCTACGTCGCTCGTTTCGATGCCGACGGCACTGGCACCTGGCTGGCATTGGACTTCGCCGACCCGGCCTTTCAGGCCGCCTGCGCAGTCGCTGGCGTGAGCTTTGCCGACCAGGGTGAGGTGCTGATCAACACTCGCCTGGCCGCCGATATCGTCGGCGCGACCAAGATGGATCGCCCGGAATGGGGGGCAGTCAACCCGGACACTGGCGACGTCTACTTCACCCTGACCAACAACAGCAGCCGCACCACCAGCGACGCCGCCAACCCACGCAGCCCGAACCCTTACGGGCATATCATTCGTTGGCGCGAAGCCAGCAAGGATTTCGCCGGCAACCGTTTTGCCTGGGATATCTTCCTGCTCGGCGGCACCCAGGACGACAGCCGCGACCCGCGCGGCCGCGCGCTGAACGACGACAACATCTTCGCCAGCCCGGATGGTCTGTGGTTCGACGATGAGGGGCGGTTGTGGATTCAAACCGACATGAGCGGCGGCCAGCTCGGCAACGGCCCGTTCGGCAACAACCAGATGCTTGTGGCCGACCCGAAAAGCGGCGAGGTAAAACGCTTCCTGGTCGGGCCAGTTGGCTGCGAAGTCACCGGCATCAGCCAGACACCGGACTTCAAGACACTGTTCGTCAATATCCAGCACCCGGACGATGGCAGCACCTGGCCCGATGGCCCGGGCAAACGGCCACGTTCGGCCACGGTGATCATTACTCGTGAAGATGGTCGGCGGCTGCTATAGGAGCCTGTTGAACGAGTAACCAGCGGGTCATGGTCCTTCGGGGCCATGACCCGTTTTTTTGCTTGCACCGGCCGGTGCCGTTATCTAAGCCGCACACCGCCCTTCACTAGATACGGAACTGGCGCACCAGCGCGCCCAGGCGTTCGCCCAGGGCATCGAGGTTGCGCGCGGTTTGCGCGCCCTGCTGGGTTTCGTCGGCCACGCTGTCCACCGCCACGGCGATCTTGTGCACGCTGCGATTGATTTCCTCGGCCACCGCGGTCTGCTCCTCGGCGGCGCTGGCAATCTGCGCGTTCATCGCATTGATGGTGGCAATCAGCTGGGCAATGGCGTCCAGCGACTGGCCGGCCTTGTTGGCCTGCTCGCTGGTCACATCGCCGGCATCGCTGGAGCGGCGCATCGAGGTTACTGCATCCTCGGTGCCCTTCTGCAGACGATCGATCATGCCCTGGATTTCCTGGGTGCTCTGCTGGGTCCGACTGGCCAGCGCGCGCACTTCGTCGGCGACCACCGCGAAACCGCGCCCCGCCTCACCGGCGCGGGCAGCCTCGATGGCGGCATTGAGCGCCAGCAGGTTGGTCTGCTCGGCAATCGAGCGAATCACGTCGAGCACACTGACAATCGAAGCGACATCCTTCTGCAGGTTGTCGAGGGACACCCCGCTACCGCGAATATCGTCCACCAGGGTGTGAATGCGCGCGATGCTGCCATCGACCACCAGTTTTGCCGCCTGGCCTTCGGTGTCGGTTTTCTGCGCCGCCTCCGCCGCGCCCTGGGCGCTTTGCGCCACCTCATGGGCCGCAGCCGACATTTCATTGATGGCGGTGGCCACCTGGTCGGTCTCATGGCGCTGACGCTCCATGGCCTCTTCCGAGCGCTGCGCCTGGGCCGATACCTGGCCGACCAGCTCGGTCAGCTGACCGGTCATATCGACGATCTGCCGCACCAGGCCGTGAATCTTCTCGACAAAGCGGTTGAAGGAGCCTGCCAGCTGACCCAGTTCGTCATCGCCATTGATAGGCAGACGCCGGGTCAGATCACCCTCGCCCGCGGCGATGTCATCGAGGTTGTTCTTGATCTGCTGCAGCGGGCGCAGGAAGGTGTTGCTCAGCACCACCCCGACTATGCCGAACACCACCAGCAACACCGCAGCAATCACCAGGATGCTGGTAATGATGGTGCTGATGCGCTGATCGATCTCAACCTGCACCTTGGCAATTTGCGCCTCGACGCCATCCAGGTTGATGGCGGTGCCCAGGGCCATGTCCCATTTCGGCAGGTAGTAGCTGTAGGCCATTTTCGGCACCAGCACCGAATCATCGGTCGGCAGCGGCGAACTGTAATTGACGTAGTAGCTGTTGTTCTTGGCGACGTTCACCAGCTCACGATTGATGTACACGCCATTGGGGTCGCGCCGATCAGCCAGGCTCTTGCCGACATCCACCGGGCTGTCGCCACGGAACAGACGCACCACGTTGGAGTCATGGCCGAAGAAGTAGCCATCCTTGCCAAACTTGATCTTCGACAGCACGGCGATGGCCTGCTCGCGGCTGGCCATATCGCCTTGCGCGGCACCGTCATACAGCGCCTGCACCGAGCCCAGGGCGATCTGTACATAGTGCTGCAGCTCGCTGCGACTTTCCTCCAGCAGGCGCTCGCGGGTTTCCTCGACCTCCTGGGCGGCCAGGTTCTGCAGGACCTTGGCTGCCGCGCCACTGAGCACCAGGGCAAACAGCACCACGGGAACCAGGGCAAGCAACACCACTTTCATCTTCAATGTCAGGCGCATCGGACTGATCCTTGTTTAGCGATAAAGCCAAATAAAAAGGCTATGTCGTCGTGAGCTGTTGTGGAGACAACCGAAACGTGTAGGAGCGGGCTTGCCCGCGAATCGAAGCCAGTGGAAAAACATCGCGGCCAAAAACTCGGCGTCCCTGCCTCTCCTACGGTCTGCGCAGACCCTTTCTGCATTGTTGGCAACACTGAATTAGGGCATAGCCAAATAAAAACGGGGCTACCGGTTTATCGGTAACCCCGCTGAAAGGTTGAGTCGTCCGCCATCAACACGGCAGCGGACAAGCAATGCCCCGGTCAGATCACCATAGCCGCTGCCCATCCAAACACCAGCAGCGGCAGGTTGTAGTGCAAGAAAGTCGGCACCACGCTGTCCCAGATATGGTTGTGCTGGCCATCGACGTTCAGCCCCGAGGTGGGCCCCAGGGTCGAGTCGGAAGCCGGCGAGCCGGCATCGCCCAGAGCCCCCGCGGTGCCGACGATGCACAGAATGGCCAGCGGGCTGAAGCCCAGCGTCAGCCCCAGAGGCACGAAGATCGCCGCGATGATCGGCACCGTGGAAAAAGACGAACCGATGCCCATGGTCACCAGCAGGCCAACCAGCAGCATCAGCAGTGCGCCCAGGGCCTTGTTGTGGCCAATCAGCTCGGCCGAACTGTCGACCAGGGTCTGCACCTGGCCCGTGGCCTTCATCACCTCGGCGAAACCGGCGGCGGCAATCATGATAAAGCCGATCATCGCCATCATCTTCATGCCTTCGGTAAACAGGCTGTCGGCCTCTTTCCAGCGCACCACACCGGACACCGAGAACACCACGAAGCCCACCAGAGCCCCGATGATCATCGAATCCAGCCACAGCTGCACGACAAAGGCGGCAACTATGGCCACGCCCGCCGCCAGCAGGCTCCAGGGGTTGTAGGCCACCTCGACACGTTCGACCTGCTCGATCTTCTGCAGGTCATAGACGCGTTTTTTTCGGTAGCTGAACAGCACCGCCACCAGCAGCCCGCAGAGCATGCCCAGGGCCGGAATCGCCATGGCCCGGGTAACGCTCAGCCCCGCGGTATCGACCCCGGCCTTGGCCACATTGGCCAGCAGGATTTCATTGAGGAAGATCCCGCCAAAGCCCACCGGCAGGAACATATAGGGGGTGATCAGGCCGAAGGTCAGCACGCAGGCAATCAGCCGTCGATCCAGCTGCAGCTTGCTCAGCACATAGAGCAGTGGCGGCACCAGCAGCGGAATAAAGGCGATATGGATCGGCAGAATGTTCTGCGACGAGATGGCCACCGCCAGCAACAGCAGGATCAGCAGCCACTTGAGCAGGCCCGCGCCCTGCCCCTCCTGCCGCCCCACCACGGCCAGCGCCTTGTCCGCCAGGGCATGGGCCAGGCCGGACTTGGCAATCGCCACGGCAAAGGCCCCAAGCAGGGCGTAGGACAGCGCCACGGTGGCCCCGCCCCCCAGGCCCTTGTTGAAGGCTGCCAGCGCGCCATCGACCCCGAGGCCGCCGAGCAGACCACCGGCCAGCGCGCCGACGATCAGGGCCACCACAACGTGCACACGGCACAAGCTGAGGATCAGCATGATCCCCACTGCCGCAACGACTGCGTTCATCTGTTTACTCCCGCAATTAGGTAGGTCCGCGAAGGCCGATGCCCTCTATGGATACAGCGCCTGTTCGGCGAAGGGCGCGTACTCTGCCCAATGCTGACCAAACTGTCAAAACACCCGTAAATTATTTTATACACCGCGATCAGAATTTCCTTTACTCTCGGCCAGCCACCCCCTGCTGGCCCGCACCTTGCGGGCGCTGCACCTCAAGAAATCCGTAGCCGCGCCGATAGGCGCTTCAAGCCTCACCAATAAAAAGGTCCTGAAAATGCTGTTCAGCCGCCTCTCCATCCAGCTCAAAATCACCCTGCTCGCCGGCCTCTGCCTGCTGGCCATCGTTGCCGTTCTGGTCGGTGCCGCCGTGGTCCAGGCCTCGCGCAGCGCCGAGCTGGTCAAGCAGGCCAGCAGCAGCATGCTTGAGGAATCGGCGCAATTGCGCATGGAAGCTCGCGGCCAGGCCCAGGCCCTGCAGATCCAGCGCTACTTTATGGACGCCTATCAATACGGCAGAGGGGCCGCTACCCAGGTGCTGTTTATCCGCGAGCAGGCCGCAAAGCGCTTTCTCGATGCCTTCGACCTGCGCGAGGACCTCACCCGCCAGGTGCGCAGCGCCTTGCAAGCCAACCGCAGCCTACTGGGTATCTATGTCGCCTTCGAGGCCAATGCCCTGGATGGCAAGGACGAACTCTTCATCGACCAGGAAAACCTGGGCAGCAACGACCAGGGCCGCTTCGCCCTGTACTGGTCGCAGGACGCCAGCGGCGAGCTGAGTGCCGAAACCATGACCGAAGCCCTGCTCAACGACAGCACTCCGGGTATCAGCGGTGCGCCCTATAACGCCTGGTACAGCTGCCCGCTGCAGAGCAAAGAGGTGTGCCTGCTCGATCCCTATATCGACGAGGCCGACGGGGTAAAAACCCTGATGACCAGTATCGCCTTCCCCCTCGAACAGGACGGCAAGATCATCGGCGTACTGGGCGTCGATATCAGCCTGGCCAGCCTCCAGGAGCTGAGCAGCAGCGCCAGCAAGGGCCTGTTCGACGGAGCCGGACACGTCAGCATCATCAGCCCCGCCAGCCTGCTTGCCGGCCACAGCCGCGACAGCAGCCTGCTCGGCGGCAAGCTGGAAAAGGCCTTTAGCGACCAGCACGGCGAGATGCTGCGCCTGCTGCAGAACAATCGTCCCGAAGTGCTGCACCATAACGGCACCATGCAGGTGCTGCAGCCGTTGCTGCCGATCCCCACGTCCAGGCCCTGGGGCGTGCTGATGGAAGTGCCCGAGCAGGTGCTGCTCGAGCCGGCCACCCGCCTGGAAGCCCAGATGGACGCCATGAACAGTCGCAGCACCGCGCTGTCCCTGGGCCTGGGCCTGGCCGCCGGGGTGGTCGGGATCCTGCTGATCTGGCTCACCGCCCTGGGCGTGACCCGGCCGATTCTCGGTGTGGCGGCCATGCTCAAGGATATCGCCAGTGGCGAGGGCGACCTGACCCGCCGCCTGGACTACGCCAAGCAGGATGAACTGGGCGAACTGGCCAGCTGGTTCAACCGCTTCCTCGACAAGCTGCAACCGATCATCGCCGACGTCAAACTCAGCGTGCAGGACGCCCGCAGCACCGCCGACCAGTCGGCCATGATCGCCAGCCAGACCAGCAACGGCATGCAGCAGCAGTTCCGCGAGGTCGATCAGGTGGCCACCGCCTTCCAGGAAATGAGCGCCACCGCCCAGGATGTTGCGCACAACGCCGCCCAGGCCGCGGAAGCGGCGCGCACCGCCGACCAGGCCAGCCGCGAAGGCATGAGCGTGATCGGCAAGACCACCGCGACCATCGAACTGCTGGCGGGCGAAATGAACGTGGCCATGCAGGAGGTCGAAGGTCTGGCCAACAGCAGCGAGAAGATCGGTTCGGTACTGGAAGTGATCCGCTCGATCGCCGAACAGACCAACCTGCTGGCGCTCAACGCCGCCATCGAGGCCGCGCGCGCCGGGGAAGCCGGGCGCGGCTTCGCGGTGGTCGCCGACGAGGTGCGCAACCTGGCCAAACGCACCCAGGACTCGGTGGAGGAAATTCGCCAGGTGATCGAGGGCCTGCAGAACGGCACCAAGGAAGTGGTCAGTACCATGCACAGCAGCCACCGCCAGGCCCAGGGCAGCGTCGAACAGGTTGAACTGGCGGTGGCGGTGCTGCAGCGCATCAGCCAGGCGGTCAGCGTGATCACCGACATGAACCTGCAGATCGCCAGTGCCGCCGAAGAACAGAGCTCGGTGGCCGAGGAGATCAACCGCAACGTCGCCTCGATCCGCGATGTCACCGAGTCGATCTCAAGCCAGGCCAACGAGTCGGCGCAGATCAGCCAGAACCTCAACAAGCTGGCCAACCACCAGCAGAGCCTGATGGATCAGTTCCGCGTCTGAGCTGTCACTAAAAGACCGCCGCTTTGGCGGTTCCTTCCTTGCGACGCAGACTGGCCGCCTGGTAGGGTCTGTTCCCGTTTCATGCGCGGTCGCGCCGGAGCCAGTTTTTACGCGAAGCAAGGCACGAGGAGCGCGGTTTGGTTGTTCCAAATAAGCGACGAGAAACGCCGCATCGCGTAAAAACTGGCCCGGCCCCTTGGGTTGCGCGAGAAAGGGCCCCCGCTGTTGTTGCAGGACTTGGCAAGGGAATAACCATGACCTGCGTCCTGCGCCTAACCGGGGGCCCTTTCTCGCGGCAACGCGCCTCGCGATGAAACGGGAACAGACCCTGGTCTGCGTTTTTCATTTATGGGGGTTACACATGCTCAATATCGCTTTGGTTGCCGGTTCCGGCCGTAGCAACAGCCAGTCAGGCAAGGTCGCACGCTTTATTCGCCAACGCCTGATCCAGCTGGACCACAGCACTGACGCCCAGAGCAGCCTGATCGACTTGGGTCTGGCTCCGCTGCCGCTCTGGCCCGCCGAAGATGCCGGCCCGTGGGAGCTGTACCGCAAACAGCTGCAGGCCGCCGATGCCATGGTGATTGTTGCACCCGAGTGGAACGGCATGGCCTGCCCGGCGATCAAGAACTTCTTTATCTATGCCAGCAAGGCCGAGCTGGCGCACAAGCCGGCGCTGCTGGTGGGGGTTTCGTCCGGCATCGGCGGGGCCTACCCGATCAGCGAGCTGCGCGCGTCCAGCTACAAGAACTGCCGCCTCTGCTACCTGCCCGAGCACCTGATCGTGCGCCGGGTCGAGCAGGTGATGAACAGTGTGGAGCCGAGCAGCGAGGACGACCAGCGCCTGCACGCGCGCCTCGATTACGACCTGGATATCCTGGCCAGATACGCCCATGCCCTGCGCCCCGTGCGCGAGGCCATCGACATGAGCAATCCGGCATTTGCCAACGGCATGTGAGAGGGTGTCTACAAATTACTGCGCTCGGCCATGCTGCGTTGAAATCAACCTCAAAATGCTCATGTACTACTCGTACACTCCGCTTTCTCGGCTGATTGACCAGCGAAGCTGTTACTGCGTTTCGCCTTGCTTGGCCATCGCTCGCTACTTTTGTAAACACCCTCTGATCCAGCCCCGCCCTTGAGTGCCAGCACAGGCCGTGGCTTAAGGGCTGCGGGCGGGCAGCTCGATCGATACCGCCAGGCCGCCCAGGGCACTCTCGCCCAGCTGCAGCTGCCCGCCCCAGGCATCGACGATATCGCGCACGATGCCCAGGCCCAGGCCATGCCCTGCGACCTGCTCGTCCAGGCGGCTGCCGCGGTCGAGCACCTCCTCACGCTGCTCCGCGTCGATGCCCGGGCCGTCGTCCTCGATACGGATCAGATAGCCCGCCGCCGCCCGTTCGAGCTGCAGGCGCACCTGGCTGTCGGCCCATTTGCAGGCGTTATCCAGCAGATTGCCGAGCAGCTCCAGCAGGTCCTCGCGGTCCCAGGGCAAACGCAAGCCGGCAGCGGCCTGCCAGTCCAGCTGCAGATGATGGCCGTGGATCATGCGCAGGGTGGCGAACAGCTCGGGCAGCTCCACCGCGCAGTCGAAATGCGCCCCCGGTAAGGCTTCGCCGGCCAGGCGCGCGCGCCCCAGCTCGCGCGCCACGCGCTGCTCGATCTGCTGCAACTGGCTGTGCAAACTGGCCTGCAGCTCCGGCAACTGCCGCAATTCTTCCCGTGAAGCCAGGCTGACCAGCACCGCCAGTGGTGTTTTCAGGGCGTGGCCGAGGTTGCCCAGGGCATTACGCGAGCGCTTGAGGGTGGCCTCGGTATGGGTCAGCAGATGGTTGACCTGGGCCACCAGTGGCTCCAGCTCCTGCGGCACCTGCTGATCGAGCTGACTGCGCTGGCCCTGCTGCAGCTGCATGATCTGCTGGCGAACCCGCTCCAGCGGCCGCAACGAGCGGCTGACGATCAGACGCTGGAACAGCAGGATCAGCACCAGGGCGGCCAAGCCAAGCCCCAGCACGATACGCTGCACGCGCCGAAAACTGTCCAGCACCGGGGTGTAATCGCGGGCCACATGAATCGTGATCTGCTGGCCAAAGCGCTGGTAATCCGCCCGATAGATTAGCCACAGCTGGCCCTGCGGCCCTTCACCAAGGGCCTGCTGCAGGCCGGGCTCGGCCATGGGTGGCAGCTCGCGGTCCCACAAGGAGCGCGAGCGCCAGATTTGCCCAGCAAAATCGATACGGAAATACAGCCCCGAATAGGGCCGCTGGAACGCCGCACTCAGGCGCTGCTCGTCCAGCTGCACGCCGACCGGGCCGCGCACCAGGGCGCTCAACAGGGTCTGGGTTTCATCCTGCAGGCCGTCCTGCAGATAGCTCCGCAGGCTGCGGTCAAACAGCCACAGGCTGCCCTGCGCCAGCACCAGACCGATGGCCAGCAGAACGCCGGCCAGGCCGAGACTCAGGCGGCGCTGGATGGACTTCAAGCAACCGCCCCACTGAAGCGATAACCCTGGCCGCGACGGGTTTCTATCACCTCTCGGCCAAGTTTGCGCCGCAGGTGGTTGACGTGCACTTCGATAACGTTGGAGTCGCGCTCGCTTTCGCCGTCATACAGATGCTCGGCCAGATGGCTCTTGGACAGTATCTGGCCGACATGCAGCATGAAATAACGCAACAGGCGAAATTCCGCGGCCGTCAGTTCGATCTCCTGGTCACCACGACTGACGCACTGCCGGCGCTCGTCCAGCTGCCAGCCCGCCGCATGCAACTGCGGCTGGTTGGCCAGGCCATGGGCACGGCGCAGCAGCGCCTGAATGCGCAGGTGCAGCTCTTCGGGGTGAAAGGGTTTGCTCAGATAGTCGTCGGCCCCGGCCTTGAGCCCCTCGATACGCTCAGCCCAGGAACCACGGGCGGTGAGGATCAGCACCGGGGTGGTCACGCCCCCCGCTCGCCATTCCTGCAACACCTGCAGGCCCGGTTTACCGGGCAGGCCGAGGTCGAGGATGATCAGGTCATAGGGTTCGCTCGCCCCCTGATAGGCCGCATCGCGGCCATCGGCCAGCCAGTCGATTGCATAGCCCTGGCGGGTCAGGTCGGCGACTAATTCGTCGGCCAGCGGTACATGGTCTTCAACCAGCAACAGGCGCATTCAGTCATCCACCTCGTCCTTGAGCACTTCACCGGTGCCGGCATGCAACTCCAGCTCGCGCACTACGCCCTGCTGAGTCACCAGCTCCACCTCATACACCAGCACGCCATCCTCCTCTTCCAGCTCGACTTCGAGCAGCACGGCACCGGGGTAACGCTGCATCGCCACCTGCATCAGTTGATCGAGGGGCAGAATCAACCCCTCGCGGCGCAGGCGCAGGGCCTCATCCTGGTTCAGGTCGCGGGCACTGCTGAAGGTCGGTATGACCAGCAGCGCAGCCAGCAGCGTGCGATAGAGTGCCGCGCGGATAGTCATCAGTCGTCCTGCTGGTTCTTCAGAATCTGTCCGTTGGTGGCATCCAGCTCGACGTCCCATTGCACGCCTTTGGCGTCGCGGACTTCGACCTGGTAGATATAGCGACCGTACTCTTCTTCCAGCTCGGTCTCCTCGATCGTGCCGCCGGGATGTTGGGTCAGCACAGTGGCATTGAGTTTTTCGAAGGTCTGGATGGTGCCGGCGTCACGCAGCTTGAGCGCCTCGTCCGGGCCGAGATCGCGGGCCTGGGCCAGGCCCGCGGTAAGGGTCAGGGCAGCGGCGGCGAATACAGCGATCAATTGATTCATCGGGAATGTCCTCATGCAATGGCTTTCTACGCAGCCCAAGGTACTGCAGCGGACTTAATCCAAGCTTAAAACCCGGGCTGGTGCCAATTACCCGCCTGCATGCTTGCATCATTCATGCGCTGAAGTGGCTTGGCCTAGGGGGCCAGCGCTCTATAATCGCTGCCTTGCGCGACGGAGGCCAGCATGAGTGCGATCTTGATCAAGTCCCCAGCCCTGACCATCAAAGCCGGCAAACGGGCACTTGCGCGTATTCGCGAGCAGGGCCTGCAACCGGCGGATGTGGGCATTCTGCCCGGTGCCGCTGGCGGCCCCAAGGCCCTGGGTATCCAGGGACTGGACCTGGCCCTGTTCGGCGACTGGCTATTGCGCGCGCCACGCGAGCGCGCCCTGATCGGCGCGTCCATCGGTTCCTGGCGCTTTGCCAGTGCCTGCCTGCCCGATGCCGCAGCCGGTATTCGCCGCCTGGGCGACCTCTATACCGCCCAGTGCTTTGCCAAGGGCGTGAGCATGGCCGAGGTGTCGCAGAGCTGCAGCCTGATGCTCGAACAGCTGCTGCAGGCCCAGGATGCCAGCATCCTCAGCAATGCCCATTACCGCCTGAATATCGTCGTGGTGAAAAGCCACGGCCTGCTCCGGCATGACCATCGCGGAGCACTCGGCCTGGGCCTGTCGTCAGTGATCGGCAACAACCTGCTCGGCCGTTCGCGCCTGGCCCGGCACTTCGAGCGGGTGATCCTGCACGATGCCCGCCAGGCACCGCCGCTGACTGCGCTGCACGACTTCCCCTCGCGCTATCTGCAACTCGATAGCAGCAACCTGCGCCACGCCCTGCTCGCCTCCGGCTCCATCCCCATGGTCATGCAGGGCGTGCGCGATATTCCCGGAGCCGGCCCCGGCACCTATCGCGATGGCGGCCTGCTCGACTATCACCTGGACCTGCCCTACAGCGGCAACGACATCGTGCTCTACCCACATTTCACCGACAAAGTGATCCCCGGCTGGTTCGACAAGGGCATGCCCTGGCGTCGTGGCGACAGCGACCGTTTGCAGGATGTCGTGCTGCTGGCCCCGTCACGCGACTACCTGGCCCGCCTGCCTCATGGCAAACTGCCAGACCGCAAGGACTTCAGCCGCTACCTGGGCGACGATGCCGGCCGCCAGCGTTACTGGCAGCAGGCCATGGCCGAAAGCCAGCGCCTGGGCGACGAGTTTCTCGAACTGGTCGACAGCGGCCGTCTGGGCGAACGCCTGCAAGCGCTTTAACAGGCCATTATCAATCGAGCAGTAACCGAGGCATGACCACGGATGGCCAGGATAAAACTCGCAGTCGCCATTATTCATGGCATCGGCACCCAGCCCGACCAGCGTAATGACGAGGGCCAGCACGTGTTTGCCGAGGGTCTGATTGCCGGCCTGCGCCAGCAACTCGGTATCGAAGCCAGCGACGTGGCCTTTCAGAGCCTGTATTGGGCCAGCGTGCTGGACAACCGCCAGTACGCCTACCTGCAGCGCCTGCGCGACCAGCCGGTGCGCTGGCGCTGGCTCCGGCGCATCGTCACCCTGTTTCTCGGCGACGCCAGCGGTTACCGCAAGGTCAGCCAGGCCTACGACACCACCTACGAAGAAGTCCACCAGTGCCTGCGCAACGGCCTGCTGGCCCTGCGCGCCAAGGTCGATGCCGACACCCCGCTGGTGGTGCTGGCGCATTCGTTGGGCGGGCATATCTTTTCCAACTTCGCCTGGGACCAGCAACGCATCAACCAGGCCGAAAGCTGCCCGCTGGATCCCTTCCTGGCCCTGGAAACCCTCAGCGGTCTGATCACCTTCGGCTGCAATATCCCACTGTTTACCTTCGCCTGCGACCCGGTGATACCGATCCGCTTTCCCGGCAACTGCCTGCCCAACGCAGTACGCGAGCAGGCGCGCTGGCTCAATCTCTATGCCCCGGCGGACCCGCTGGGCTATCCGCTACGACCCTTGCCCAGCTACGCCGCGGTGGTCGCCGAGGACCGCGCCATGCCGGTCGGCCCCTGGTACGCCCGGCACACGCCCCTGAGCCACCTGACCTACTGGCACGACAAGCGCTTTCAGCGCTATATCGGCCGTTACCTGCGCCAACTGCTAAGCGCTTGCTGAGCTCGGCAGATCGCTCACAGGTCACGCCCACCGCGGCATTCCCCGTGAAAATGTGATTAAACGGACAATTTCTTGCATTTTTCTTCAACTATGTGACTTGAGGGTCAGGGTCGGTCATCAACACCTATGACTGGCAAGCGTGAATTGACCGCCTGCCTTTGTAGATTTGGGATCAACTCGGAGAAACCGACCCCATGAACGCCCCGCTGCGTTTTAACGAAGCACTGCTGATTGCCGACCGCGCCTTTCAACCTTTCCAGTGTGTCGCCTGGGCTCCCCAGGATGGCACCGGCAACCTCAGCCTGAGCGTGATTGACCGCACCAGCACCCGCCTGCTCGGTCGCACCCAGCTGTCGAGCACGGTCTACAGCGACCCGGTGCAGTTCGCCAACCTGTTGCAACAGTCCCGCGAACAACTCAGCCAGCAAGGTTTCGCCCTGGAACCCTGGAGCATGCCGGAGTAATCCGCCCCTCGCTCGCGCCCACCCGGCGCGAGCGAAAAATGGCAATATCTGTGGGCTTAATGTCCTTGTTGCCATTTACTCGATCGGCGCACACTGCATCCATCGCCGCTCGAGACCACCTCCATGGATGCCCTGAAGACCATCGCCTGCCTGCTCTACCCCAATGTCATGAGCCTGGACCTGAGCGGGCCGCTGCAGGTCTTCGCCTCGGCCAATGACGAGCGTCAACGTCAGGGCCTGCCGCCTTTCTATCGCCTGCTGGTACTCGCTGAACAACCGGGGGCCGTTGCCACCTCGGCCGGTTTTCAACTGGTGGCCGAACAGGCCTGGGGCGAGACCGATCCGGCGCAGATCGACACCCTGCTTATTCCTGGCGGCCTGGGTGAACAGGCGCAGTGTCAGAACAAACCATTGCTGGCCTGGCTGGGCGATGCCGCCCCCCAGGTACGCCGCCTCGGTTCGGTCTGTTCCGGCGCGCTGATCCTCGCCGCCGCCGGCCTGCTCGATGGCCGCCGCGCCACCACCCACTGGGCCGACGTCGAGCAGCTGCGGACACGCCACCCGCAGGTCGAAATAGCCGACGACTGCCTGCACACCTACGACCCACAAGACCCCGCCGGCAACGGCCATATCTTCACCTCGGCCGGGGTCACGGCCGGCATCGACCTGGCACTGGCCCTGGTCGAAGCCGACCTGGGCCGCCCCATCGCCCTGGCTGTGGCCAGACGCCTGGTGATGTTTCTGCGCCGCCCCGGTGGGCAGGCGCAGTTCAGCGCCCTGCTGACCCCGGAGCCCAGCCGCGTACCGCGCCTGAGCGCCCTGCTCGAATGGATCCCCCTGCACCTGAGCGACGACCTGTCCCTGCAGGCCCTGGCCGAACAGGCTCATATGACCCCGCGCACGCTGTCGCGGGTGTTTGTCCAGGAGCTGGGCATGGGGCCTGGCCGCTATGTCGAACGTATCCGTCTGGAAACCGCACGCACTCTGCTGCAGAGCGCCCAGGCCTCGATCGGCACCGTGGCGCGCCTGAGTGGCTTTGCCCATGCGGAAAACCTGCGACGCAGCTTTCACAAACACCTGGGCATCAGCCCCCAGGAATACAGCGAACGCTTCGCCTGAGCAAACCCAAGGAGCCCGCCATGCTGCAACTGCGCCCCAACTGCGAATGCTGCGATCGCGACCTGCCTGGCGACTCGCCAGATGCGCTGATCTGCTCGTTCGAGTGCACCTTCTGCCACGCCTGCGCCAGCGACCGCCTGCAAGGCATCTGCCCGAACTGCGGCGGCGAACTGGTCAGACGGCCAACCCGCCCGGCCGCCAAGCTGGAACACTTCCCCGCCTCCACTGAGCGGGTACTCAAGCCAACTGGCTGTTAACCACCGCTATCGCCAAACTCGCCCTGGGAGCCCGCCGATGCTGCTGTTACGTAATTCCTCTATCCGTTTGCTGTTTGCCGGCCAGGCGCTGTACTGGTCGTGCTCGATGATCGGCATCACCCTGACCGCCCTGGTAGGGCTGCAACTGGCTCCGCTCAATAGCCTGGCGACCCTGCCGCTGGGCTTGTGGATGCTGGGCAACCTGCTCACCGTACAGCCGCTGTCGCTGTTTATGCAGCGCCATGGCCGCCGTCCCGGCTTGATGCTCGGAGCCGGTGCCGGGATGGTGGGCGGCCTGCTTAGCGCGCTGGGCGTGTGGCTGGGCGACTTTTTGCTGTTTTGCCTGGGTGCCCTGCCCATCGGCGCTTATCAGGCGTCAGCGATGTACTACCGCTTTGCCGCGCTGGAAGCCGTCACTGCGACTGAAAAGGGGCGCGCCAGCGCCTACGTCATTGGCGGCGGCGTGCTGGCGGCCCTGCTGGTGCCAAGCCTGCTGCTGTGGGCAGGAAACCTGCTGGACCGGCCCTTTGCCGGTGCCTACCTGTTGATCGCCGCCCTCGCCCTGCTGGCCCTGATACTGTTGAGCAGATTGCGCGAAGGCGCTGCCCCGCCCAGAGCCAAGGCCGGACTCAAGGAGTTACGCCACCTCCTGGGCAACCCGGTGATACGCGCAGCCATCGCCACCACCGCGGTGGGCAATGGCCTGATGGTCCTGGTGATGAATGCCACGCCCCTGGCCATGAACTTCTGCGGCTTTGCCCTGGAAAGCAGCACCCAGGTGATCCAGTGGCATATGCTCGGCATGTTTCTCCCCGCCTTCCTCGCCGGCCCCCTGGTCGATCGTCTCGGCAGCCGCCGGGTAGCCCTGCTGGGCGGGCTGATACTGCTGGCCAGCGCCACGGTAGCCCTCAGCGGCCTGCAGCAGCTGCACTTTCTGCTCAGCTCCTTGCTGCTCGGCCTGGGCTGGAACCTGATGCTAGTCGCCGGCACCACGCTGCTTGCCGAAGGCCATGACGAAACCCAGCGCGGCCAGGCCCAGGGCCTGATGGAGCTGCTCAACGGCATGCTGGCCGCAGGGGCCGCATTCAGCGCCGGTGTATTGATCAGCGGCCTCGGCTGGAGCGCGCTCAATCTGGTGATCCTGCCCCTGGTCGGCCTGGCCATGCTGATGCTGCTGCCGGCTAGGCGCAGCGCGCTACAGGCCTCGTCTTAACTTCAACCCGTAAATCACAGGCAGCAAAAAGGCGACCCGATGGGTCGCCTTTTTATTTGGCCCGCAACTCGATGCCTTAGAACCTGTTGACGATCTCGCGAGCTAGAGCCATGCAAGGCAAAAACAGGCGAGGAAGCGGAGTTTACGAGCTGTAAATGAGCATTCCGAGCCTGTTTTTAACGCAGCAGGGCCGACGCGCAGCAGATCGTAGACAGGTTCTTAGTAGTAGGCGTTTTCCTTGTTTGTATGGTCGGTCACGTCGCGCACGCCTTTCAGCTCGGGAATGCGTTCGAGCAGGGTCTTCTCGATGCCTTCCTTGAGGGTCAGGTCGACCTGGCCGCAACCCTGGCAACCGCCGCCGAACTTCAATACCGCGATGCCGTCGTCGACCACATCGATCAGGCTGACTTCACCGCCGTGGCTGGCCAGACCGGGGTTGATCTCGGTCTGCAGGTAGTAGCTGATACGCTCGTTGATCGGGCTGTCTTCGTTGACCATCGGCACCTTGGCGTTCGGGGCCTTGATGGTCAGTTGGCCGCCCATGCGGTCGGTGGCGTAGTCGACCACGGCGTCTTCCAGGAAGGGCTCGCTGACCGCGTCGATCCAGGCTGTAAAGCTGGCCAGGCCCAGGGCGGTGTCTTCAGCCTTCTGCTCGCCCGGCTTGCAGTAGGCGATGCAGGTTTCGGCGTACTGGGTGCCCGGCTGGGTGATAAATACGCGAATGCCGATGCCCGGGGTGTTCTGCTTGCTCAGCAGATCAGCCAGATAGTCGTGGGCAGCGTCGGTAATGGTAATGGTGCTCATGGCAACTCCTCGCAAACATGGGCGCAGTGTACGCCAGTCGGCCATGCCGGCAAAGTCCTAGTAAATTGGTAGGGATAGTGGCGCAGCGATAATCCCGTCTATTTCAGAGGTTCTGATAGCGATTCATATCCAGCACTCCGGCCTCGATCGGTTCGGTTTGCTGGATATAGGCCGACATATCGTGGAAATAGCGCCAGAACTCGGGATGCGTGCGGCGAATGCCCCAACGCTCGACGACTGTCTCGAAGGCCGCTGCATCACGGGCCTGCTCCAGGGCTGCGACAAACTCCGCGGTCTGCTCAATCTGAACGTTGAAGATAAAGTTCGGGTAGCTGCTGAGCACGCCCGGATACACCGTCAGGGTATCCAGCGCCGGCTGATAGCGCAGTTCCTCGCCAAGCATAAAGGCCACGTTGCTGTGCGCGCGATTGCGCAGCAGGCTGTACACCTCGCGCCGACCATCGGCCATTTCCAGTCGTAGCAAGGTTGCCTCCGGCAGTTGCTCGATCACCTTGAGCGTACCCGCAGGTTTTGCCGCCAGTCGGCTCAGGGACTGCTCGGCGCGCTGCAATTCGGCGTCCAGCCCCGGTCGATGGCAATGTGCGCCCGTGCAGCGGTTGATCGGATCCGGCCGCGCATTCAGGCTGCCGTAGCGCGCAAGCAGCGTCTCGACAAAGCTGCGTTTGGGGTCGTTACCGGGCAGGCGCAAGGCGCTCGGGCTTTCAGTATCAAGGGCCTGATAGTCCAGCCAGATTTTCAGTTTTCCACTGCTCTGGTACCAGTCATTCAGATAGTCCTGGCGCGACTCGGCGGGCATCAGGCGGAGGAAGTTGACCTCGGCACCATTGCGGATCAGGTCGAAATACAGCCGCGTCTGCGCCTGGTGCGACACGTTGCCGAACACATCGAAATTCACCACCAGCTGGTAATAGGTGCGCTCCAGCAGCGGGAAATCCAGCCACCAGAGGGTCTGCGGCACCTCGCCGATCAGGCCTTTGCGCACCGAGGCGCTGTCGTGCTGGCGGAAGATCGACAGCAGCGCGTTGTCGTTACCAGCCCAGATATGCGACCAGCTCGGCGCGGGCGCATCGGCATAGCGCTGCATGCGCAGCGCTTCATAGTCATTGCGCTTGTCACGGTAGGTGCGCCACAGGCCGAGAAAGTCACCGATGCTGTCCAGCTGCCCAGGCACGGCCAGCAACGCCTTGGCCTGCTCACGGTACTCGGGGTCGGTGATATAGAGGTCGTGCTGCGGGTCCTGGAAAACAGTCCAGAAATTATCGCGAATCACATCCGTGGCGATCTGCCCACGGCACACCGGGCCGCGGATAAAGGTGCGCACAAAGTATTCGGCGTTATCCAGCATAAACTGGTAACGCGCCTGCGCCGGAATCGCCGCGAAGGTCTCGAACGGATTGGCGCGGCGCTGCAGGCTATAGCCCGGCACCGCATCCGCCTGCCAGTCAGTGGCGAAAAACAGCTCCTTGACCCGCGCCAGCTTCGCCGCACTCAGCCCATAGGTGATATGGGTCTTGTGTACGATTACGCCCTGCACCGGCGTCAAGCGGTAATAGAACTCGCTGCCGGGGTCCTCGTTGGGCAGGCGCGTGGCGATGATGTCCACCGGCTGACCGCTGGGGGTGCGCGAACGGACCATCTGAAAGAAATGCCCAGGCTCGCCGCCGGCAAAATGCAGATGGGCGAGAAACAGGTGCTCATACAGCCAACGCGAAACCAGCGCCTCGCGGGCACCGGGGGCGTTCATAAAGGTTTCCCAGCTGGCGATCTGCTGGGCCTCGGCTGCACTGGCCTGCAGCGCCTGCTGATCGACCGGCGCGCCCTGCTCCAGCCAAGCCTGCAGGGTCTGGTAGTCGGCCTCGCTCAAACCTGTGACCGCGAACGGCATACCGGCTTGCGGATTGTTGCGGGCAAACTCGTCGAACTCCTGGGGCAGCGGGCATTGGTTGACCCGCTTGATGCCGATATCCAGCGCCGCCGGCAGCTTGCTATTGGCGGCAAACGGCTGCCGATGGCCCAGTTCCAGCATCCGCGCCATTAGCGCTGCCTGGCTGCCCTGCGCATCCAGCACCGAGGTAAAGCCCTTGCGCTGCCAGGCCGCCGGGCCATGGGCATCGACAAACAGGCGCGTGGTGGCCTGCGCCTGGGTGCGCGTGCCGTTGTACACCGCAACCTTGCTGGCACCGCGCTGCACGCCTTCGCCACTGCCCAAGTTGAGCTGACAGGCGGCGTCGTAGCAGGCATGGCAAGCCACGCAGTTCTTGGTGAAAATCGGCTGGATATCGCGGCTGTAGGAGATGGGTTCGGCCGCCTGCAATGAGCCGATGAACAAACAACACACGCCAAGCAGTAAGCGGCAGACCATGGAGGCGTCTCTAAAATGGCTCAGGACCCGATTCTAGCCGGCGCGGGCTCAACAAGGCCAATCGACGAACATGAGCGAAATTCATGTAAAAGCGCAAGCCACTGCAAAAGCGTGCAGCTTTGTTATCATCGCGCATCTTTTTTCACGCGTCCCAGGTAGTTCTCTCCATGTCTCTGTCCGATCGCAGCGCCCGCCTCCAAGCTCTCCAGCAAGCCCTGAAGGAACGCATCCTGATCCTCGACGGCGGCATGGGCACCATGATCCAGAGCTACAAGCTGGAGGAAGAGGACTACCGCGGCGCGCGCTTCG
>CAZOEC010000068.1:0-26160 GCA_964578635.1 uncultured Pseudomonas sp.
CCGTCGAAGTTCATCACGCAGGTGGACGCGCCCTTGATGCCCATCTTGTGCTCGATGGCCCCGCAGGACAGCGCATTGCGCTCGCCGGGGGTGCCGTCGGCGGCGGCGATAAATTTCGGCACCAGCAACAGGCTGATGCCCTTCACCCCGGCCGGCGCATCCGGCAGGCGCGCCAGTACCAGGTGAATAATGTTTTCCGAGAGGTCCTGCTCGCCGCCGCTGATAAAGATCTTGCTGCCGCTGACCTTGAAGCTGCCATCCGCCTGCGGCTCGGCGCGGGTTCTGAGCAAGGCCAGATCGGTGCCGGCCTGGGGTTCGGTCAGGCACATGGTGCCGGCCCATTGGCCGCTGACCAGCTTGTGCAGGTAGGTGTCCTTCAGCGTTTCGCTGCCGTGTTTGTACAGCGCCAGCACCGCGCCCTCGGTCAGCCCGGAATACACGCGGAACGACAGCGAAGCGCCCATCAGCATCTCGTGGAAGTTGCAGGCCAGCATCTGCGGCAGCGCCTGGCCACCGTACGCGCTCGGCCCGGTCATGCTCGCCCAGCCGTTATCGACATACTGCCGATAGGCCTCGGCAAAGCCATCCGGGGTACTCACCTGGCCATCGCTCAGCTGGCAACCCTGCTCGTCGCTGTTGCGATTCAGCGGTGCCACCACCTCGGCGGCATATCGCGCGCCCTCTTCCAGCACACCGTCGATCAGCTCGCGGTCGAGGCCGTTACCGAGCAGCTGACAGTGGCCGCTGATATCGAACAGTTCGTGCAAGACAAAATGCATATCGCGCAGCGGGGCTTGATAGCTCATACCCGGCCCTCCTGCACATCGGCAAAGCGTTGCCCGCTGCTGGCCAGTTTTTCGATCAACCTGGCCGGTTGCCAGTGATTACCGAAGTGGCTTTGCAGATTCTGCAGACGGCTGAGGATATCTGCCGCACCCTGGCTATCGGCCCAGCTCATCGGCCCGCCCTTGTCGGCCGGGAAGCCGTAACCGTTGAGGTAGACCAGATCGATGTCGTGGCTATTGGCGGCGATATTCTCTTCGAGGATTTTCGCCCCCTCGTTGACCAGTGCCAGCAGGCAGCGCTCAAGAATTTCCTCGCTACCTATCTCGCGGCGGACAAAACCCAGTTGCTCGGATACCTGCAGCACCAGCGCATCCACCTCGGGATCATGCTCGGCCTGACGGCTGCCTTCGGCGTAGCGGTAATAGCCCATGCGCACCTTCTGGCCAAACCGGCCGAGGCCGCAGAGGCGATTGTCCACCTGCACCGCCGGATCATCCTGACCCTTGCCGGCCAGCTCGCGGGCGCGCCATTCCAGGTCGATGCCGACCACGTCGTACATGCGAAACGGGCCCATGGCGAAACCAACCCCCTGCAACGCGGCATCGACCTGATGCGGATAGGCACCTTCGAGCAGCAGCATGCGCGCCTCGCGCACATAGGTGTGCAGCATGCGGTTGCCGATAAAACCGTCGCAGTTGCCGGCCACCACGCTTACCTTGCCGATGCGCTGACCCAGGGCCACAGCCGCCTCCAGCACCGCCAGCGCAGTCTTGGCACCGCGGACGATTTCCAGCAGCTTCATGATGTGCGCCGGGCTGAAGAAGTGCAGGCCCAGCACCTGCTCGGGGCGTTTGGTCACGGCGGCAATCGCGTCGATATCCAGCGCAGAGGTGTTGCTGGCGAGGATCGCCCCTGGCTTCAGGATGGCGTCGAGCGTGCGGAAGATCTGCTGCTTGAGTTCGAGGTTCTCGTACACCGCCTCGATCACCAGATCGGCCACGCCCAGCGCCGCATAGTCATCCACCGGGACGATGCAGGCCAGACGCGCGTCGGCTTGCGCCTGGTCGATACGCCCAAGCTTGAGATTATGCGCATTGGTCTCGGCCACCACGGTTATGGCCTGCGCGAGCATCTGCGGGTTGTTGTCCAGCCACAACACCTGAATACCGGCGTTGGCCAGGCTCATGACGATGCCGCGACCCATGGTGCCCGCGCCGATCACGGCGGCCTGCTGAACGGTAAAAGCGGAGTGGCTCATCGGGGTTCCTCTGGCTGGGGAATAAATGGATATGTCGCCCGCTCCTACACCTGCCGGCGTACAAAAAATCGCCCACCACCATAAGCAAGGCGTTACTATTTTTGAAATTTAGTCTTGTGATAAGTCGTATTCAGCCAATGAATATCTCAACCTTCGACCTCAACCTGCTGCGCGTGTTCGATGCCCTGATGCGCGAGCAGAACGTTTCCCGCGCCGCCGAACGTCTGTCGCTCAGTCAGCCGGCGGTAAGCAATGCCTTGGGTCGCCTGCGCGAACTGCTCGACGACCCGCTGCTGGTGCGGGTGGGCCGCAGCATGCAGCCGACCCCGCGCGCCCAGGCGCTGGAAACGCCGATCCGCGCCGCCCTGCAGCAGATCGAGCAGAGCCTCAGCGCCGGTGAAGTGTTCGACCCGGCCAGCAGCCGTCAGCACTTCAGCATCGCCGTCACCGATTATGTCGAGCTGATCTGCATGCCGCGCCTGCTCAAGCAGCTCAGCCTGCAGGCCCCCGGCATGCGTATCGACATCCGCCACCTGAGCCCCAACCTGCCGGCCGAGGCGCTGGACAAGGGCGAGCTGGACCTGGTGCTGGGGCGCTTCGAGGAAATCCCCGCGCGCTTTGCCCGCCAGCACTGGATGAGCGAAACCCTGCAACTGGCGCTGCGCCGCGACCATCCACAGGCCAGCCAGCCCATGGACCTGCCGACCTTTCTGCAGCTGCGCCATCTCTGGGTGCATGGCGGTCAGACCCGCGGCATGGTCGACCAATGGCTGGGCGAACAGGGCCTGTGCCGGGAGATTCTCTACACCACGCCCAACTACCTGCAGGCCGCGCATATAGTCGCCGACAGCGAACTGGCCGCCGTACTGCCGACCCAGCTGGCGCGCCACTTCGCCAGCCTGCTGCCGCTGCAACTGTTCGAGCTGCCGTTCGCCCTCGGCCCGTTTCACCTGGAAATCGTCAGCCTGGCCCAGCGTCAGCGCGACCCGGCGCTGCACTGGCTGATCGAACAGATCCTGCAGATCGCCCAGCGCTGATTGCCCGCAGCGGGGCAAGCCTCCCTATACTGACGGCTACTGTCGTGCAGTCTTGGGGAATCGATCATGCTCAAATCGGCTTTGGCGCTGCTGCTGGCGCTGCTGGGTACACTGGCGCAGGCCAAGAATCTGGAGATCGTGCTCCTCGACCACCAGGGCAAACCGCTCAGTGACGCGGTGCTCTGGGTCGAGCCGGGGCCTGCACAAAGCCAAGCCGCTGCGGCGCTGATGGACCAGCAGAAGCGCCAGTTCACCCCCTATATCCTGCCGGTGCAGGTGGGCACCAGGGTGAGCTTTCCCAACTCCGACCCGATCAACCACCACGTCTACTCCTTCTCGCCGGCCAAGCGCTTCGAACTGCGCCTGCACCAGCAGAAGGCCGCGCCGCAGGAGATGCGCTTCGACCAGCCCGGCCTGGTCACCCTGGGCTGCAATATCCATGACTGGATGCTCGGTTTTATCCTGGTGCTCGACACCCCCTGGTTCGCCCAGACCGACAAGCAGGGCAAGACCCGCCTGCAATTCGATGCCGCCGCCGGGCAGACCCTGCACCTCTGGCACCCGCGCATCGCCGACCCGCAGGAAGCCCTGAGCCGCGCCGTGCCGAACGACGGCGCGCTGACCTGGCAACTCGCCAACGCACTGAAACGCGACCCACGGCCCAAGGCACCGGCCATGCGCCCCCAGGGTAAAGGCGGTTATATCCCATGACCCTGCGCGGCAAGATTCTCGGCTTCTTTCTGCTGCTGTTGCTGGCGGTGATGGTGCTGCTGCTGGCCCTGGTCTACCGCTCCACCTATCAGCACACCCTGAGCCAGGTAGGCGGACAGCTGAACTTCGCCCACGCGGTGCTGAGCAACGAGCTGCAGAGCCGCCGCCAGGCGCAGAGTGCCATGGCCGACCTGATCGCCAAGGACTTCACCCTGCTCGGCGAAATTGCCGACCTGATCGCCAGCCCGCAGCAGGAGGCGCAATCGCTGTCCGCTGCGCTGGAATCCTTCGCCTCGCGCAGTCAGGCCAGCTTTGCTCTGGTCAGCGCCCCCCAGGGGCTGATTCTGGCCGGTACCAGCGGCGAACTGCTGCCCGGTGCCGCGCTGCCCTGGACCGACCTGCTGGATAAAGACGACCCGCAGAGCGCAGAGCGCCTGGTGGTGTTTGGCGAGCGGGTGCTGCATATCAACGCCACGCCGATCTTCGCCCCGCGGCCCAATCTGATGGGCTGGCTGCTGATGGCTTTCGAACTGGACGACCAGGCCACCGCGCACCTGGCCCGCCTCAGCGGGGCCGATGTCGCCCTGCTCGACGGCAAGCCGGGCAGCTATCGGGTGCTGGCCAGCAACCTGGCAGCGCTGCCGCGGGCCGAACTGGCCGATCAGCAATTACCCGACGACCAGGGGGTGTTCCGCTTCGAGCTGCAGGCGCTTGAGCAGGTCGCCCTGCGCGCGCCGCTAAGCGGCACCAGCGGCGGCCTGCAGGTGCTGCTGATGCGCTCGCTGTCGGCCGAGCTGGCCGACTACCAGCCGCTGCAATGGCAGCTGGCAACCATCTTCGCCATCGCCCTGCTGCTGGCCGGCCTCGGCGCGCTGTGGATCGCCAATACGGTCAGCCGCCCGCTGAGCCAGATGGTCGATAACGTGCGGCGCATCGCCAGCGGCGACTATCAGGTACCGATGGCTACGCAGGCCAGCGGTGAAGTCGGCCTGCTGGCCCGCGAATTCGTCGCCATGCAGCAAGGCATTGCCGAACGCGAAACCACCATCAGCTTTCTCGCTTACCGCGACCCGCTGACCGAGCTGGCCAACCGCAACCGCTTTGTCGCCGAGCTGCAACAGGCCATCGCCCAGGCCTCGGGTGGCGAAGGCGTGGCGGTATTGCTGATGGACCTGGACAACTTCAAGGACCTCAACGACACCCTCGGCCACGAGGCCGGCGACCAGCTGCTCTGCCAGCTCGCCGCGCGTCTGCAGGCCCTGCTGCGCCCGGGCGAACAGCTGGCACGCCTGGGTGGCGACGAGTTCGCCCTGCTGATCAGCCGCTGCCAGCCGGGCCAGGTGATCCCCGCCGCCGAGCATTACCGCGCCGCCCTGCGCGAGCCCTTCGCCGTGCGCGGCATCAGCATGACCCTCAACGCCACCCTGGGCATCGCCCTGTATCCGGATCATGGCGAAAGTGCCGGCAGCCTGCTGCAGCATGCCGAGGTGGCGATGTACCTGGGCAAGGCGCAGCGTTCGCCCTACGCCCTCTACCGCCCGGAGTTGGATCGCCACAGCCTGCTGCGCCTGGCGTTGATGAGCGAGCTGAAAGGTGCGGTGGAGGGCGGCCAGCTCAGCCTGTACTTCCAGCCCAAACTGAATATCCGCCAACGTACCCTGTATGGCGTGGAATGCCTGGTGCGCTGGATTCACCCGGTACACGGCTTTATTCCGCCGGACGAATTTATCCCCCTGGCCGAACAGACCGGCAACGTCTGCGCCCTGACCCGCTGGGTGGTGCGCACCGCCCTGGCACAGAGCCGCGCCTGGCAGGAGCAGGGCCTGGACCTGAAGACCGCGATCAACGTCTCGGCGCTGGACCTGGCCGACCCCGGCTTTGCCGGTTTTATCGCCGCCCAGCTGACCGAACACGGCGTCGCGCCGGGCAGCCTGGTGGTGGAAATCACCGAGAGCGCGGTGATGGCCGACCCGGAGCTGGCCATGGGCCAACTGCAGCAGCTGTGCGAGCTGGGCGTGCAGCTGTCGATCGACGACTACGGCACCGGCTATTCGAGCATGGCCCAGCTCAAGCGCCTGCCGGTGCATGAGCTGAAGATCGACAAGTCCTTTGTCCAGGATCTGCTGAGCAATCCGGATGACGACATCATCGTCCGCTCGACCATCGAACTGGGGCACAACATGAATCTCAAGATAGTCGCCGAAGGGGTGGAAACCACAGCCGTTCTCGAACGCCTGGACCAGCTCGGCTGCGATATCGCCCAGGGCTATCTGCTGAGCAAGCCCTTGCCCCCGGCCGCCTTTGCCGACTGGCTGGCCAGCACCCAGTGGCAAGTGCCGCGCCTGCCGGACTGAACCGGTGGGTCGCCGACACGCCGGCGGTGGCCCGGATCGCATCCGGGCTACCGCTATTCACGAAGCGGTTCTATAAGCTTATTTCGCCACCCCGGCATCCGCCTGACTGCCCAGACGCCAGCCGAGCAGTCCCCACAACGCCGCGCACAGTGCACCGACCAGGGCCACCAGCCATGCGCCGTGGCCGAGCATATCCAGCCCGGCCTTGGCCCAGCCGCTCAGGGCGTCGCCGCCGCGGTAGACCACGGTGTCGATAAAGTTCTTCGCCTTGTACTTGCTCTCGGCATCCAGCGGGGCGAACAGCATCTCCCGCCCCGGACGGACGAAGGCGTACTCGCCGATGCGCCGCACGATCATCAGCGTCGCCAGCACGGCGAAGGTCGGCATCAGCGCCAGGCCGATAAAGCCCAGGCAGACCAGCGCCGGCACCGCCGCCAGCAGCACCCGCACGCCCAGGCGCTCGGCCACCCGGCCGCTGATAAACAGCTGCGCGACCAGGGCCCCGGCCTGCACCACGAAGTCGATCGCCCCGAATACCCGCACCTGGCTGGCGCGCTCGGGGAACAGCTCGGCCACCAGGCGCGCCTGCTCGAAGTAGAGAAAGGTGCTGACCGCGGTCAGCAGCATGACGAAGGCGGCGATCCCCAGCAGATAGGGCGAGGCCAGCACCCGGGTCAGGCCGCTAAAGGGGTTGCCCGGCACCGGCCGGCGCGGGTTTTCGCTCGCCACGGCACCTGGCCGCCCGGCCCCATGGCGCGCGCGCCAGGCCATCAGATAATGCTTGAGCGCCAGGGCCAGGCCCAGCAAGGCGGCGGCCAACAGCAGCAACCCGGCCTCACCCACCCGGGCAATCAGCACGGCGCTCAGCAGCGGCCCGCTCAAGCCACCGACGCTGGCCCCGGCGGCGACAAAGGCGAACAGACGACGCGCCTGGGCGCTGTCGAACACGTCGGCCATCAGGCTCCAGGCCACGGAAATCACGAACAGGTTGTAGACCGAGATCCACACATAGAACACCCGCGCCAGCCACACGCTGTCGCGCTGCATCGAGAACAGCAGGACGAAGGTCAGCAGGTTGAGGCAGAAGAAGCCGTACACCCAGTCGATAAAGTGGATGCGCGGCACCTTCGAGTTGAGCCAGGCCAGCAGCGGCACCGCCAGCAGCATGGCAACAAAGGTGGCGCTGAACAGCCATTGCAGGTTCTCCACGCCGCCACTGATGCCCATGGCCTCGCGGATCGGGCGCAGCATGAAGTAGCCGGCGAACAGGCAGAAAAACAGGGCAAAGCCGGCCAGCACCGCGGCCAGCTCCTGCGCCTCGGCATTGATCGCCCGGGCCAGCCGCCGCCTGAGCCAGGGCATCTCAGGCGAACAGCTCGATAATCCGTTGCCGCTGCGCCGCATTTGGCAGGCGGCCATGGCCGGCCAGCAGGTTGTCGGCCATATAGCGCGGCTTGGAGGTGGCCGGGATCACCGCCGTCACCGCCGGATGGGCGAGGATGTACTTGAGCAGCAGCTGCGCCCAGGAACCGGCGTCCAGTTCCACTGTGGCCCAGTCCGGCAGGGCCTTGTCGCGCACCCGCTGGAACAGTGCCCCACGCTGAAACGGCCGATTGATCAGTACGGCGATGCCCTGGTCGGCGCAATAAGGCAGCAGGCGCTGCTCGGCATTGCGCTCGCCGACCGAGTAGTTGAACTGGACGAAATCCACCGGCTCCTGGCGCAGCACCTCGAGCAGCCGATCATGGGCCGACTCCAGGTAGTGGGTGACGCCGATATAGCGGACTCGTCCCTGGGCCTTGAGCTCGCGCAGCAGGCCAAGCTGGGTGGCGGTGTCCTGCAGGTTGTGTACCTGGATCAGGTCGATCCGCTCGGTCTGCAGGGCCTTGAAGCTGGCCTCGATCTGCCGCGCGCCGGCCTCCCGCCCGCTGGCCGACACCTTGCTGGCGAGAAATAGGCGCTCGCGCAGCCCGCTGCTGGCCGCCAGCGCGCCACACACCGCCTCGGCGCGGCCGTAACTGGGCGCGGTGTCGATCAGACTGGCCCCACCGTTGACCAGGGTGCGCAGAACCTTGAGCAGAGGGTCAAGGCTGGCCTTGTCGAGGGCCACATCGTGGGTGCGCGAGGTGCCCAGACCGATCACCGGCAGCCATTCGTTGCTGGAGCCAATCCGACGTCGCAGCAGGCTGTTCGCCGCCAGGGCGGAAAGCGGCAATCCGGGCAACAGGGCGGCCAGTGCCGCGATGGCGGCGCTGCGCTGAACAAAGTGGCGGCGGCTGTGCATGGCGATGTCCTCCTTGCTGGATGGAAAAGGCGACTCTGTTGTTATAGGCACAGATGCCCGACAACCCAAGCCCTGCCGATACAACAGCGACCCGCCAGAGGCCGTTGCGTTCCCACGCCGCCCCCGAGCACAGCGCTGTACGGCCAATATCAGGGACACGCAGGCGCAATATCCGCTAACGAAACGAAAAAAGGCCCCGGCCGGTTGACAGACAACCGGCCGGGGCCTCGGGAAATCGCGGAGAGGGTTAGAGCATGCTTTCGCTGATCAACATGCCACACCTGACCTGGCAGGTCTTCTGGCCGAACTGCAGCTTGAGGGGGTTGCGCGAGGCGATGACCCAGCCCTGGCCGAGCAAATGCTCGATATGCGCACGCAACGCCGGCAGTTGGCGTTGCTCCTCATGGCCAGCATCCTTTCTGCTCGCTAGTAGCACGATAGAGTCCTTTCTTCTTTGTAGTTGCAAAAAATACGCGGCGCAGGCTCTTGCCTAATCGTCCGTGATGCCCGAACAAGGATAGTGGCCTAGTGCCGCATATGAAAGCGGCAACCTGTCCGCACGCTGTAGCCGATAGCCGTCAAAGCGCTATGGCGTTTGGCTTACATCAGCCCTCAGGCCAGCGACGGTCGTGGACTGGGGGCTACTCTGCGGCGAAGTGAACGCCAGGTAGCCATCCTCGATCTTGCCGTAACGCAGCAGCGCCAGGTCCAGCAGGTAGTTCTGGTAGAGCTTCCAGGGTGCGCGATCGCCCTGGCTGGGGATCTTGTCGGCGGCGCGCTGGATATAACCGCTGGCCAGGTCGAGAAAGGGTGCATCCTTGACCTCGCGCCGGGCATCGCGCGGGGTGCACTGGCGCATGCCGATGGCGTCCATATGCTGGATCAGGCGGCAGAAGTACTCGCTGGAAAGATCGGCCTTGAGGGTCCAGCTGGCATTGGTGTAGCCCAGCACCACCGCGGCATTGGGCAGATCACGCAGCATGATGCCGCGATAGCCCATGCTCCTGGCGGCGTCGAAGGGCACACCATCCACCGCCACCTGCATGCCGCCAAACAGCTGCAGCTCCAGGCCGGTGGCACTGATGATCACGTCCGCCGGCAGCACCTGGCCGGACTTCAGGCGGATGCCCTTGGCGGTAAAACCGTCGATATGTTCGGTGACCACCGAGGCCTTGCCCTGACGCAGCACCTTGAACAGGTCGCCATTGGGCACCGCGCACACCCGCTCGTCCCAGGGCTTGTAGCGCGGGCTGAAGTGGCGCATATCGAAGTCCTTGCCCAACTGACGCCTGGCCATGCCGAGCAACGCCTTGCGCACCAGGCCGGGAAAGGCCTTGGACAGTTTGTAGAAGCCCAGCTGCACCGCCACATTGCGCGTGCGCGCCAGGCGGTAGACCCAGGTTTCCGGCAGAAAACGCCGCAGCAAGGCGGAAATCGGATCGCCCTGGGGCAGGCTTATCACGTAAGTGGGCGAGCGTTGCAGCATGGTCACGTGCCTGGCCTTGTCGGTCATTGCCGGCACCAGGGTCACCGCCGTCGCACCGCTGCCGATCACCACCACGTTCTTGCCGCTGTAATCGAAGTTTTCCGGCCATAGCTGCGGGTGGATAAACTCGCCCTGGAACTGCTCACGGCCTTTGAATTCCGGGGTGTAGCCCGCCTCATAGCGGTAATAACCGGTGCACATCAACAGGTGCTGGCAGCTCAGTTTGATCGGTTCGGCTTCTTCGCCGCGCTGCACCTGCAGGGTCCAGGTGGCGCGCTCGCTGCACCAGTCGGCCTTGAGCACCTTGTGCTGAAAGCGGATGTGTTCCTGGATGCCGTTTTCCTGCGCGGTTTCCTCGATATAACTGCGGATCGACGGGCCGTCGGCAATCGCCAGCGGGTTGGTCCAGGGTTTGAAGTTGTAACCGAGGGTGAACATGTCCGAATCGGAACGGATGCCCGGATAACGGAACAGATCCCAGGTGCCGCCCAACGCTGCCCGGCCTTCGAGGATGGCAAAGCGCTTGCCGGGGCAATGCTTCATCAGGTGATAGGCCGCACCGATGCCGGACAGGCCGGCACCAATGATCAAGACATCCAGATGTTCGGCAGACATGGGGCTTCCTCAGGCTTCTTCTTATGGGTGCAGAGCGGCGTGTAGCGCCGCCAGATTCACCCCCAACAGCGGTTTTGTCATCCAGCCTTTAGTGCTGTGAACAGCCGCAGGCTGACCACAGTTATGGCTGAAGAATGACCCAACCGCTCAGAAACCTGCCCCGCGATCAGAAGCTGTTGCGCAGCACCACTTCATTGAACGGCAGCTTGCCGATGCGTGGCTTGGGCTCGATGGTCTTCTTGCCGACGGCGACCATCAGGGCGATCACATGGTCGGCCGGGAGCTTGATCAGCCTGGCCACTGCGTCGAAGTCGAAGCCGTCCATCGGGCAGGAGTCCAGGCCCTTGCCCCGTGCGGCGAGCATCAGGGTCTGCGCCATTAGGCCGCAGCTGCGCATGGTTTCGTCGCGCTGCACCTGCGGTTTGTCGCGGTAATAGGTGTCGATGACACCGGCCATATAAGCCTGTACTTCTGCGGGGGCACCGTCCCAGACGCGGCCGACATCCTGCTGCCAGCTGTCTAGCTTGGCGCACACCACCACCAGCATCGAGGCATCGGTCACCTGCGCCTGGCCCCAGGCCACTTCACGCAGCTGCTGACGCTGCGCCGGGTCGCTGACCTCGACCAGGCGCACATGCTGCAGGTTGAACGCCGATGGCGCGAGCAGGGCCAGTTGCAGCAGCTCGTCCTTCTCCGCGTCACTCAGGGTAAAAGCCGGGTCATAGCCTTTAACGGCGCGGCGGCTACGGATGGCTTCGTCGATATGCATGGTAGATCCTTATATGCGGTGCAGAAAAAGGGCAATGCTAGGCACTTGCAAGGCGCAAAGCCAAACGCCTTTACCGATAACAATGATCGACACAGACGATTCGAGGGCCTGTTGCCGTTTCGTTCGCGGCCGCGCCGGAGCCTGTTTTAGCGCGAGGCAAGGCACGAGACACGAAGTTTGGTTGTTCCAAATGAGTGTCGAGAAACGCAGTATCGCGCTAAAACAGGCCCGGCCCTTCGGGTTGCGCGCAAAATCTCGCCATGCGGTGTTGGAGGACTTGGCAAGGGAGCAACCATTACCTGCGCCCTCCGCCTAGCCTGGCGAGATTTTTCGCGGCAACGCGGCTCGCGACGAAACGGCAACAGGCCCTAGAGGCTCGCCTGTTAAAATCGCCGCCTCGCCCACTCGACCCCAGCCCATGACCCCAGACGCCCTGCTCACGCTGCAGCAACACCTGCTCACCGCCCTGGCTGCGCCACCCAGTGAAACCCGTCGCCTGTTTCACGGCCGCGGGCGCTGCTGGCCGGGGCTGGAGCAGATCACCGTGGATTGGCTGCAAGGCGTGCTGCTGGTGGCGCTGTTCAAGCCGGTGAGCGATGCCGAACTGGCCGCGCTGCAGCAGATGCTGCTCGACCTCGGTCAATCCGCAGCCTGGCAGCAGAGCGGCGCGCACAGCCTGTTGCTGCAGCAGCGCTACCTGCCGGAAAGCCCGACCCAGTGGCTACTTGGCGAGCCGGTGGAGCACTGGGATATCTGCGAGCACGGTCTGCACTACCGCCTCGACCTGGGCAAGAAGCAGAACAGCGGGCTGTTCCTCGACATGCGCTATGGCCGCCAATGGGTGCAGGCGCAGGCGGCGAGCAAGCGCGTACTCAATCTGTTCGCCTATACCTGCGGCTTCTCGGTCGCGGCGCTGGCGGGTGGCGCGCGTCAGGTGGTCAATCTGGATATGGCCAGAGCCGCGCTCAGCCGTGGTCGCGATAATCACCGGCTGAACCAGCACGACCTGAGCCAGGTGGTGTTTCTCGGCCATGATCTGTTCAAGTCCTGGGGCAAGGTGGGCAAGTACGGCCCCTATGACCTGATCATCGTCGACCCGCCGTCCTTCCAGCGCGGCAGCTTTGTGCTGAGCAAGGATTACCCGAAGGTGCTGCGCCGTTTGCCCGAACTCTTGAGCGCGGACGGGGTGGTACTGGCCTGCAGCAACGAGCCGGAAATCGGCCCGGATTACCTGATCCAGGCCATGGCCAGCGAAGCGCCGAGCCTGCGCTTTAGTGAGCGCCTGCAGAACCCGCCGGAATTCCCCGACAGCCAGCCGGACAGCGCCCTGAAAGCCCTGGTGTTTCGCCGCGGCTGAGCCGCTATAGCGAATGTCCTACACGCACTGGCGTCGTTTCGCCCTGTTATCCAAGACGCTGCACGCCTAATCTACATACATCCACTGAGTCGCAAGGAAGCACTCAGGATCAAGGACGATCGACCATAGCCAGGATGGTTGCCAACAGGAAGTTGGAATGGTCAGGTAAAAAACCCGCCTCGGCGGGTTTTTTGTTGTCTGCGCCTAACGGCTCACAGAGCCCTGTCGCAGCAGAACGCCCCGCAGGCGGCGAGCGCCGGGAGCGCTAGCGGCTATTTAACCGACTGCAGCTGCACTTCTTCGACCGCATCGACCCGCTCGGGTATCTGTACCCCGGTCAATTCGCTGATCAGCTGCCACTGTTGATCCAGCTCCTTACTCACCGCTTCCATCCGGGTGATCATCTTCGCCCCGGCATTGCGCACATCCGGCTCGTGGCTGCGCAGCAGGTCGAATGACAGCGAGGTCAGCGAGGCCGTCAGGTGGGTGATGCTGCGCGACGTCAGCGTCAGCAGCTCGGTCAATTGCTGTTCTTTAAAAGTCATGAGCGGCCATCCTTGCCGGGCTAAATTAGAGTTGCGGGGGTGCAGCAAACCAGGTGGCGGTGTAGCAGAGCAACAACAGCGATGCAGCGGCGATAACGAGTTTATTGGCCATTGGCGAGATCCTTTCGCGAGAGCGTCCCTTAGTAGCAACGGGGAAACCAGATTTAACCCAAGCCACCTGCCGGGGCAAGCCCCTCGCACCGCAACAGTGCCTGAGGCGCTATACAGAAAGCCCTCGCCCCGCAGCGGGCTGGTCTACAGTCAACTGACCTCATCTGCGCAGGAAAGTGCCTATATGTTTCTACGTCCCCTTGCCATTGGTCTGTCTGCAGCATTGCTGCTCGGCGGATGCGCCAGCAGCACCACTAAACCCACGCAATACTCGGGCTTTCTCGGCGATTACTCGCAACTGCAGCCGGCGCAGTCGGCCAGCGGTGCGCCGGTGATGCGCTGGATTTCGCCGGAGCTGGATCTGCAGCGTTACCGCTCGGTCGTGGTGGAGAAGCCGCTGTTCTACCCCGCGCCGCAACCCAACCCGCAGGTCAGCCAGCAGACCCTGGACGCCATCGCCACCTACCTGCAGCAGGCCATGCAACGCGAGCTGGCCGGACGCCTGCGCATCGTCAACCAGGCGGATCAGGACAGCCTGGTGCTGCGCTCGGCAATCAGTGCCGTGAGTCTCTCGGCGGAGGGGCTCAAGGTCTACGAAGTGGTGCCCATCGCCCTGGTAGCAGCGGCGGCCAGTACCGCAGCCGGCACCCGCGACCTGAACAGCGAGATCTATATCGAACTGGAAGCCATAGACGGCCGCAACAGCCAGCCCATGGCCCGCGTGGTGCGCAAGGGCCATGGCCTGCAACTGGAAAACGACAGCACCCAGCTGCGCCTGGAAGACATCAAGCCGGTGCTGGACACCTGGGCCAAGGATGCGCGCACCTTCAACCCCTGAACCCGGGCGGGCTCAGGCAAAAACGAAGTACTTGCGCACGGTTTCGACCACTTCCCAGGTGCCCTTCATCCCCGGCTCGACGATAAAGATATCGCCGGCCCGGAGGTGAATCGGCTCCTGGCCTTCGGGCGTGATGATGCAGTAACCCTCCTGGAAGTGGCAGTACTCCCACTTCTCGTAGGCCACCTGCCATTTGCCCGGAGTGCAGATCCAGGTACCCATGATCTTGCTGCCGTCTTCCGAGGTGTAGGCATTGAGGTTGACGGTATGCGGCTCGCCGGCAAGCCGAGTCCACTTGCAGGCATCGAGCAGGGGCAGCGGCTGGGTGTCGCGCAGAACGGTAATAGGACCCATGGTGACTCCGAAAGATAAGTGGAATGACAGCGCGCAAGCCTAGGCCCCTGGCCCCACACCCACTGTTCTGGACTCGACCTGCAACTGCCTGGAAACGCAGCCGGCCTGCCCCCTCATAAAGGCGGCCCGCAGCACGGCACGCTGGGCGCGCGTGCGCAGGGAGGTTAAGCTGCGGACATGAGTACAGCCCCCTATATCACGCCGCTCGACTCCAGCCGCACGGATGCGCCTTCTGGCCTGCGCATCGGCGGAGATTGGACGCTGGCCCATTACGCCCGCCTGGAGACCGAGGTGCTGGCCCTGAGCGGCAGCCTCGCGCGCGAGGCCGAGGTCGATCTGCAGGCCCTCGGCGCGCTGGATACCGCCGGCGCGGCGCTGCTGGTGGAGCTGCTCGGCAGCCAGCGTCTGGCCGAACTGGCCGCCAATGCCCCGGGGCTGGCCGCCGAACGCCGCGCCCTGCTGCAGGCCGTGGGCAACGCCATCGCCGAGTCGGGCCAGCTGCTGCCGGCCAAACGGGTCGCCACCTGGCGCGAGATACTCGGCCATATCGGCCAGGCGGTGGATGACCTCTATCGCCAGTGCGTGGCGCTGCTGGGCTTTATCGGCCTGACCCTGAGCGCCATGTTGAGGATCCTCCTGCGCCCCCGGCGCTGGCGCATGACCTCGCTGGCCGCTCACCTGGAACAGAGCGGGCTGAACGCCGTGCCCATCGTCGCCCTGCTGACCTTTCTGGTCGGCGCGGTGGTGGCCTTTCTCGGGGCGACCATCCTTGCCGACTTCGGCGCGAGCATTTACACCGTCGACCTGGTGGCCTTCTCCTTTCTGCGCGAATTCGGCGTGCTGCTCACCGCCATCCTGATGGCCGGGCGCACGGCCAGCGCCTTTACCGCGCAGATCGGCTCGATGAAGGCCAACGAGGAGATCGACGCGATCCGCACCCTGGGTCTCGACCCGCTGGAGCTGCTGGTGCTGCCGCGGGTGTTCGCCATGCTGATCGCCCTGCCGATCCTGACCTTTATCGCCATGCTCAGCGGCATCCTTGGCGGCGCGGTGGTGTGCGCCCTGAGCCTGGATATCTCGCCGACCATGTACCTGGCCATGCTGCAGGAAAATATCGCCCTCAAGCACTTTCTGGTGGGCATGGCCAAGGCCCCGATATTTGCCTTCCTGATCGCCGTGATCGGCTGCCTGGAAGGCTTCAAGGTCACCGGCAGCGCGCAATCGGTGGGCGAGCGCACCACCTCCAGCGTGGTCCAGTCGATCTTTGTGGTGATCCTGCTGGATGCGGTGGCGGCGCTGTTCCTGATGGAGATGGGCTGGTGACGGGCGAGGCGATTATCGAGGTGCGCGGGCTGGTTAACCGCTTCGGCACCCAGACTGTGCACCAGGACCTGGATCTCGATCTGTACCGGGGCGAAGTGCTGGGCGTGGTCGGCGGCTCGGGCACCGGCAAATCGGTGCTGCTGCGCAGCATTCTCGGCCTGCGCCGGGCAACCGCCGGCAGCGTGCAGGTATTCGGCGAGACGCTGCTGGAATTACCTCCAGAGCGGCGCTCGCAACTGGAGCGGCGCTTCGGCGTGCTCTACCAGCGCGGCGCGCTGTTTTCCTCGCTGACGGTGACGGAGAACATCGCCCTGCCGCTGATCGAACATGCCGGGCTCAGCCGTGCCGCTGCCGAGCGCCTGGCCCTGGTCAAGCTGGCGCTGGTCGGCCTGCCGCGCGAAGCCGGCGACAAGTACCCCACCGAACTGTCCGGCGGCATGATCAAGCGCGCCGCCCTGGGTCGGGCCTTGGCCCTGGAGCCGGATATCCTGTTTCTCGACGAACCCACCGCCGGCCTCGACCCGATCGGCGCGGCGGCCTTCGACCAGTTGATCCTGACCCTGCGCGACGCCCTGGGCCTCAGCGTCTTCCTGGTCACCCACGATCTCGACACCCTCTACACCATCTGCGACCGGGTCGCGGTGCTGGCGGAAAAACGCGTACTGGTGGCCGACCGCCTGGACGTGGTGGCCGCCACCGACAACCCTTGGATTCACGACTATTTTCACGGCCCGCGCGGACGCGCCGCCGCACAGGCCGCCACCCGCGTGCCAGGGAGTGTTTGAATGGAACCCCGTGCCCATCATGTGTTGATTGGTCTGTTTACCGTGCTGATGGTCACCACCGCCCTGGGCTTCGCCCTGTGGCTGGGAAAATCCAGCTCGGACAAGGAATTCAACCACTACGAGGTGATCTTCAACGAAGCGGTCAGCGGCCTGTCCCAGGGCAGCGCGGTGCAGTACAGCGGGATCAAGGTTGGCGATGTAATCAGCCTGACCCTGGACGTCAACGACCCACGCAAGGTTCATGCGCATATCCGCGTCAGCGCCAACACGCCGATCAAGGAAGACACCCGCGCGCGCCTGTCGATCACCGGAATTACCGGCGCGGCGCTGATCCAGCTGCACAGCGGCACCCCGGACAGCCCGCTGCTCAGGAGCAAGGACGGGCAGCGGGCGCAGATCATCGCCGACCGCTCGCCGCTCTCAAGGCTGATGGCCAACGGCGAGGATCTGGTGATCAGCGTCACCCGCCTGCTCAACCGTGCCAACCAGCTGTTCTCCCGGGACAACGTGAAGAGCATTGCGCGCACCCTGGAAAACATCGAACAGACCAGCGCCAGCGTCGCCGAACAGCGTGACGAGCTGCGCCTGGCCCTGCAGCAGATCAGCAGCGCCAGCCGCGAAGCCGCCGAGCTGATGCGTAACGCCAACCAGCTGGTCAACACCGAGGGGCGTGCCGCCTTTGCCAACGCCAACCGCATGCTGGCTTCCCTGGAACGCAGCAGCGCCACGGTCGAGAGCCTGCTGAGCGACAACCGCGACGCCCTCCATGGCGGCATGCAGGGCGTCAGCGAACTCGGCCCGACCATTATCGAACTGCGCGAAACCCTTAGCGCCCTGCGCTCCTTTTCTCGCCGCCTGGAAGAAGATCCCGCCGGTTACCTGCTGCGCAGCGACAGCATCAAGGAGTTTCAACCATGAGCCGCCTTCGCCCCCTCGCCGTTCTGTTCCTGGCCGGCCTGCTCGGTGCCTGCTCGATCCTGCCGAAAAGCGAGGTGCTGAGCATCTACCGCCTGCCAGCCAGCGCCCTGCCCGCACACAACGCCAGCCCGCGCAGCGACTGGGCCTTGCGGGTGAACAAGCCCTACAGCAACCAGCTGCTCGACAGCACGCGCATCGCCGTGCTGCCGCCGGGCGATCAGGTCAGCGCCTACCAGGGCGTGCGCTGGAGCGACCGCGCACCGTTGCTGCTGCGTGATCGGCTGATCGCCGGGTTTATCGATGACGGCCGGATCGCCGCCATCAGCAGCGATGAAAGCCGCCTGCACGCCGACCTGGAACTGGACAGCGACCTGCGCGCCTTCCACAGCGAATACCAGGACGGTCGCCCGGTGGCGCGAATTCTGCTTGAGGCCCGTCTGGTGCAGAGCGGCAGCCTGCGCATCCTCGCCAGTCGACGCTTCGAGGTCAGCCAGGCAGCCAGCGATACCTCGGTGGCGGCGGTGGTCAACGCCTTCGGCCAGGCCGGCGACCAGCTGACCCGCGAACTGCTGGACTGGACCCTGGAACAAGGCCAGGCCTCCCGCGCGCCATAACGCCACAGACTTGGGCAACCCGCAAAAGGAGCAGCGAGCATGGACATATTTATGCAGGCAGCCATCGACGAAGCCCGCCTGGGCCTGGCCGAAGGCGGCATCCCGATCGGCTCGGTGCTGGTGCACAACGGCCAGATTATCGGCCGCGGCCACAACCGCCGGGTGCAACAGGGCAGCGCCATCCGCCACGGTGAAATGGACGCCCTGGAAAACGCCGGCCGGCAAAGCGCACAGACCTACCGCGAGTCGGTGCTCTACACCACCCTCTCGCCCTGCGCCATGTGCAGCGGGGCAATCCTGCTGTATGGCATCCCCAAGGTGATCATCGGCGAAAACCAGACTTTCCTCGGCGAAGAAGCGCTGCTGCGCGAGCGTGGCGTGCAGCTTGACGTGCTGCACAACAGCGAATGCCTGCACATGATGCAGGGCTTTATCGCCGCCCAGCCGACGCTGTGGAACGAGGATATCGGCGAGTAGGCCAGCCTGGCGGTTACAGCGCGCCATGCACCTGGCGCGAGTCGCTCGGTGCCTGTTCGCGCTCATGCAGCCCGTAGTCGCGCACCACTTCGGCCACCCGCAGCCGATAGTCGGCGAACACCCCGCCACGCCCGGCCGCCTGGGCCTGACGATGCACCTCCAGGGTGCGCCAGCGCTTGACCGCCGCCTCGTCCCGCCAGAACGACAACGACAGCAGCTTGCCCGGCTGGGAGAGGCTGGCAAAGCGCTCCACCGAAATGAAGCCCTCCACCTGCTCGAGCTGCTCGCGTATCGCCGCTGCCGTATCCAGGTACTCCGACTCCCGGCCAACCTGAGGCTGCACCTCGAAAATCACCGCGATCATGCTGCAATCCCCGCGCAGCCAGGCTGAAGGCCCAGGGTGCCCTCGACGCCTTCAACGAAGGAACGCTCTTCGCGCAGGATAAAGCGCATCTGTTGGGCCATGGCGAAGTTGGCGCGCCCCTCGGGATCATCCTTGAGCAGCGCCCGATAGGCCTCGTAAGCAGCCAGGCTGGCAAAGCCGATCAAACCCCAGGCCACATAGTTGCTGCCCTCATGCGGCAGGAAGTAGCCAAGCAGCTGGCCGCCGCAACGCGGAATGATGCGCCCCCAGTTCTCCGCATACTCCTTGAAGGCGGCGCGCTGAAACGGATCGATTTCATAACGGATTACACATGTGATTTGCATGGGGTCACTCCTCTGGTTGGTGGAGGAGACCTTAGCCAATTGCCGCTGCCATATGGTTCGACTAGCATCGAACCATGATCGAAGGCCCCAACATCACCCGTATCGCCGCCCTGCTCGGCGACAACGCCCGCGCCGCGGTGCTGTCCGCACTGATGGCTGATCGCGCGTTGACCGCTACCGAGCTGGCCGATATCGCCGGCGTGACCAAACAGACCATCAGCTCGCACCTGGGCAAATTACTCGACGCCGGCCTGCTCAGCGTCGACCAGCAGGGTCGGCATCGCTACTTCCGCCTGGCTGGCCGGGAAATCGCGCAACTGCTCGAGTCGATGATGGGCCTCGCCTTGCGCGCCGGGCCACCGCTGCCGCGCACCGGCCCCCGCGATCTGGCCTTGCGCCGCGCGCGGGTCTGCTACGACCACCTGGCCGGTGAACTGGGGGTGCTGGCCTATGAGGGGCTGCTGCGCCGCGAGTGGCTGCAACAGCTGGACGCCGGACCCGTGCTCACCAACAGCGGGCGGCAGTGGTTTCGCCAGATCGGCATCGACCCCGACGCCCTGGCTCTGCAACGCCGCTCATTCTGCCGAGCCTGCCTGGACTGGAGCGAGCGCCGCCATCATCTGGCCGGCGCGCTCGGTGCCGCCCTGTTTGTGCGGATCCAGGAACTTGGCTGGGCCAAGTGCATGGGCGACTCGCGCGTGGTGGCGTTCACTGCGGCCGGCGAGCGGTCATTCCGCGCCTGGTTCCAACCCTCGCCTGGCGAGCCGCCTAAGCCCTGAGCCAGCTGCGCACCTCGGCGTAGGGATAATCCTCCAGCGCGGCAAAGCCGCTGAGCTGGCGGGCCTTGAGCTTGGTAAACAGCGGCACGCTGATGCCGCAGAGAAAGCGCGTCAGGCATTCGGCGCTGGGTTCGCCACCTTTGAGCTCCTGATATTTGCGCATAAAGCCGTCGCATAGGCCGCGGACATCCTGTTCCGCCAGCGGCGGCAAGGCCGGCGGCTCGGGCAGATGGGCGACTTGGCCCTGGCACACCGAGCAATGGCCGCACTGCTGCGGCGCGTTGGCGTCACCGAAATAGGCCGCCAGACGCTGGCTCAGGCACTGCTCGCTGGCAAACAGGGCGAGCATGGCGTGAATCCGGCGGATCTCGCTGGCCTCCTGCTGGCTGAAATAGCCATGCAGCTCGGCGCTCAGGGCGACCGGGTCGAACCCCGGGTCGAGCAGTGCATATACCTCGGTCATCTGCTTGCTTTCCATCTCGATCCAGCCCTTCTCCTGAAAGTAATCCAGGGCCTTGATCACCCGGCCGCGCTCGGCCTGGTGCTGTTGGTAGAGCAGGTCGAAGTCCACCGTGCACCAGGTGCGGGCGCGCTGCGAGGTGCCGATCAACGCCTCGACAAACTGCCGCCGCTCGCCGTCGAACTTGGCAACCAGCGCCTCGGGCTCCAGCAGGTATTTGAAGCGATATTCGGCGAAGTAGGCGTAACGCGGGGCGATAATGCCGCGCAGCTCCAGCTGCACCAGCAGGGTTTTCAGTGGCAGCTGGCGGATATTGCTCTGCTCGGACAGCTGGTTAAGCATCAGCTCCCATTCGCCGTTATCACGCTCACTCAGCAGCTTATCCAGCACGCAGCGAATGCCGTCCAGCTCCGGCGTATCGCCGTAAACAAAGTTTTCCAGCAGGCTGAGGCTGTCACGATTGGCCAGCACCAGGCAGTCGGACGGCTTACCGTCACGGCCGGCGCGGCCGATTTCCTGGCTGTAGTTCTCGATGGATTTGGGCAGGTCAAAATGCACCACATTGCGGATATCCGCCTTGTCGATGCCCATGCCGAAGGCGATGGTGGCGACGATGCAGTTGATCCGCCCTGCCATAAACTGGCGCTGGATCGCCTCGCGTGCTTCATGGGCCATGCCGGCATGGTAGGCGCTGGCGGCGATGCCGCGCTGGCTCAGGCGCTCGGCCACCTGCTCGGCGGTTTTCTGCTGGGTCACGTAGACGATGCTCGGCTGCCCGGCCTTGGCACCCAGCCACTGCTCCAGGCGGCGCTGCTTGCCGGTACCACCGACCGGCACCACCAGCAGGTTGAGGTTGGCACGATAGAAGCCGGTGGTGACCACATCCTCGGCGGCGATGGCGAACTTCTTCTGCATATCGGCAATCACCGGCGGCGTGGCCGTGGCGGTCAGCAACAGCACCTGGGGAATGCGGAACTGGCGCTGGTAGTCCGGCAGTTTGAGGTAATCGGGGCGGAAGTTGTGCCCCCACTCGGAAATGCAGTGGGCCTCGTCGATCACCAGCAGGGAAATCGGCACTTGGGCGATAAAGTTGCGAAAGCGCTCGTTCTTCAGGCGCTCCACCGAGATCATCAGAATCTTCAGCTCGCCGGATTTCGCCCGGGTCATCACCGCACTGGCATCCTCGCGGCTCTGCGCCGAATCGATACTGGCGGCGCTGATGCCGCGGGCATGGAGAAACGCCAGCTGGTCCTGCATCAGCGCCAGCAGTGGCGAGACCACCAGGGTCAGATGCGGCAAATGCAGGGCCGGCAACTGATAGCACAGCGACTTGCCCGAACCCGTGGGAAAGATCGCCGCCGCCGAACGCCCGGCCAACACGGCCTCGACCACCCGCTGCTGGCCGGGACGCAACTGCTGAAAGCCGAACACCGTGGCGAGACTCTGCTGATACATAAGGGCATTCCTTGGCACGAAATAGACGCTAGGCCACCATTGTAGGCAGTCCGGTCGACCCGGGTCAGCCATGCAAGGCCAGACGGCGGTAAATCGCGATTGACACGTGCATATATATGCACATAAATTGCCAGCCATGGACAACCCGATACCCCGCAAACAGCAAGCCGTCGAAGCCGCCATCGCCACCTTCGACAGCACCTTCTTCAAGGCCCTCTGCGAGCCCTCGCGGATCGGCGTGCTCAAGCGCGTGATGCTGCTGGGCCGCGCCGATATCAGCGAGATCGCCGCCGACCTGCCCCAGGAACGCTCGGTGGTTTCACGCCACCTGCAGACCCTGCTGGATGCCGGCATCCTGCGCACCGCCAAGGAGGGTCGCCAGGTCTTCTACGAGGTCGACGGCCCGGCCATTGTCAGCCGCCTGGAAGCCATACTGCAGCAATGCAAGGCCATCGCCCCTTACTGTTGCCCCGCCACACCCGGTTAAACCACAACGCGGCCATGCCGCATTTTTATAGTCAGCCACAGGGCCAGCGCGACCAACGTTGGAAATTCTCTCCGCCAAGTCCTAAATCGCTGAAATATATGCATAGGTGCGCACATATGAACAATTCAAGACAACATGCGGTCATCATCATCGGTGCCGGCCAGGCCGGACTGGCCATGGGTTGGCATCTGCAGCGCCAGGGCGTGGACTTTCTGATCGTCGAAGCGAGCGAGCGTCCGGGCGGCAATTGGCGGCATTACTACGACAACCTCAGACTGTTCTCCCCGGCGGCCTATTCCGCCCTGCCGGGGTTGCCCTTCCCCGCCAGCCCCGGGCACTACCCACAGCGCGACGAGGTGGTGGAGTACCTGGAGCGGTATGCCGCGCACTTTCAGCTGCCGATCCGCTACAACAGCCGTATTGACGAGGTCAGCCGCCAGGGCACGGGCTTCCAGCTGCACGGCGCGGATGGCCTGGACTATCGCTGCGAAGCCCTGGTGGTGGCTTCCGGGGCCTTCAACCAGCCCTATATACCCGACTGCACCGGGCTCGCGGACTTCACCGGCACCCTGCTGCACAGCAGCGCCTACCGCACGCCCGAGGCCTTTGCCGGCCAGCGCGTGGTGGTGGTCGGCGCGGCCAACTCGGCGGTGCAGATCGCCCATGAACTGGCCGCAGTGGCCGAGGTGACCCTGGCCACCCGGGAAAACGTGCGCTTCTTCCCTCAGCGCATGCTCGGCATCGACTTTCATGCCTGGGTACATTGGAGCGGCCTGGCGCGCACTCGCTGGCTCAGCGACCAAGGCACTCCGGTGCTGGACGACGGCCGCTATAAACGCGCCCTGCAGGCGGGCCGCTACCGCCAGCGCAGGGTATTCCAGCGGGTCGAGCACGATGCGGTGGTCTGGGCGGATGGCAGCCGCGAGCCGATCGATGTGCTGCTCTTCGCCACCGGCTTTCGGCCCAACCTGGCCTTTCTTGCCGGCTTGCCCGTGCAAGACCCACAAGGCCAGGTGCTGCAGCGCAACGGCCGCGCCAGCCAGGTGCCGGGGCTGTTCTTCGTCGGCCTGCCCAAACAGCGCAACTTCACCTCCGCCACCCTGCGCGGAGTCGGCCCCGACGCCGCACACCTGCTGCCGGCCCTGCTCGACCACCTGCGCCAGGCGCAGCTACCCGCACTGCAAGGCCTGGCGTGAACACCGCACTGGACCTGCTCGCCCTGGGCAGCACCTGGCTGGTGATGTTCGGCCTGGCGCTGAATGCCCCCGCGGCACTGCCGCGCTCCGGCGGCTGGATAGTCGCCGCGCTGCTGGGCTACCTGTTGCCTGGCCTGGGCCTGCTCGCCCTGGCCAGGCTTGGGCTCGCGTCGCCCCATCTGCTGGGCCTGGCTCTGTGCATTGCGGCCGGTTTCGGCACCTCGGGCGCGGCCCTGCATCGCCTGGCTGGCGGCGATGCGCAGCAGGCTGCACGCCTGGTGATCGGCAGCAGCCTGCTGGCACTGCCGCTGATGCTCTTGCTGGTGGCCGTTGCGACAGAGCCGACAAAGCAGATGGCGTTGCTGGGCAAGGTTGTTCTGCTTGGCCTGCTGGGTCAGCTCCTGCCCTATACCCTGGGTCGGGGCCTGCTGCACTGGCGACCGCAGCTCGGCCGCAGGCTGGCAGCACCACTGGAGCGGCTGGCCGGGGCGGCGGTAATCGCCCTGATTATCCTGATCGCTCAACAGACCCTGCCGCGGCTCGTCGCCCACCCCGAGCTGCTGGTGGCCGCCAGCCTGCTGGTCGGCCTGTTGCTGATGGCCAGTCTGGGCCGGCAGCGGGTGCAGGACGGCAATCCGCAGCTGCTCCTGCTGGTACGCAACCTCGGTGGGGCCATTCTGTTGGCGCGGGTACTACCGGAATCCGGGGAGGTGCTGCTGGCCATCACCGCCTTCGGCGTGCCGATGTATATGGCGGCCCTGCTGGGCCTGCTGTGCTACCGCCAGGGGTTGCACCCGCCCATCGAGAATTAACTTCCTAGCAGCCCGCCGGCTATTGCCAATCCAACTAACGGCCCCTCGGGCGCTGGAGTACATTGAATTTATTGCAGGCGATATAAGGAGATGAGTATGCAGCCATGCGGTTTCAGCGGCAGCTTGCCGGTTACCCACTAGATCGCTCACCAGGCCGGATGGCCGCGCAGCAAAGACCCCGGGCAACCCCGGAGTGGCTGCCGCGAACGCCGGGCTTAAAGATGAGCGCTTTGGTCGTACTCAAGTTCGCCGTGAGCTGTGCCACACCCTGGACCTAACGCCGCCATACAACTCGAAAGCGCCAGCGGCCGCCAGCGACATATCGACACCTATCTGGCAGTAGCCAGCCATGCTGAAGTCGACAGTCGCCAAGGCAAAGGCACTGGAAATCGCCTGAGTTGCCAACCCGTTAGGCCTGCGGTTCGAGTCAGCACCATAGGCAACACCCGAGGCCGTGCAGAGCGGCCACCCGAGTTGGAATGCAATGCAACGCGAAAAACGTGCCTGGTCTGCTCGCAGATACGCACCCAAAGCCGCCTCCGGGCGGCTTTTCCGTTTCTTGCTGCCACTATCGAGCGTTGTGGGAGGGGCTTTAGCCGCGACAAGCGCCCTAAAAGCTCGCTGCTAAAGGGCCTCCAACAGGTTATTGCGGTGATTTCCATGCATAAAAAAACCGCCGATTAAGGCGGTTTTTTCAACGCGGCGATTACAGCCTAGAGCCTGTTTACGATCTCGCGAGCTAGAGCCATGCAAGGCAGAAACAGGCGAGGAAGCGGAGTGTACGAGTTGTACATGAGCATTCCGAGCCTGTTTCTAACGCCGCAGGGCCGACGCGCAGCAGATCGTAAACAGGTTCTTAGAGCTGCGGGCCGGCATTCTTGATGGCATCGCTGACATCGAACTTCTGGAAGTTGTCGATAAACAGCTTGGCCAGGGCCTTGGCGGCTTCGTCGTAGGCGTTCTTGTCTTCCCAGGTGTTGCGCGGGTTGAGCAGGTTGGTTTCAACGCCCGGTACCGACTTCGGCACGCTCAGGTTGATGATCGGCAGTTGCTCGGTTTCGGCACCGATCAGCGCGCCGCTCTGGATGGCTGCGATCACGCCGCGGGTGGTCGGGATATTGAAGCGCTTGCCAACGCCGTAGCCGCCGCCAGTCCAGCCGGTGTTGACCAGGTAGACCTTGGAGCCGAAGCCCTGGATGCGCTTGATCAGCAGTTCGGCGTACTCGCCAGCCGGACGCGGGAAGAACGGCGCGCCGAAGCAGGTGGAGAAGGTCGACTTGATGCCGCTGCCACTGCCCATCTCGGTGGAACCGACCAGTGCGGTGTAACCGGAGAGGAAGTGGTAGGCCGCCTGCTCTTCGTTGAGGATCGACACGGGCGGCAGTACGCCGGTCAGGTCGCAGGTGAGGAAGATCACCGCATTCGGCTCGCCACCGAGGTTCTTCTCGCTGCGCTTCTCGACGTGGGTCAGCGGGTAGGCGGCGCGGCTGTTCTGGGTCAGGCTGTCGTCGGCGTAATCCGGTACGCGGTTCTCATCGAGCACGACGTTTTCCAGTACGGCACCGAACTGGATGGCTTTCCAGATCACCGGCTCGTTCTTCTCGGACAGGTCGATGCACTTGGCATAGCAACCGCCTTCGA
>CAZOEC010000069.1:0-25470 GCA_964578635.1 uncultured Pseudomonas sp.
AAGGCCAGGAAGTCATCGTTCAGGTCGAAAAAGAAGAACGTGGCAACAAGGGCGCCGCCCTGACCACCTTCATCAGCCTGGCCGGTCGTTACCTGGTGCTGATGCCGAACAACCCGCGTGCCGGCGGTATCTCCCGTCGCATCGAAGGTGAAGAGCGCAACGAACTGCGTGAAGCCCTGAATGGCCTGGTTGCCCCGGCCGACATGGGTCTGATCGTGCGCACTGCCGGCCTTGGCCGCAGCAGCGAAGAAATGCAGTGGGACCTGGATTACCTGCTGCAGCTCTGGACCGCGATCAAAGAAGCCTCGCAGGACCGCGCCGCGCCTTTCCTGATCTACCAGGAAAGCAACGTGATCATCCGCGCCATCCGCGACTACCTGCGCCAGGACATCGGCGAAGTGCTGATCGACAGCATCGAAGCCCAGGAAGAAGCCCTGACCTTCATCCGCCAGGTGATGCCGCAGTACGCCAGCAAGATCAAGCTGTACGAAGACAGCGTTCCGCTGTTCAACCGCTTCCAGATCGAAAGCCAGATCGAAACCGCTTTCCAGCGCGAAGTGAAACTGCCGTCCGGCGGCTCCATCGTCATCGATCCGACCGAAGCCCTGGTGTCCATCGACATCAACTCGGCGCGCGCCACCAAAGGCAGCGACATCGAAGAAACCGCGCTGCAGACCAACCTGGAAGCGGCCGAAGAAATCGCCCGCCAACTGCGTCTGCGTGATATCGGCGGCCTGATCGTCATCGACTTTATCGACATGACCCCGGCCAAGAACCAGCGCGCCGTGGAAGAGAAAGTCCGCGAAAGCCTGGAGGCCGACCGCGCCCGCGTACAGGTCGGTCGCATCTCGCGTTTCGGCCTGCTGGAAATGTCCCGTCAGCGCCTGCGTCCATCCCTGGGTGAAACCAGCGGCATCGTCTGCCCGCGCTGCAACGGTCAGGGCATTATCCGCGACGTCGAATCGCTGTCCCTGGCGATTCTGCGCCTGATCGAAGAGGAAGCCCTGAAGGACCGTACCGCCGAGGTCCGTGCCCAGGTGCCGATCCCGGTCGCCGCCTTCCTGCTCAACGAGAAGCGCAACTCGATCACCAAGATCGAACTGCGCACCCGTGCGCGCATCGTTATCGTGCCGAACGATCACCTGGAAACGCCGCACTTCGAAGTGCAGCGCATCCGTGACGACAGCCCGGAAGCCCAATCCACCCAGTCCAGCTATGAAATGGCTGCGGTTGAAGTGGAAGAAGAAAAGCAGTCCGCCGCCACCCGCACCCTGGTTCGCCAGGAAGCCGCGATCAAGACCGCGCCGCAGCGTACTGCGCCGACGCCGACCCCAACTGAAGCCGTTGCCGTTCCGCCTGTTACTGCAGCCGCCGAACCCAGCCTGTTCAAGGGCCTGGTCAAGTCGCTGGTCAGCCTGTTTGCCGGCAAGGAAGAAGAAAAACCGGTCGTTATCGAGAAGAAGGCCAGCGAACGCCCGCAACGCAGCGACGAGCGCCGTAATGGCCGCCAGCAGAACCGCAGCCGTGGTGGCCGTCGCGACGAAGAGCGCAAGCCCCGTGAAGAGCGCGCACCCCGTGAGGACCGCGCCCCACGCGAAGAACGCCAGCCACGTGTAGCCCGTGAAGAACGTGCGCCCCGTGAAGAACGCGCTCCGCGCGAAGAGCGTGCACCGCGTGAAGAACGCAGCCCGCGCGAGGTCGTCGAGGTTCGTGAGCCACAGGAAGTGCGTCAGTCCCGTCCGCCACGCGAAGAGCGCCAACCGCGCGAACGCAAGCCCCGCGAAGAGCGCCAGCCACGCGAACTGCGGGAGCCGCTGGATGCCGCCCAAGGCGACAGCCCAACTGTAAGCGAAGAAGTCCGCGCCGAACGCCCGCAACGCGAACCGCGCCAGCCGCGCCCGCCGCGTGAAGAGCGCCAGCCGCGTGCCGAACAGGCCGCAGCTGCAGCCGACGAAGAAGTACTGAACGCTGAAGAAACCCTGCAGGACGATGAACAGGAAGGCAGCGAAGGGGGCGATCGCCCACGTCGCCGCTCCCGTGGTCAGCGTCGTCGCAGCAATCGTCGCGAACGTCAGCGTGATGCCAACGGCAACCTGATCGAAGGCAGCGAAGAAGCAGGTGAAGAAAACAGCGAAGAGGCCGGCACCCCGGCACTGGTCGCTGCAGCTGTCACGGCCGCAGTTGTCGAGACCGCGTCCAGTGCCGCAGAAACCAGCCCGAACGCAGCCATCGAGCAGCCAGGCGAAACCGCTCCGGCAGCTCAGGTCGTAACAGAAACCGTAGAAGCCGAAACCGCAGCAGCAGTTGCGCAGGTTAGCGAAGTCGCTGAAGCGGCTGAAGTGGCCGAAGTAGCAGCCGAAGCTGTCGACAGCCCGATCGTCGAGACGCAGGCACCTGTCGCAAGCAACGAAGTCGAGCCAACTGTTGCAGCGCCCGCTGCTGCAGAGGAAACGGCTCCGGTAGCAGTGGAACAGGCCGAAGTCGCCGCACCAGCGGTCGTCGAAGCCGAACCGGTTGTGGCAGCCCCGATCGCCGAAGAAGCACCGGCCGTGGTCGTCAGCAGCAGCGGTCGCGCACCTAACGATCCGCGCGAAGTGCGTCGTCGTCAGCGCGAGGCCGAACGCCTTGCCCGTGAAGCGGCCGAAGCCCCAGCTGCTACGCAGGTCGAAGCTGCTGTAGCTGAAGAGCCGGTTGCCGAAGCCGTAGTTGAGACTGCAGCCGAAGCACCTGAAAGCATCGAAGCCGTTGAGCCCAAGGCCGAAGCCGCAGTGCAAGCAGAAGCAGAAGTAAGCCAGGAGCCGCAAAGCTCGCTGTTTACTGAAGTAGAAGCTGACGAGCAGGATAAAGAAGCGGTCAAACCGCAGATCTGATCCACTCGGCAATAAAAAATTGCTTGGAGCAATTTTTAACGTCGCGTAGCGACGGCCCGCAGGGTAGCTGCCAGGGATGGCGAGCTATAAAAAAGGGGATGCTTCGGCATCCCCTTCTGCATTCCGGTCATTTCTGTTCGCTGCTGCTAAAAACGCCTTACAGCACGTTTGGTTCGATCTCCAACTCCACCGCAAAACGCTGGGCGATATCCGCCTGAATGCGCCGGGCCAGCGCCAGCAACTGAGCCCCCGTGGCCGTGCCGTAATTGACCAGCACCAACGCCTGCAAGCGATGCACCCCGGCATCCCCCTCGCGAAAACCCTTCCAGCCCGCACGCTCGATCAGCCAGCCAGCGGCCAGCTTGACCTGCCCATCCGCCTGCCCATCCACCACCTGGGGATAGGCCACCAGATCGGCATGCTCGGCGCGCAAACGCTGCGCCAGTTCGGCAGACACCAGGGGATTCTTGAAAAAGCTACCGGCATTGCCAAGCTCAGCTGGGTCCGGCAGTTTTTCGCTGCGAATGGCGCAGATGGCCTGGCTGACATCCAGCGCCGTCGGCGCATTGATGCCCTGCTCCGCCAGACGCTGACGCACCGGGCCGTAATCCAGATGCAGCGCCGCCGCGCGGCTCAAGGCAAAGCGCACACGGAGGATGACCCAACGCCCGCTTTCGCGCTTGAACAGGCTGTCGCGGTAGGCAAAGGCGCAGTCCTGCAGGGAAAACTCGCGCAGCTCGCCGCTCAACCGGTCGAGCGCCGTCAACCCGGCAAACAGGTCTTTCAGCTCGACCCCATAAGCGCCGATATTCTGCACCGGGGCCGCGCCCACTGTGCCGGGAATCAGGCTGAGGTTTTCCAGCCCGGCAAAGCCCTGGGCCAGCGTCCATTGCACAAAGGGATGCCAGGGCTCGCCCGCCTCCGCTTCGATCACTACACGCTGGCCGTCATCACTCAACACACGAATGCCGCGGCTGGCCATACGCAGCACCAGGGCATCGACATCACGGGTCAGCAGCAGGTTGCTGCCCCCGCCGAGCAGCAGCACCGGCAGTTGCTGCGCCTGGGCGTATGCCAGGGCCTCAGCCACCTGTTGATCGTTGCACGCCTCGACAAAATGGCTGGCCGAGGCTTCGACGGCAAAGCTGTTGTAGGGCTTCAGCGATACCTGGTTGCGCACCTGCAGGCTCATAAGCGCCCCTTGAGTTCGATAACCAGGGCATCACAGGCCTGCTCGAGCAAATCAAGCACCTGAGCAAAACCTGCCTCGCCGCCGTAATAGGGATCAGGCACTTCATCCAGCTCAAGCTGATAACGACGCAGAAACAGATCCAGTTCGGCCGAGGCATCGCCCGGGCGCAGCTGCTGCAAGTCGTGCAGGTTGCTGTTATCCATGGCCAGAATCAGGTCGAAGGCATGAAAATCTGCAGCCTTGACCTGCCGCCCGCGCAACGCAGAGAGGTCATAGCCACGCTGCTGCGCGGCCTGACGCGTGCGGATGTCCGCCGCCTTGCCCACATGCCAGTCGCCAGTGCCGGCCGAATCGACCTCGATGCGCCCTCCCAGCCCGGCCTCACGCAGCTTGTGGCGCAACACGCCTTCTGCGGTGGGCGAGCGGCAGATATTGCCCAGACAGACAAACAGAACGCGCATCAGGCCCCCAGCAGGCGGCGAACGCGCTCGAGGTCTTCCTGGGTGTCGACCCCGGCGGGCGGTGCCTCAAGGGCATCGGCGACATGGATACGCACGCCATGCCAGAGCGCACGCAGCTGCTCCAGGCACTCGGTGTCCTCCAGCCAGCACGGGCCCCAGGCGACGAAGTCGTGGAGAAACTGCGCACGGTAGGCGTAGATGCCGATATGCCGGCGGTACGGTACGCCTGCGGGCAGCTCGTCGCGGCTCTGGGCGAAGGCATCCCGCGCCCAGGGCAGCGGCGCACGGCTAAAGGTCAGGGCCAGGCCCTGCAGGTCGCAGGCGACCTTGACCACATTGGGGTTGAACAGCGCCGCCACATCCTCGATCGGCTCGGCCAGGGTGGCGATGGCCGCCTGCGGGTTGGCCGCCAGATTGGCCGCCACCTGATCGATGATGACCGGCGGAATCAGCGGCTCGTCGCCCTGCACGTTGACCACTATGGCGTCGGCCGCCAGGCCCAGAGCCGTGGCCACTTCGGCCAGACGGTCGGTGCCGGAGTTGTGGGAGGCGTCGGTGAGTACCACCTGCGCGCCAAAGCTGCGGCAAACCTCAACGATGCGTGCATCGTCGGTGGCCACCACCACCTGCTGGGCGCTGCTCTTGCAGGCCTGCTCCCAGACATGCTGGATCATCGGCTTGCCGGCAATATCCTGCAGCGGCTTGCCCGGCAGGCGGCTGGAGGCGAAACGCGCCGGGATCACAACGGTAAAGGCTGTAGTCATTTACTTGTCCAGGCGCTCATCGACGTTCAGGGTGCGGGCTTCGCTCTCCAGCATCACCGGAATCCCGTCACGCACGGGAAAAGCCAGGGCATCGGCCTTGCAGATCAACTCGCTCTTGTCCGCAGCAAGTTTCAGCGGGCCCTTGCACAGCGGGCAGGCGAGGATGTCGAGTAGTTTCGGGTCCATGGGAAATCCTTGAGGTAGAGCGGCTACACGGGGCGAGACGGGCTCGCGGAATCGGCGCAATGCCAGCGATGCGGCAGCAAAGCCTGCAACTGCCCATCGAGCCAGGCGACAAATGCGGGCGATGGCTGACCATCGACCGTCAGGTACCACCAGTCGGGCGCGGCAAAGGCTCGGCATTTGACCGCATCCTTTTCCGTCATCACCAGCGGCAGCGCCGGGCTGAAATCCAGCAGCTCGGCACTGTACGGCGCATGATCGGCAAAGGCATGCCTGACAGGCCGCCAGTGTAGCCCTTCGAGGGTATTGAAGAAACGCTGCGGGTTACCGATACCGGCCACCGCATGCAGGGCCTGGCCAGGAGGGAAATGCTCGAGGGGGCGGGTTTCGCCGCTGCGCAGATTGATCAGGGTCTGGGGCTGCAGGTTAAAACTGTAGCCGCCTTGAGGATCCCCGCTCGCGCCGTTGTACAACAGCGCATCGACGCTGTGCAGGCGCTCCAGCGGCTCGCGCAAGGGGCCGGCCGGCAGGCAGCGGCGATTGCCCAGACCGCGCGCTGCATCGATCAGCACCAGTTCCAGATCACGGGCCAGGCGATAGTGCTGCAGGCCGTCGTCGCTGAGAATCAGGTCCAGCGGTTCGGCGAGCAGCAGAGCCGCCACCGCGCGACCTCGATCCGGGTCGATCATCAGCGGCACGCCGCTGCGCTGCACAATCAGCAGCGGCTCATCGCCGGCCACGCTGGCCGAGTCGTCCGCCCGAACCCGCCAGGGCAGGCTGGGTGGCTGCGCGCCATAGCCGCGGCTGACCACCCCGACGCGCAGGCCGCGGCTACGACAATGCTCGATCAGCCAGAGAATCAGCGGGGTCTTGCCGGTGCCGCCGACGGTGATATTGCCCACCACCAGCACCGGCACCGGTGCGCGATAGATCTCGCCTTCACCGGCCAGAAAGCGCGCGCGCTTGCGCTGGACCACCGCGCGGTAGAGCCATTCCAGCGGCCGTAACAGAACCAAGGCCGGATGACCGGCATACCAGGCAGTTGTCAGACGCTCGGCCAGGCTCATAAGCGAGTAACCCTCAAGGCGCGGCCTGAGTCTCGACCGTGGTGATGCGCAGATGGGCAAAGCCCAGCTTGCCTGCGGCGTCCATGGCGGTGATCACGGCCTGGTGCGGGGTCTGGGCGTCGGCACTGATAATCAGCGGCAGGCTGTTATCGCCCGCCGACTCTTTCTGCAGGGCCGCCATCAGGCTGTCCAGATCACTTTTCAGCAAGGCCTTGGCATTCAGCGAATAACTGCCATCGGCCGCGATCAGCACCTCCAGCTGCTTCAGCTCGGTCTGCTCCGGCGGCGTGCCACTGGCGGCCTCCGGCAGATCGACCTTGAGCTGGGTCTCGCGGGTAAAGGTAGTGGTGACCACAAAGAACAGCAGCAGGATAAACACCACGTCGATCAACGAGGCCAGGTTGATTTCGACGTTTTCCCGCGGTTTGCGCCGGAATTTCACGCCTTGTCCTCACCCAGATCGACGTCACGGTCACCCTGTACCACTTCCACCAGCTTGATCGCCTCCTGCTCCATGCCGACCACCAGCTCGTCGATACGGCGCTGCAGGTAGCGGTGGAAGAACAGCGCAGGGATAGCCACCATCAGGCCTGCCGCCGTAGTGATCAGAGCCTTGGAAATACCGGCAGCGAGCATCGGTGCGTTGGCCATGCCCGCCCCCATAAAGGAGCTGAAGATCTCGATCATGCCCAGCACGGTGCCAAGCAGGCCCAGCAGCGGCGCAATGCCGGCAATGGTGCCCAGGGCATTGAGGTAACGCTCCAGATCGTGGATGACCCGCGCCGCGGCTTCCTCGATGCACTCCTTCATGATCTCGCGACCATGCTTGGAGTTGGCCAGCCCAGCGGCGAGGATCTGCCCCAGGGGCGAATTGGCGCGCAGCTCCTTGAGCTTCTGGTTATTGAGTTTCTTGTCCTTGATCCAGCGCCAGACCTGCCCGAGCAGACTGGGCGGGGTGATGCGGCTGGGCCGCAAGGTCCACAGGCGTTCGGCAATAATGCCGGCCGCAGCGATAGAACACAGAATGATCGGCAGCATCATCCAGCCGCCAGCTTTGACCAGTTCCCACACGGTGGCAGATCCCCTTCACAAAAGTGGCAGCACTCTAGCATAGGGTCGCGGCCACGCCGACCGTCGCGGTTCTCATTTTTCCCGCCAGAAACGTGCGCGATGACGCAAACCCTCAGCCGGCGCGAAAGCCCCCAGGCGAATCCGTACAGCGCCCTGCTCGACACTGTCGTACAGGCGCGCGGAAACCGCCCGATAGCGTGCCAGCACCTCCGCATGGGGATGACCAAAGGCATTGTGCTGGCCGCGGGAGATCAGCGCCGCGTGGGGTGCAACCTGTGCCAGCAGGGCCTGCGATGAGGAACCGCGGCTGCCGTGATGGGGAGCCAGCAACCACTCGGCGCGCAGCGTCATATCGCTGGCCAGCAGCGCTTGCTCGGCGCGGCTGTCGATATCGCCGGTCAAGAGCAGCCGCTCGCCAGCGGCCTCGATCCGCAATACGCAGGAGGCCTGGTTGCCGTCGCTGGCGGCCGCCCACTGCCAGAGGCTGAACTGCACGCCATCCCATTCCCAATGCTGCCCGCTGACGCAGGCCTCGGCCTGCAGCCGGCCGGGCAAGCGTCCGGGCTCGCCGCTGACGATCCGCTGCACCGGTATCCCGCGCTGAATCGCCGGCGCGCCGCCGACATGATCGTTGTCGCCATGACTGAGCAGCAACAGGTCAAGCTCGCGCACCCCCAGGGCCCGCATGGAGGGCAACACCACCCGCTCGCCGGTGTCGAAATCACCGAAGCGCGGCCCGGCGTCGTAGAGCAGCGTATGCCCACGGGTGCGCACCAGCACCGCCAGGCCCTGCCCCACATCCAGCATCCACACTTCGGCCTGGGCGTAGTCCGGGCGCGGCTGCGGGCTGAACAGCAGCGGCAACAGCAGCATCGCGCCCAGGCTGCGCCCGGGGATGCCAGCCGGCAGCAGTAACAGCCAGGCCCCCAGCAGCACCAGCAACCAGGCCCACAGGGGCAATGTGCCGGGCAACCAGGCCGGCAACCAGGTGGCCATCTGCCCGAGCAAGATAAACAGCAAATCGAGCGTGGCCCCGGCCAGCCAGAGCAGGCTGCTACCCACCCAGGGCAGTGGCAGCAACAGACTGCCGAACAAGGCCAGCGGCACCACCAGCATGCCCACCACGGGCACCGCAATCAGATTGGCCAGCGGGCCACTGACGCTCACCGGCAAACCCAGCGCCAACAACAAGGGCAACAGGCCAACGGCCATGGCCCACTGCGCCCGACCCAGGCTTCGCCACCAGGACCATGCACCGAGCCGACCACTGAAGATCAGGATCAACAGCAACACCGCGCCAAACGACAGCCAGAAACCCGGTTGCAGGCTGGCCAGGGGCTCCAGCAGCAGAACCGCAACCAATGCCAGTAGCAGCGGTAACCAGACGCCCAGGTGACGAAAGCGCCAGCGCCAGAGCAGCACCAGGCCAACCATCACACAGGCGCGCCGCACCGGCACCTCGAAACCCGCCAGCAATCCATAACCCAGGGCACCGGCAAAGGCCAGGCCGCAGGCCCAGGGCAGCCAGGGCAGGCTCCGCGGCCACCAACCCAGCCGCGCCAGACCGGCCACCAGGCCATACAGCAAACCCGCCAGCAGACCGATATGCTGTCCGGAAATCACCATCAGATGCACGGTGCCGGTGCTCTGCAGCACCTGCCAGTCGGCGGTCGACAAGCCCGAACCGTCGCCCAGCACCAAAGCCGTCAGCGCGCCCTCACGGCCTTGCGCGGGAGTGGCCAGCAGATGCTGGCGCAGGCTGTCGCGCCAGCTCCCCAGACCATTGGCGGCGCGCAGCAACTCGCCGCTTTTCACCGTGCCGGTAGCGCCCAGACGCTGCGCCAGCAGCCAGGCCTCATAATCGAAGGACTGCGGGTTGACCAGACCATGGGGGCGCTTTAGGCGCACCGCCAGCCGCCAGGTCTGCCCCGCCTGCAGCGCCGGGCCGCCGTACCAGGCCAGGCGCATGCGGGCAGGCAGTTCGACCCGCCGTGAGTGCGCGTCCTGCAGCTGAAACCGTACCACCCCTGCGCCCACCTCGGGCAACCCCACCACCTGCCCCTGCAGCCACAGGGTGCGACCATCGAGTTCGGCAGCCAGGCGCTCATCCAGCGCCCACTGCGCCGAGATGCAGGCCCAGCTCAAGCCGAACAGAAAGAAACCCAGGGGGTAAGCGCGCGAGGGCAACAGCAACAGACCCAGCAGCGGCAACAGACACGGCAGCCAGAACGGCGGCAACGCCGGTAGAAAGCGCAGCGCAAGCAATCCCGCTGCAAGCGCCAATATCCCTATGCGCATAGACTCGCTCCATCAACCGACGCAGGGGTTTGACCCCGCGCTCAGCTTTTGCATATTTGCTGTCACAAAGTGTGAAAGCAGGCCGTCATTAAACTGTGCATAATATCGGCGCTTTTTCCCCGTCCGAGAGCCTTCATGCCGCGTCGTTTATTCAAGCGCTACATGCCCAACCCAGAACGCATCAAGGCCAGCAAATCCTTGCGTTTTCTCGGGGCCTTGATTCACGACCCCAATCTCTGGCACCTCAACCGTCACTCCGTTTCCCGCGCCATGGCCATTGGCCTGTTCTGGGCCATGATCCCCATGCCCATGCAGATGCTGGTTGCCGCCGTGGTGGCTATCCCCGCCCGGGCCAATATGCCGATCTCGGTCGGCCTGGTATGGCTGACCAACCCGGTGACCATGCCCGCGGTGTTCTATTGCAACTATAAGCTCGGTGCCTGGCTGATCAACACGCCGGCCATGCAGATGCCCGAACACATGAGCCTGAGCTGGGTCGGCCATATGCTGCAGACCCACTGGCAACCACTCTATCTCGGCTCCCTGGTGTTGGGCCTTGTGCTGGCCGTGATCGCCTACTTCGCCACCAACGCCTACTGGCACTGGTGGGTCAGGCGCAGCTGGCGCAAGCGCCAGGAAAAACGCCGCCTGCGCGAACAGCAACCCTAGAAGCCTGTTGGACTCCCAGACAGCAAAAAGCCGTTACTCAGTAACGGCTTTTTCGTTTCAGGCAGCTTAGCCTACTCGTAACGCAGCGCATCGGCCGGTTGTATCCGCGCCGCCCGCCAGGAGGGGTAGAGGGTCGCCAGAAAGCTCAGGGCAAAGGCCGCGCCGCAGATCAGCAGCACATCGGAGAACAGCAACTGCGACGGCAGGTTGCTGATGAAATAGACATCCGAGCTCATGATCTGCTGACCGCTCAGGCTCTCGATCCAGCCCACCAGCTGGCTGACATTCAAGGCAGCGAGAATACCCAGCAGCGCACCGATCAGCGTGCCTGTCACACCGATTACCGTGCCCTGGACCATAAAGATCCCCATGATCTGCCCGGGCGTGGCTCCCAGCGTCCGCAGGATGGCGATATCGCCGCCCTTGTCGGCCACCACCATGATCAGCGTGGCGATGATATTGAAGGCCGCCACGGCCACGATCAGCAGCAACAGCAGACCGATCATGGTCTTTTCCATCTTCATCGCACTGAACAGGCTGCCCTGGGTCAGGGTCCAGTCGCTGGCCTTGTAGTCCGCCCCCAAACCGGCCGCAATGCTCGCCGCCACCTGCGGGGCCTGATACAGGTCCTGCAGCTTCAGGCGCACACTCTGCACCTGGCCCGGCTGCATGCGCTGGATATGCGCGGCATCGGCGACATGGATCAGGGCCAGGGAGCTGTCCAGATCGGCACCGACCTTGAACACCCCGACCACATTCAGACGCTGCATGCGCGGGCTGATACCGCCCGGCACGCTGCTCAGCTCCGGCACGATCAGCGCCAGCTTGTCGCCCACCTGCAACTGGAAACGCCGTGCGGTGATCTCACCGATCACCACGCCGAACTCACCCTCGCGCAGATCGCTCAGGCGACCCTGCTGCATATGCGTGTCGATGATCGACACCTGCGGCTCCAGCGCCGGATCGACGCCCTGCAACTGGATCGGCTGCATCGCCCCGCGGAAGGACAGCATGCCCTCCAGCTCGGCAAAGGGCACTGCGGCAACCACCTGCGGATTGTTCTTCGCGGCAGCCGCGACCTGCTGCCAGTCATCCAGCGGCTGCACCCCGGCAATACTGGCGTGGGGCACCATGCCGAGAATCCGCGTGCTCATCTCCTTCTGGAACCCGTTCATCACCGACAGCACCACGATCATGGCCAGCACGCCGAGGGCCAGACCGATCATCGAAGTCAGCGAGATAAAGGAAATAAAGTGATTGCGCCGCTTGGCCCCGGTATAGCGGATACCGATAAAGATACTCAGCGGGCGGAACATCAGGCGGCCACCAGCTTGCCGTCTTCCAGACGCAGGATGCGGTCCATCTGCCGGGCCAGCTCCATGTCGTGGGTCACCACCAGAAACGCCGTCTGCGACGAACTGCTCAGCTCGCGCATCAGCTCCTGAATACCCTGGGCGGTGTGGTGATCGAGGTTGCCAGTGGGCTCATCGAGCAGCACCAGCCCCGGCTTGTTCACCAGCGCCCGGGCAATCGCCACGCGCTGCCGCTCACCGCCGGACAACTCTGACGGCTTGTGCGCCAGGCGATGACCCAGGCCGACCCGCTCGAGCAGCGCGGTGGCCCGCTGGCGGGCCTCGGGGATCGGCGTGCGGCCGATCAGCAGCGGCATGCAGACGTTTTCCAGGGCGGTGAATTCAGGCAACAGGTGATGGAACTGATAGACGAAGCCCAGGGCTCGATTGCGCAGCAGCCCCCGCTCCTTCTCGTTCAGCGCCGACAGCTCTTCGCCCGCCAGCCAGACACTGCCAGTGCTGGGCGTGTCCAGGCCGCCGAGCATATTGAGCAGGGTGCTCTTGCCCGAGCCGGAAGTGCCGACGATGGCCAGGCGCTCGCCGGGATGCAGTTCGAGCTGCAGATCCGCCAGCACCACCACCGACTGCGGGCCCTCGTCATAACTCTTACCGAGGTTGCGACAACTAAGAACTGCCTTGTCTTGCATAAGCTGATCACTCATAACGCAGCGCCTCCGCGGGCTGGGTACGGGCCGCGCGCCAGGCTGGATAAAGGGTGGCAAGAAAACTCAGGAGCAGAGCTGCGGCACACACCAGCAGCACATCCTGGAGCATCAGTTGCGAGGGGATATAGTCGATAAAGTAGACATCGGCATTGAGAAACTGCATGCCCAGCAGCGACTCCAGGGCGGCAATGGCGGCACTCACATTGAGCGCGGCGAAGATGCCCAGGACAGCGCCTATGGCGGTACCGAACACCCCGATCACCGTGCCCTGGACCATAAAGATCGCCATGATCTGTCCCGGCGTCGCGCCCAGGGTGCGCAGGATGGCGATATCGCCCTTCTTGTCGGTGACCACCATGACCAGGGTGGAGATGATATTGAAGGCCGCCACCGCGACGATCAGCAGCAGCAGCAGGCCGATCATCGCCTTTTCCATGCGGATCGCCTGATACAGGTTGCCATGGGTGCGGGTCCAGTCGCGGGCATGGTAATCGCCCTCGCCCAAGGTCTGCGCCAGAGCCCAGGCAGTGCGTGGGGCCTCGAACAGGTCGGCGAATTTCAGGCGAATGCCCTGCACCTGATCGGCCTGCCAGCGCTGCAGACGGGCCAGGTCCTGCACATGGGTCAGGGCCAGATGACCGTCGATCTCGCCGGCACCGACATGAAACAGGCCGACCACGGTAAAGCGCTTGAGCCGCGGGAACATCCCAGCAGGGGTAACGGTTACTTCCGGCGCGACAAAGGTGATCTTGTCGCCCAGGCCCACACCCAGCTTGGCCGCGGCCTTGTCGCCGATCACCATACCGAACTCGCCGGGACGCAGATCCGCCAACCGGCCCTGCTGGAAGAAGTCATCGATAATCGACACCTTGACCTCTTCCAGCGGGTCAATCGCGTTGATCAGCACCTTCTGCACCTTGCCCTCATAGGTCAGCAGACCCTGCATCTGGCTGAAGGGGGCGGCTGCCAGCACCTGAGGATTGGCCTGCGCCTGCTCGGCCAGGCTGCGCCAGTCGTCGATCGGCGTGGCACTCTCGACGGTGGCGTGCGGCACCATGCCGAGCACCCGGGTGCGCATTTCGTGGTCGAACCCATTCATCACCGACAGCACCAGAATCATCACCAGCACACCCAGTGCCAGCCCGATCATCGAAGTCAGGGAAATAAAGGAGACAAAATGGTTGCGACGCTTGGCCCGCGTGTAGCGCGTACCGATAAATACGAACAGAGGTCTGAACATGTGGGGGCTTTTGCAGGTAAAGAGGAACGTCCTTGTGGCGGGGCCTGGCCAGCAGCTTTACACTCAGACCACTACTGCTGCCATGGGTTCGCCATGTCGACTCAAGATGAAGATGACCGCCGCGAATACTATCGTATCGACGATACGATCGCACTGGAATTCACCCCGCTGTCCGGCGCAGATGCCCTGGCCAGTGACGCGCTGCACGACAGCTCGCCGCTGTTCAACCTGCTCAGCGACCTGCACCTGATGGACTTCGAGTCGCAGCACCTGCTGCGGCATATCAGCGAACGCGACCGCACCCTGGCCAACTACCTCAAGGTCATCAACAAACGCATCGATCTGCTCGGCCAGGCCGTGGCCCAGAGCCTGCTGCGCGATATCGGCGCGCCGCGCCAGGTCAGCCTGTCCGAAGGCGGCGTGAGCTTCAATAACGCGCAGAGCATCGCCCTCGACACCCACCTGGCGATCAAGATGGTCCTGATGCCACAGGCCCTGGGCCTGCTGCTCAGGGCCAAGGTGGTGCACTGCAGTCCACTGCCGTCGCAACAGTTCGAGATCGGCACCGAGTTCGAAGCCCTGACCGATGCCCAGCGCCAGCTGCTGGCCCGGCATATCCTGCAACGCCAGGCACTGGAACGACGCCAGGCCCGCGAACTACCGGACCAACCCTGATGAGCACTCTGATGTTGCCACGCCTGCTGTTAGTACTCTGCCTACTGCCCTTGGGCGCAGTCGCGGAGGTTCTGCAAATTCCCATCGGCCAGCAGGGCACAGGCCAGCTCGGACTGCCTCAGCTCGGTGAATCGCAACGCGCGGTACTCGAACGTTTCGGCCTGGCCGACCAGGAGCATCCCAGCGTCGGCAACCCGCCGATTACCCGCTGGGATTACCGCGAATTCAGCGTCTATTTCGAACACCAGCATGTGATCAACAGCGTGCGCCATCACCAACCCGGCGCAACCCCAGCCAACAAGGAGCAGCAGTGACGGTTATTTATGGACACCGCGGGGCCAAGGGCGAAGCACCGGAAAACACTCTTGTCAGCTTCCAGAAATGCCTGGAATCCGGCGTAAACCACTGCGAACTGGACCTGCACCTGTCGCGCGACGGCGAACTGATGGTCATTCACGACCCCAGCCTCAAGCGCACCACCGGCCACCGCGGCAAGGTGATCGAGCACGACGCCGCCGAACTGGTCGGTTATGACGCGCGCAAGGGTGGCCCTGACTGGGTCCACCCCTGCCCTATCCCGCGCCTGGAAGAGCTGTTCCAGCAGTGCCCGTTCGAGCATTGGCAGCTGGAAGTCAAAAGCGCCTCGAAGACCCGCTCCGCCCAGACCGTCAAGGCCATTGCCGAACTGGCCGAGCGCTATCAGCTAAGCGACAAGCTCACCGTCACTTCCAGCTCCCGGGAGGTGCTCGCGGCCCTGCTGCACCTGGCCCCGCAGCTCAAGCGCGGCCTGGTGGCCGAATATGCCTGGCTCGACCCGCTGAAGGTGGCCCAGCACTACGACTGCCACCTACTGGCCCTGAACTGGACCCTGTGCACTCCGGAACGCCTGCTCAAGGCCCAGAAGAACGGCCTGCATGTCTCGGTGTGGACGGTCAACGAACCGGCACTGATGCGCCGGCTGGCGGATTTCGGTGCGGACAGCATCATCACCGACTTCCCGGGCCTGGCGGTGCAGACGCTCAAGGCCTAGGCGCTGTAGCCGGGGAGTCATTTGCGACCTGGCGGCCGGTTGCACCCGCCCTGTATACCGACAGCACGCATAAAAAAACCGGCCACCAGGGCCGGTTTTTCGTTAAGCCTGATCAGAAACTCTCCCGATTTGGCCAGCGCCAGTCGCAAGAGTCGCTGAACGGGTTCTCCCCGGCCGGCTCAGGCCACCGGCCGGAGCCGCTCAAAAAAGCCGGTTGAGGCCGTCGAACGCCGCCACCCGGTAGGCTTCCGCCATGGTCGGGTAGTTGAAGGTGGTGTTGACGAAGTACTTGATGCTGTTGGCCTCGCCTTTCTGATTCATGATCGCCTGACCGATATGCACGATCTCCGAGGCCTGGTAGCCGAAGCAGTGCACGCCAAGCACTTCCAGGGTCTCGCGGTGGAACAGGATCTTCAGCATGCCCACCGGTTCGTGGGAAATCTGCGCCCGCGCCATGCCCTTGAAAAAGGCCTTGCCCACTTCGTAGGGAATCTTGGCCTGGGTCAGTTCGCGCTCGTTCTTGCCGATCGAGCTGATCTCCGGAATGGTGTAGATACCGGTCGGTACGTCATCGACAAAACGCCAGCTGCCATTGTCGACGATGCTGCCCGCCGCCGAGCGGCCCTGGTCGGCCGCCGCACTGGCCAGGCTCGGCCAGCCGATCACGTCGCCCGCAGCGTAGATGTTCGACACCTGGGTGCGGTAACTCTGGTCGACCTCGATCTGGCCACGGCTGTTGACCTTGATGCCGATATTCTCCAGGCCCAGCTGATCGGTGTTGCCGGTACGGCCATTGCACCAGAGAAAGGCGTCGGCCTTGATCTTCTTGCCGGACTTGAGGTGCAGAACCACCCCGTTATCCACGCCTTCAACACTTTCGTACTCTTCGTTATGGCGAATCAGCACGTTGTTGTTGCGCAGGTGGTAGCTCAGCGCATCGGAGATTTCCGCATCGAGGAAGCTCAGCAGCTGATCACGGTTGTCGATCAGATCGACCAGTACACCCAGGCCGCTAAAGATCGAGGCGTACTCGGAACCGATTACCCCGGCACCGTAGATGATGATGCGGCGCGGGGTATGGCCGAGGCTGAGAATGGTGTCGCTGTCGTAGATGCGCGGGTGGTGAAAGTCCACGTCCGCCGGGCGGTAAGGCCGCGAGCCGGTGGCGATGACGATCTGCTTGGCCACCAGTGTTTCCACCACGCCATTGGGGCACACCACTTCGACAGTCTGCTCGTCGGCAAAGCTGCCGGTGCCGAAGAACACATCAATACGGTTGCGGGCGTAGTAACCGGTACGCGAGGTCACCTGCTTGGCGATCACCCGCTCGGCACTTTTCAGCACGTCGGGGAAGGAGAACCAGCGCGGCTCGCCGATCTGGCGGAACATCGGGTTGGTGTTGAACTGCATGATCTGCCGCACCGAATGGCGCAGCGCCTTGGACGGGATGGTGCCCAGGTGGGTGCAGTTGCCGCCGACTTCGCGACGGCTGTCGACCACGGCCACCTTGCGCCCGGCCTTGGCCGCGTTCATTGCCGCGCCCTCGCCCGCCGGGCCCGAGCCCAGCACCACCACATCGTAGTTGTAGACCGCCATGTTTACTCCTTCAGATCACACCGGAGCACTTGTACCGTGCTCTCGGCAGGGCCAGCACTGCGCACGCAGCCTGACAATCAATACGTTCACTGCAAGCCTAGCCTTTTAGCTGGCCGCAGGACGATTAGCGTTTGGTCGCGTCGTAAGCCAGGGCTGCGGTTTTGCCTTGCGGATCGCTGTTGATCTCCTCGCACTTCTCGCGGCTGCCACCACAGATCGAGCATTCCTTCTCGATACCCAGGTTGGCGATACCACCGCACGAGCCGGCGATAGGCTTGCGGCCCATCATTACGCCCACCGCCATCATGCCGACTACCAGCAGCATGGTCAGAAACACTACTAAAAACGTCATTGCTCTTCTCCTGCAGCGAACAGCTGCTCAAAAGCCTGAGTACTCTGTGTGACGAATGCCTCGCCCTCACGGGTCACGAAAAACGCCGCTATGCCCTGCTGCTCGGCAAATGCCAGGCCACGCTCAGTGCCCATCACCATCAGTACGGTAGACAAGCCATCGGCGCGCAAGGTCGATTTATCGGCCACCGTTACCGCCGCCAGCTTGTGGGTAATGGGTGCCCCGGTTGCCGGATCGAGGGTATGGGAATAGCGCTGGCCGTCCTCCTCGAAATAGTTGCGGTAATCGCCAGAGGTGGAAATGCCGTAGCCATCCAGCTCCAGCACCCGCTGCGCGACGCGCTGGCCGTCCTGAGGAGCCTCCAGGCCGATACGCCAGTGCTCGCCGTCGGGCTTTCTTCCCGCCGCCTTGAGCTCGCCGGTGACTTCCACCAGATAGCTGTCGACGCCCAGCTCGTTGAGACGCTGGACGATGCGGTCCACCGCATAGCCGGCAGCAATGCTGTTGAAGTCGACTTGCACATCGACCTCCTTGCACAGCTGCCCCGCCTCGATACGCAGATGCTGCATGCCCATGCGCTCACGGGCGGCGGCCAGCAACTGCGCAGTGGGAACCTTCTCGGCACGCGCCTTGGGGCCAAAACCCCAGAGGTTGAGCAGCGGTTCCAGGGTCAGATCGAAAGCCCCCTGGCTCTGCTGATTGAGCACCTGCCCGGCGGCAACCAGTTCCAGCACCCCATCCGGCATGGCCTGACAGCTGCCTGCGGGTGCCTGATTGAACTGCTCGATGGCGGAATCATCGCGATAGGTCGACATCTGCTGGTCAATGTCGGCCAGGATGGTTTCGGTCTCGCGCTTGAGCAGATCCTGGCTGGGCGAATCCTTGCCGCGCACGTACTTGATCGAATAGGTGCTGCCCATGGTCGGGCCGGAGAACTCTTCCACCCGATCTGAAAACAAGCAGCCCGTTAGGGCTGCCAGCAAGCTGGCAGCGATAACGGGCCGTAGTACCGCATAACTCATGCTTAACCGCCGAAGTCGTCGAGCAGGATGTTCTCCTCCTCCACACCCAGGTCGACCAGCATCTTGATCACCGCGGCGTTCATCATGGGCGGACCGCACATGTAGAACTCGCACTCTTCCGGAGCCGGATGGTCCTTGAGGTAGTTCTCGTACAGCACGTTGTGAATAAAGCCCTTGAGCCCCGTCCAGTTGTCTTCCGGCAGCGGATCGGACAGCGCCAGATGCCATTTGAAGTTGGGGTTCTCTTCCTGCAGCTTGTCGTACTCTTCGACGTAGAAGGCTTCACGCATGGAGCGCGCGCCGTACCAGAAGCTGATCTTGCGCTTGGACTTCAAACGCTTGAGCTGGTCGAAGATGTGCGAACGCATCGGTGCCATACCGGCACCACCGCCGATAAACACCATCTCGGCGTCGGTGTCCTTGGCGAAGAACTCGCCGAACGGGCCGTACACATCGATCTTGTCGCCCGGCTTGAGGCTGAACACGTAGGAACTCATCTTGCCCGGCGGCAGATCGTCCTTACCCGGTGGCGGCGAAGCGATACGGATATTGAACTTCACCAGGCCCACTTCTTCCGGGTAGTTGGCCATGGAGTAGGCACGGATCACGGTCTCTTCGACCTTGGACACGTACTTCCACTGGTTAAACTTGTCCCAGTCGCCGCGGTACTCCTCCTGGATGTCGAAATCCTTGTAGTACACGGTGTGCGGCGGGCATTCCAGCTGCACATAACCACCGGCGCGGAAGTCGACGCTTTCGCCTTCCGGCAGTTTCAGCGTCAGTTCCTTGATGAAAGTGGCCACGTTGGGGTTGGACTCAACGGTGCATTCCCACTTCTTCACGCCGAAGACTTCTTCCGGCACTTCGATCTTCATGTCCTGCTTGACCGGAGTCTGGCAGGACAGACGCCAGCCAGCCTTGGCCTCGCGACGGGTGAAGGCAGCCTCTTCGGTCGGCAGCATTTCACCGCCGCCATGCTCGACCACGCACTTGCACTGGGCGCAGGTACCGCCGCCACCGCAGGCCGAAGACAGGAAGATATTGTTGGCCGCCAGGGTCTGCAGCAACTTGCCGCCAGCCGGTACCACAATGGTCTTCTCGCCGTTGATCTCGATGCTCACGTCACCGCTGGAAACCAGCTTGGCGCGCGCCGCGATAATGATCAGCACCAACGCCAGCACAATGCCGGTGAACATGCCGATCGCGATAAAAATCTCGAAATTGATCATCTATTCATCCCTTCCTTACAACTGCACGCCGGAGAAGGACATGAAGCCCAGAGACATCAGACCGATGGTGATAAAGGTGATACCCAGGCCCTGCAGACCCTCAGGTACATCGCTGTACTTGAGCTTCTCGCGAATCCCCGCCAGAGCGGCAATCGCCAGGGCCCAGGACACACCGGCACCGACACCGTAAACGGTACTTTCCGCCAGGTTGTAGTCACGCTCGACCATAAACAGCGAGCCACCCATGATGGCGCAGTTCACGGTGATCAACGGCAGGAACACGCCGAGGGCGTTGTACAGCGAGGGCACGTACTTATCCAGGGTCATCTCGAGGATCTGGACGATCGCCGCGATCACGCCGATAAAGGTCAGCAGGCCGAGGAAGCTGAGATCGACCTGCGGGTAACCGGCCCATGCCAGCGCACCGTCCTTGAGCAGGTTGGTGTAGATCAGGTTGTTCACCGGCATGGTGATACCCAGTACCACCACTACGGCGATACCGAGACCAATGGCGGTTTCGACCTTCTTGGAGATGGCAATAAAGGTACACATGCCGAGAAAGAACGCCAGGGCCATGTTCTCAACGAACACCGCACGGACGAACAGGCTGATGTAGTGCTCCATTAGTAGGCCTCCTTATTGGATACCTGAGGTGCCATCTTGAAGCTCGGCTTCTCGACCTGGTCTTTCTTCCAGACGCGGATACCCCAGATAAACAGACCGATCAGGAAGAACGCCGAAGGCGGCAGCAACAGCATGCCGTTAGGCTGATACCAGCCACCGTCGTTGATCACCGGAATGATCTCGTAACCCATCAGTTTGCCGGCACCGAACAGCTCACGAATGATGCCCAGGGCAATCAACATGGCGCTGTAGCCCAGACCGTTACCGATACCGTCGAAGAACGACAGCACCGGCGGGTTCTGCATGGCAAAGGCTTCGGCGCGGCCCATCACGATGCAGTTGGTGATGATCAACCCGACGAACACCGACAACTGCTTGGACAGGCTGAAGGCATAGGCCTTGAGCACCTGATCGACCACGATCACCAGCGAGGCAATGATCACCATCTGCACGATCATGCGGATCGAGCCCGGGATCTGACTGCGGATCATCGAGATAAACAGGTTGGAGAACCCGGTTACCAGGGTCAGCGCGGCGGACATCACCAGCGCGGTTTTCAGGTTCGAGGTCACCGCCAGGGCGGAACAGATACCGAGAATCTGCAACCCGATGGGGTTGTTGTTGAAAATCGGATTAAGCAGGACTTCTTTAATAGTCGGCTGCGACATGATCAAGCCTCCCCTGCACGCAGGTTCGCGATAAACGGACCGAAGCCATTCTGGCCGAGCCAGAACTTCAGCAGGTTGTCCACCCCATTGCTGGTCAGGGTAGCGCCCGCCAGGCCATCAACCTGATGCACGGCCTTGGGGCTCTGTGCATCGACACCACCCTTGACGATCTGCACGGCCAGTTTGCCGTCCTCATCGAACAGGGTCTTGCCCGGCCATTGGCCCTTCCACTTCGGATTGTCGACTTCGCCACCCAGACCCGGCGTTTCGCCGTGCTGGTAGAAGCCCATGCCAACCACGGTATTGAGGTCGCCCTTGACGGCAATAAAGCCGTGCAGGGTCGACCACAGACCGTAGCCACGAACCGGCAGGATCAGGGTTTCGACCTGACCATCCTTCTCCACCACATAAACAGTGCTGAAGCGCTCCTGGCGCTTGATCCCGGCGATGTCATCGCTGCCCTTGAGCACCGAGGACATTTTCGGGTCCTTGGAGGCTTTCAGCGGGTCGAAGGTGACCGGATCCTGGGCATCGGAGAACTTGCCGGTTTCCAGGTCCACCAGCTTGGCGCTGATGGTGCCCTTGAACATGGCTTTGACCTGGGCGCTGGACATGCTGGCATCGCCCAGTCCGGCAATCGCCAGAATGCTGCGCTGCTTGTCCAGCAGACGGTTGTCCACCTGGGTCGGTTTCAGCGCCACAGCAGCACCGGCGACAAACACCGAGCACACCAGACACACCAACAGGGCCACCACCAGGGTACGGACGGTGGATTCTTTTTGACTAGACATTGCGTGCCAGCCTCCGCTTGATATTGGCTTGAACGACGAAATGGTCGATCAGCGGTGCGAACAGGTTGGCGAACAGGATCGCCAGCATCATGCCTTCCGGGAACGCAGGGTTGACCACGCGGATCAACACCACCATGACGCCGATCAAGGCACCGAAAATCCACTTGCCGGTATTGGTCATGGACGCCGACACCGGGTCGGTGGCCATAAACAGCATGCCGAAGGCAAAACCACCGACCACCAGGTGCCAGTACCAGGGCATGGCGAACATCGGGTTAGTGGTCGAGCCGAGCAGGTTGAACAGCAGGCTCAGGCCGATCATGCCCAGCATCACGCCGGCGACGATGCGCCAGGAAGCGATCTTGGTGATCAGCAGCACACCACCACCGAGCAGAATCGCCAGGGTGCTGGTCTCGCCGAGCGAGCCATGAATGGTGCCGACAAAGGCGCTCATCCAGGTGATGCCATTGCTCAGCACATTATCGATACCGCCGGCAGCCGCGAGGCTCAGGGAGGTTGCACCGGCAAAGCCGTCCACTGCTGTCCATACCGCATCACCGGACATCTGCGCCGGGTAGGCGAAGAACAGGAAGGCACGGCCGGTCAGCGCCGGGTTGAGGAAGTTCTTGCCAGTACCGCCAAACACTTCCTTGCCAATCACCACGCCGAAGCTGATACCCAGGGCCACCTGCCAGAGCGGAATGCTCGGCGGCAGAATCAGGGCGAACAGCACAGAGGTGACGAAGAAGCCTTCGTTGACTTCATGCTTGCGGATCGAAGCAAACAGCACTTCCCAGAAGCCACCGACGATAAACGCCGTCGCATAAACCGGCAGGAAGTAAGCCGCGCCCTGGATAAAGTTATCCCACAGGCTGTTGGGGTCGAACCCGGCCAGCGCGCCGATCAGCGCAAAGCGCCAGCCTTCCTGGGCAGTCAGCAGCTCAGGGTTGCTAGCGAAGATCAGGTTGGCCTGATAACCGGTGTTCCACATCCCGAAAAACATCATCGGGAAGGTACACAACCACACGGTGATCATCATGCGCTTGAGGTCGATGCCGTCACGCACGTGGGCGGTGGTCTTGGTTACGCTGCCAGGGCGATAGAAGAAGGTGTCGACAGCCTCATAGAGGGCATACCACTTCTCGTATTTGCCGCCTTTTTCGAAGTTGTGCTCGACTTTATCGAGGAATGCACGAATACCCATGACTTAACCCTCCTTCTCAATACGGGCGAGGTTATCGCGCAGGATCGGGCCGTACTCATACTTGCCGGCACAGACATAGGTGCACAGCGCCAGGTCTTCTTCATCGAGTTCCAGGCAGCCCAGTTTCTGAGCCATCTCGGTGTCACCGACGATCAGGTAGCGCAGCAGTTGCGTCGGCAGGATATCCAGCGGCATCACGGCTTCGTAGTTACCCACCGGCACCATGGCGCGCGGGCTGCCATTGGTGGTGGTGGAGAAGGCGAACTTCTTCGCAGCATTGAGCTTGGAAACGAAGATGTTCATCACCGAGTGCTTGTTTACCCCGGCACGCAGGTAATGCATCAGCTCACGCTCGTGCCCCTCAACCAGGCAGGACACCTGCAGGTGATAGCGACCGAGGAAGGCGAAAGCACCCTGGGCAGTACGGCCACCCAGCACCGAACCGGAAATTACCCGGTTGAAGCCAGGCTGCAGCTGACCCGCCGTCAGTTCGCTGAGGCTGGCACCCAGACGGGTACGCAGCAGACGCGGCTGCTCGACCACTGGGCCGGCCAGCGCGACAACGCGCTCAGTCCAGAGCTGCCCGGTGGTGAACAGCTTGCCGATGGCAATCACGTCCTGGTAGTTGATCGACCACACGCTCTTGCTGGCGTTGACCGGATCGAGGAAGTGGATATGGGTGCCCGCCAGCCCGGCAGGGTGCGGGCCGGCAAAGGCTTCAGTGTGCACGTGAGCCAACTGCTCGCCGGGCAACTTGACCCCTTCGGCCTTGCACAGGAAGACCTTGCCCAGATTGCCCAGAACCTGCAGACCGGATTCGAAGTCCGCAGCGTACTCGGCGATCACTACAGCCGGATCGGCTGCCAGCGGGTGGGTATCGATGGCGGTGACGAAGATCGAGCTGGGCTGCGCATCCACGGCCGGCACCTTGCTGAACGGGCGCGCCCGAAAAGCGGTCCACAGGCCCGACTGCTGCAGGGTCTCACGCACGCCGGCATTACCGACAGCGCCCAGCTGATCGGCCGGGTAATGCGCAAAGGTAAGCTGCTCATCACCCTCGACATCGATCACCACGGACTGCAGCACACGCTTCTCACCGCGGTGAATAGCGCTGACCACACCGGCTGCGGGAGCCGTGTAATGCACACCCGGAGACTTCTTGTCAGAGAACAGGATCTGGCCAAGTTTGACCCGATCACCGACCTGAACCTCCATCGTAGGCTTCATACCGTGATAATCGAAGCCTATGACGGCGACACTACGTACCGGCCTTGCGGCCTCGATACGTTGCGCCGGCACGCCTGTTATGGGCAAATCGAGCCCATGTTTAATTTTGATCATAGGTTTGCCTAACCACTGATTTATAAGCTTTTTTTAGAATACGAGCGACATCGGCACATTGCGCCTGCAAAACAGCGCTGCTGAAATAATAGGCGCCGCTTATGACATCGACCGCGGGGAAAAAATCTGCTTGATTATAGAGACCGCCCCCGCCACTGACCACCCAAGCGCTTGCTTTTTTTGACTTTTCGGTAACAGCAGGCAACAGATGCCCGCTTGACTGAAACGGCCACTGGAGCGAAACAGGATTACCCCACCCAAAGGAGCCAAACCATGGGCCGAATACTGGTGCTTGCCAGCCTGTTATTGCTCAGCGGCGAACTGCTGGCCAACACCAGCGAGCGCCTGCGCGAAGCCAACTTTGCCACCCAGCGCACGCTTAGCGAGGCCAGCCTGGAGCGCAAGAACCAGAGCGTGCTCACCTACCTGTGGGTGGATGTCTATGCCGCGGCCTTCTATGCCCCGATCCAGGCCAGCGCCAGCCAGGCCTTCGACAGCCCGCTCAAGCAACGCCTGGAGCTCTACTACTTCCGCAATATCGCTCGCGAAGACGTGATCAAGGCCGCCTGGACGACGCTCAACCGACAGCACAGCCCCGCCACCCTCGCGCGTCTGCGCAGCGAACTCGATGCCCTGCACGACAAGTTCCAGGACATCCAGCCCGGTGATCGCTACGCCCTGAACTTCGCCCCGGAAAGCGGCCTGAGCCTGGAACGCAACGGCCAGATCGCCTTCACCAGCCAGGATCCGGAGCTGGCCAGGGCTTACCTGGGCATCTGGCTGGCCCCCAACGGCCTGTCGGACACACTGCGCAGCCAACTGCTCGCCCGGTAGCTCCGGATCGAACTGATATGGCCAGGGCATTTTCTGCAAAAACAAAAACGGGAGCCGAAGCTCCCGTTTTTTTATTGCCGCCTGTGCTTAACGCGGGAAGGCAGGCGGGTTGACCCCGGCCATGTCTTCCATCACGCGAATCACCTGGCAGCTGTAACCGAACTCGTTGTCGTACCAGACATAGAGCACGACACGGTTGTCGTTGGCGATGGTGGCCTCGGCATCGACCACACCGGCGTGGCGCGAGCCGACGAAGTCGGTGGACACCACTT
>CAZOEC010000070.1:0-25269 GCA_964578635.1 uncultured Pseudomonas sp.
CGGCATCGGCATCGGCGGCACCGCCGAGAAAGCCGCGGTGATGGCCAAGGAAGTGCTGATGGAGCACATCGACATCCACGAACTGCAGGCTCGCGGCCCTTCGAACCGTATCGAAGAACTGCGCCTGGAACTGTTCGAGAAGGTCAACCAGCTGGGCATCGGTGCCCAGGGCCTGGGCGGCCTGACCACCGTGCTCGACGTGAAGATCATGGATTACCCGACCCACGCCGCATCCTTGCCGGTGTGCATGATCCCCAACTGCGCCGCCACCCGTCACGCCCACTTCGTGCTCGACGGCACTGGCCCGGCCGAGCTGGAAGCGCCGGACCTGTCCGCATACCCGGAAATCGTCTGGGAAGCCGGCCCGAGCGCGCGCCGCGTGGATCTCGACACCCTGACCCCGGAAGACGTGCAGAGCTGGAAGCCGGGCGAAACCGTCCTGCTCAACGGCAAGATGCTCACCGGCCGCGACGCTGCGCACAAGCGCATGGTCGATATGCTGAACAAAGGTGAAGAGCTGCCGGTGGACCTCAAAGGCCGCTTTATCTATTACGTCGGCCCGGTCGATCCGGTACGCGAAGAAGTGGTAGGCCCAGCCGGCCCGACCACCGCCACGCGGATGGACAAGTTCACCCGGCAGATTCTGGAAAGCACTGGCCTGTTGGGCATGATCGGCAAATCCGAACGAGGCCCGATCGCCATCGAAGCGATCAAGGACAACAAGGCCGTGTACCTGATGGCCGTCGGCGGCGCTGCTTACCTGGTCGCCCAGGCGATCAAGAAGTCGCGCGTGGTGGCCTTCGCCGAACTGGGCATGGAAGCCATCTACGAGTTCGACGTGAAGGACATGCCAGTTACCGTGGCGGTCGACACCAAGGGCGAGTCGGTGCATATCACCGGCCCTGCGATCTGGAACAAGAAGATCCACGACAGCCTGGCGGTCGAGATCAAGTAAACGCTACACCGTTACCCCGCGAACCCGGCCTTGTGCCGGGTTTGTTGTTTTGGGGGCAAGGGAACAGCAGTGGCCTGGTAAGTGGCGGACTCGCCCCATCGGGGTCCAGCGCAGAAGCGGGTGGGCAAGCCAGCAGCGGCGGTCAGCAACCTGAAGGCTACCTCCTTCAGAGTGGCAATAGCGGGTGTATTGGGTATTTCAACGTCCAACCGAACCGCTTGCTGTAGACAAGCCGCAATATATCTCTCAAAGAAGAGTTGACCTGATGAATACTCGGGATTGCAGCCCCCTCATGTAATAACTTGCTGCGATAAATATACGCAGTGCGTACAAACTCAAACTCCTCGGGACTCAGCAGTGGCACCAAGATCCGCTTCATCGACTGAGCAACGGACTCACGTCTCAACTCTCGTATTTGGCCCGACAAGCTTGCCAGATGCGGGTTACTTGGGCCAAGCGCAGCAACTAGGCTGTCCACCGCTTTGTTTAACGCTTCCTTTACATCCTTGGAGTGAGTCTGCTGCTCGCAGAAAGACTCTAAAGCCGTCATCAGCAGGATGAACCTAGCTTCTATTGAAACCTCCATTTCAGCAGACGAATAAAAGCCAAGTGATATTCGATCACACTTTGAAAGCGGTGCACCTGCGAGTTGCCAGTGGCTAGAAAGGAGATCAGTAAACGTCGGCCCATCCATAGGCCAAATACTGCGCAACTCCGCCCGCGCTTCCATAGCCCGGGTGCGCTGAAAATCAACAACTTCAACTATTTCACCAAGGCTGTTCTCCTCGAAGGAGAAGCTGATTTTCTGAACTACGGAGATACTCCACAGAGCATCGCTTATTCTCTGTCCTGCCGCCTGCGCTGCTTCCATTGATGGCAGGGGGCCAACGACGACACGAGCACGCATCCATCCTTTGGATTTTTCAGTCGGGCTAGTTAACAGTTCGAAGACTTTGACCTCTATCTCTCCATCCTGAAATCGTATCCCTGACGTCAGGAAGTCCAACTTTATTTCATCCCCGAAAATCAACGTCAGCTTCGCTGCATACTCCGTTTCTGGCTCAAGTGACACCTGATTCATTCACACCTCGATAAGCAGACGCAGCTTCATAGGATAGGTTAAACGCAGCAACACCTATCACTTGACCCGTTACCCAGACAGGTCAGCCAAGTAGTCCGCCCCACCTCTTCCAGCCGCTCGACCTCGAAGGTCAGCTTGAAGCCAGATTCGCCCCTTACAAATCCAGCAATCGATAACCGACACCGGCCTCGGTGACGATAAATTGCGGAGCGGTCGGGTCATCGCCGAGCTTCTGGCGCAGATGGCCGACCACTACGCGCAGGTAGTGGCTGTCATCGGTATGGCTCGGACCCCAGATATCCTTGAGCAGTTGCTGCTGGGTCACCACCCGGCCGAGATGACGGGCGAGCATCGCCAGCACGGCATATTCCTTGGGCGTCAGCGCCACCTCGGTGCCGACCAGGCTCACTCGCCGAAAGGCGAAGTCGACCGAGAGCTCCCCGCTGCGAACCACGACGTCCTGCCGACTGTCGCCAGTGGCCTGGCGCAGCAGTGCGCGAACCCGGGCGAGAAACTCCTGAATACCGAAGGGCTTGGTGACGTAGTCGTTGGCCCCGCCATCCAGCGCCAGCACCTTCTCACTCTCGTTGGCGCGTACCGACAGCACCATGACCGGTACCTGCGACCAGGCCCGCAACTCGCGCAGCACCGCCTGGCCGTCCATGTCCGGCAAGCCCAGATCGAGCACCACCAGATCAGGCTTGCCCAGCGCCGCCTGCGCCAGGCCATCACGGCCATTGCCGCCTTCGAGCACCCGGTAGCCCTGGGCACTGAGGCTGATACGCAAGAACTTGCGGATCTGCGCCTCGTCATCGATAACCAGAACGGTTGGCTGGGCGGCGCTCATGCAGATTCTTCTTCCATCAGGGGTTGTGGATGCAGCGGCAGATGCAGGGTCAGGCTGGCACCCTGACCGTCCAGGCCCGCGCCGACGCTGACCCGCCCGCCGTGCGCGCCCACCATGCCCTGGCAGATCGCCAGGCCCAGGCCGGTACCTTGCCCGCCCCGATCGCCGCGCGCGGCGGTATAGAACATATCGAAAATCTTCTTGCGTTCATGCTCGGGAATCCCCGGTCCCTGATCGCTGACGACCAGCCGCAGCTCGACCTCGTCCGCCTCCACGCCAATGCGTAAACGCCCCTGCGGCGGCGAAAAACGCGCGGCATTGTCCAGCACATTGACCAGGGCCTGCTCAATCAATGCGGCATGGGCATAGAGCAACGGCAGCTCGGCCGGCACCTGAACCTCAACCTGCAAAGGTGCCAGCACCGGACGCAGGCGTTGCACCGCACCGGCGACGATATCCGCCGGGGCCACCCAGTCGCGTTCCAGCTTGAGGCTGCCATGGCCCAGGCGGGTCATGTCCAGCAGGTTCTGGATATAGCGGTCGAGGCGCTCGGCCTCATCGCGCGTACCCTCCAGCAGCTCGCGGCGATCCTCCAGGGGGATCTGTTCGCCGAGCGCCAGCAGGCTGTCGATGGAGCCGCGCATGGCCGTCAGGGGCGTGCGCAGATCGTGGGATACCGAGGCCAGCAGGGCGCTGCGCAGCTCCTCGGTCTGGCCGTGCAGACGCGCGGCCTCCAGGTCGGTGGCCAGTTGCGCCCGCGCCAGGGCCTGGGCCAACGGCTGGCCAAGGGCGGCAATCATCCGGCGCTGCTCCGGGGCCAGCGCACCGCCATGTCGGGGGCTGACGCCGAGCAGGGCCAGCGGGCCGTCTTCTCCCACCAGGGGCCACCACCACCAGCGCCCGGCGGGCAAGGTGGCGCTGCCCAGGCCCGCGGGTTGTTCATGCTGCCAGGCCCAGTCGGCGGCGGCGCGTTCCTGCTCGGCAAGGGGGCGCTGCAGACCGGCTTCGACTTTCCATTCGCCGTCGCGGCTGCGCCCCAGCAGGCTGATATCCACCTCGCGCCAGAGCGCGAACTGCTGCATGGCCGCCGCCAGCACGGCCTGGCGGTCGGTGGCGGCGGTGAGCTTGCGCGACAGCTCCAGCAGCGCCGTGGTTTCCGCCTGGGTCTGGCGCAGGGCCTGCAGCTGACGGCGCTGACGGCTGGCCAGGTTACCCGTGAGGCCGGCCACCAGCAGGAAGAACAGCAGGTTGAGCACGTCCTCCTGGCGCGCGATGCTCAGGGTCAGGGTCGGATGAATAAACAGAAAGTTGTAGGCCAGAAACGACATGCCAGCGCAGAGCATGGCCGGCCCCAGGCTGCTGCGCACCGCCACCACCAGCACGGCGGCGAGAAAGATCAGGGAAATATTCGGCAGCTCGAGAAAGCGCGACAGACCCAGCGCGACCCCTCCCGCCAGCAGGGTGGCCAAGGGGGCCAGCAGGTAATCCTGCCAGGCCAGCGGCTGGCGGCGACGGCGCGCCGGAGCGCGGTCGGCTTCGGTGTCGAGGACGCTGATTTCCAGGCCCTGACCCAGGGCGAGCAAACGCTCGGCCAGGCCGCGGCCAAGCCAGCGCCGGCGCAAGCGCTGACGACTGCGGCCCACCAGAATCAGGCTGGCACGGCGCTCGCCGGCATGCTCGATCAGGGTCCGCGCTACCGCCTCGCCGCGCAGGTCGACCACTTCGCCACCAAGGCGCTCGGCCAGTTGCTGGGCGGCCTGCAGGTAGCCGAGGCTCGTCTCGTCACGTTTGCCGCCCGTCGCCACATGCACCACGGACCAGGGCAGGTGCCGGCGCTCGGCCACCTGGCAGGCATGCCGCACCAGGCGCTCGGCCTGCCCATCGCCGTCTATCCCGACCAGCAAGCGGCCCCGCACCGCCGGGGCAGCGCGGCCCTGCAGGCGATAGCGCCGATGCAGGTCGGCATCGACCCGGGCGGCGGCTGTCTGCATCGCCAGTTCGCGCAGAGCGGTCAGGTTGGTCTGGCTGAAGAAGGCGTCGATGGCCGCGCGCGCCTGCTCCGGCACCTGAACCTTGCCTTCGCGCAGGCGCTCGAGCAGTTCCCGCGGCGGCAGATCGATCAGGAGGATTTCATCGGCCTCCTGCAGCACCCAGTCCGGCACGGTTTCCGCCACCTGCACGCCGGTAATGTCGCGCACCCGGTCATTCAGGCTCTCCAGGTGCTGCACGTTGACCGTGCTGTAGACGTCGATGCCGGCGGCGAGCAGCTCCTGCACATCCTGCCAGCGCTTGCTGTGGCGGCTGCCAGGGGCGTTGCTGTGGGCCAGCTCGTCGACCAGTACCAGCCTGGGCGGATTGGCCAGGATGCCGTCGAGGTCCATCGTCTCGCTGGCCGCGCCCCGCTGCTGCGGCAGGCCGGCGAGCAGGGCCTCGGTTTCGCCACGGCTGTGGGTGGCCACCACCCCGACACGCAGATCGACGCCCTGACGCAGCTGCGCATGCGCCGCCTGCAGCATGGCGTAGGTCTTGCCGACGCCGGCGGCGGCTCCGAGAAAGACCTTCAGCCGGCCGCGTCCATTTCTGGGCAGGTCATCCAGCGGGGCGGCGGCGTGTGGGGCATCACTCATGCAACTGACTCGGTATTGATCGATGGCGAATTGTCGGCCTGCATACGCCTGAGCGCCAGCAGATTGCAGTACGCAGAGATTCTCCCGGAGCCTGGCGTAAAGGTTCGATACGCCAGGCGCGAAGGGGCGTAAAAAAACCGTAAATTTTCGCCGTGCAACCCGCCGGGCAACAGCGGGCAGGCTTGAATCGGGGGTAGCATCGGCCATCGGAACCAGCCCCTGGCAAGCGCCCGTGGCCCCGGCCCAGACGGAAAGAACGGCAACAGCGCCCGCCGCACCACCTCGAGAAGCATCAGCATGCACGCAAGTCCTCGCCCGCTACTGGCGACAGTCAAATGAAAACCCGCCTGCATCCCGCCCGGGCAGTGGCGCTGGTGTTTCTGGTGGTGATACTGCTCGGCAGCGCCCTGCTGATGCTGCCGATAGCCCACACCGAAGGCAGTGCGGTGCCCTGGGTGACCGCCTGGTTCACCGCGGTATCGGCCGTCTGCGTGACCGGGCTGGTAGTGGTGGACACCGGCACCTACTGGTCGCCCTTCGGCCAGGCGGTGATCCTGCTGCTGTTTCAGCTGGGCGGCTTCGGCATGATGACGGTGGCCACCCTGCTCGGCCTGATGGTCAACCGCTCCTTTCGCCTGCGCACCAAAATGGTCGCCCAGTTCGAGGCGCGCTCGCTGGGCCTGGGCGATCTTGCCAGCGTGGCCCGGCTGGTGCTGGTGGTGACCTTTGCCCTGGAGTTGCTTATTGCCCTGGTGCTGACCCTCAGGTTGCACCTGAGCTACGACCTGCCCTGGGCCGAGGCGGCGTGGAGCGGCCTGTTCCATGCGGTATCGGCCTTCAATAACGCCGGTTTCTCGATTCATCCCGACAGCCTGATGCGCTATGCCAGCGATGCCCTGATCCTGCTGCCGGTGATGACGGCGATTGTCATCGGCGGGATCGGCTTCCCCGTACTGCATGACCTGCGCAACCGCTGGCGTGATCCTCGCCACTGGTCGCTGCACACCAAGCTCACCCTGGCGGGTACGGTCATCCTGCTGCTGGGCGGTTTTTTCAGCCTGCTGCTGTTCGAGTGGTCCAACGCGGCCACCCTCGGCCCCATGCCGCTGGCCGATAAAGTGCTCTCGGCAGCCTTTGCCTCGGTTTCGGCGCGTACCGCCGGGTTCAACTCGCTCGATATCGCGGCCCTGACCCATGAGAGCTGGGCGCTGCACTATTTTCTGATGTTTGTCGGCGGCGGCAGCGCCGGTACCGCAGGCGGCGTCAAGGTCGGCACGGTCGCCATTCTGGCCTTGCTGGTCATCGCCGAGATACGCGGCCACAGTGACAGCGAGGCGTTCGGCCGCCGAGTCGGAGCCTCGGCGCAGCGCCAGGCCATCACCGTGCTGGTGCTGGGCAGCGCCATGATCGTGCTGGGCACCCTGGTGATCCTGCGCGAAACCGACTTCCCCACCGACCAGGTCATCTTCGAAGTCATCTCGGCCTTTGGCACGGTCGGCCTGTCCACCGGCATCACTGCCGCTCTTCCCGAGTCGAGCCAGCTGATGCTGACGCTGCTGATGTATATCGGCCGGGTCGGCACCATCACCCTTGCGGCATCGCTGGCCCTGGGCGAGCACCGCATGCCCTACCGCTACCCAGAGGAGCATCCAATTGTTGGCTAAGTTTCTGTTTACCGAGCAGTTCGCCTTTTCCAAGGGCGATAGCGTGGTGGTGATCGGCCTCGGCCGCTTCGGCAGCTCCGTGGCCCAATCCCTGATGCGCCTGGGTCACGATGTCATGGGCATCGACCGCGACGCCGAACCCGTGCATGAGTGGGCCGACCTGCTGACCCATGCGGTGCAGGCCGACTCCACCAACCTGATGGTCTTGCGCCAACTGGGGGTCGCCGATTTTGCCCACGCCATCGTCGGTATCGGCACCGACCTGGCCGCCAGCCTGATGACCATCATGACGCTGACCGAACTGGGCATTAAGGATATCTGGGTCAAGGCCCTGACGGCCGAGCATGGGCAGATAGCCCAGCGAATTGGCGCGCACCATGTGGTCTACCCGGAGGCGGATATGGGGGAGCGGGTCGCGCACCTGATTACCGGGCGAATGATCGACTTTATCGAGTTCGATGACGGCTTTGCCATCGCCAAGATCCACGCCCCCCTGCCCAGCCACAACAGCACCCTGGTGGACTCCAATATCCGCGAAAAATATGGCGTCACGGTGGTCGGGCTCAAGCGCGCCAATGAGGACTTCCAGCACGCCACGCCCAGCACCTTGATCCTGCCAGGCGACCTGCTTATCGTGTCCGGCTCGACCCATCTTATTCATATGTTGGCCGGCCGCGCGATGTAGCCCGCGCCAACGTCTGGCCCGGGGGCCAGACGGGTCTGGTCAGTCGTCTCGGGTCAGCACTTCCAGCAACTCGATCTCGAAGATCAGGTTGGAGTTGGGCTTGATATGGGCACCGAACTCGCGGTCGCCATACCCCAGGTGCGCGGGGACGAAGAGTTTGCGCTTGCCGCCGACGCGCATGCCCATCATGCCGATATCCCAACCCTTGATCACCCGACCGGTGCCGATCACGCACTGGAAGGCCTTGCCTCGATCATAGGAGGAGTCGAACTTGCTGCCATCTTCGAGAAATCCATTGTATTGGGTGGTGATCAGCGCACCCTTGACCACTTCCTTGCCGTCACCCAACTGAATATCTTCGATCACCAATTCGTTGCTCATCACTCACCTCTTCTTGTCCCCCACCGACCTGCGGCAGGGTTGTTGAATATTACTCGGCAGCCGGTTCCAGCACCGCCAGCAGCTCGGATAGCCGTGCCTCCAGTTGCGCCAGCTCGGTGGCGGCAATCGGGGCCAGCAGCCGCGCTTCGTTGGCCACATGCGCGGTTAGCGCGCGGTCGATCAGCTCCAGCCCGGCCGGGGTCAGCTGCACCAGCATGCTGCGCGCATCGCTGGGGTTGGCTATACGACTGACAAGTCCAGAGGCTTCAAGTTGCTGCAACTGCCGGGTCATGGTGCCGGAGGTGACCATCAGGGTCGAGAACAGGGTAGTCGGGGCCAGGCGGTAGGGCTCGCCGGAACGGCGCAAGGTCGCCAGCACGTCGAACTCCCAGGAGGTCAGACCAAAGCTGCTGAACAGTTTGTCCAGCTCGCGCCGCAGCAGCGATGCGCAGCGCCCAAGGCGGCCGATCACGCCCATGGGGCTGACATCCAGGTCAGGCCGCTCGCGGTGCCACTGCTGAAGAATTGCATCGACCGCATCCATCTGTCGCTGGACTGCCATTGGCTTACCTCTGGAAATTTATCTTGAACTCAAGACAAGTTGCTATTAGCCTCGCATTTTATCTTGAATACGAGACAAATGCATGAACAGCCCAGCATCGCGTAGCACCTGGCTGGATATACTGATCACCGCTTTGGCACCGGCCATCTGGGGTTCGACCTATATCGTCACCACCGAGATCCTGCCGCCGGATCGGCCCTTTACCGCCGCGCTGCTGCGCGCCCTGCCCGCCGGCCTGCTGCTGGTGCTGTACAGCCGCTACCTGCCCCGGCGCAGCGAATGGCCACGCTTGCTTGTGCTGGCGGCGCTGAATATCGGCTTCTTTCAGGCGCTGCTGTTTGTTGCCGCGTACCGTTTACCGGGCGGCTTGGCCGCGGTGGTCGGGGCGATTCAACCGCTGCTGGTGATGGGCCTGGTGTGGTCGATGGATCGCCAGCGGCCGGCGTCCGTGGCGGTCGCCGCCAGCATGGTCGGTATCGCCGGGATGGCCGCCCTGTTGCTCGCACCGGGGGCCAGCTGGGACCCGGTCGGGATTGCCGCCGCCTTTGTCGGCACCGCCTGCATGGCCAGCGGCACTTACCTGACGCGGCGCTGGCGGCCGACTGTGCCACTGCTGGCCTTTACCGGCTGGCAGTTGCTGATTGGCGGTCTGTTGCTGCTGCCGGTGGCCTGGCTGATCGACCCGCCGCTGCCGCCACTCAGCCCGCTGCAATGGCTGGGCTACGCCTACCTGTCACTGTTCGGCGCGCTGCTTGCCTATGTGCTGTGGTTTCGCGGCATCGCCCGGCTGGCACCGGTGGCGGTGTCTTCCCTGGGCTTGCTCAGCCCGTTGGTAGCGGTGCTGCTGGGCTGGGCATTGCTCGGGCAGAGCATCACCGGCGTGGCACTGCTGGGGTTGATCGCGGTGCTGGGCAGCATCCTGGCGGTGCAATGGGCCGCAGCGCAGGCATCGGCAAAAGTACCAGCAGCCAGCCCGGCTAAACCGGAAGTTGCCGCGCCTCATGTTAAAGTCGCGCCCTGATCCCAAGGCGACAACTAGCGACTATGCAAACCCCGGCATTTACTGGCGAACTGGAAGACTGGAACACCCTGAACAGCAGCATCGGCTTCCCCGAGCTGCTGATCGGCAACGGCGCGAGCCTGGCGGTATGGCGCAAGTTCGCCTACTTCTCGCTGTTCGACGAGGCGCAGACCACGCGCAATCGCCCGCTTAGCCCGACCGAGCTCAGCGTGTTCCGCGCCCTGGATACCAGCAACTTCGAGCAGGTGCTCAGCGCGCTGAAGAACAGCATCCGGGTGAATGCCGCGCTGACCATCAACTCCTCCTCGCCGCGCCATCGCTACTTCGCCATCAAGGAAGCGCTGATCCACGCCGTGCGCGCGGTACATATTCCCTGGAGCCAGATGCAGGCTGACAGCCTGGCGCGAATCAACAACGCGCTTAGCCAGTATCAGACGGTGTATTCCGGTAATTACGACCTGCTCAACTACTGGGCCGTGATGCAGGCCCCGGACGCATTTGAAGATATGTTCAGGGGCGCGGATTCAACCTTCACCCCCGGCGACTGCCAGCGCCAGGGCAATGCCACGCGCATGCTCTACCTGCACGGCGGCATGCACCTGGTGAAGAACATCGACGGCAGCACGCGCATCCTCAATTCATCGGAAAGCACATTGCTGGCCAGCTTCGCCATCAACCAGCTGGGCGATATTCCGCTGTTCGTCAACGAAGGCAGCAGCGCCGACAAGCTCAAGGCCATCCGCAGCTGCGACTACCTGTCGTTCTGCTACAGCCAGCTGGCGCAACCCAAGGACAGGCTGTGCATCTTCGGCCACAGCCTCGGCGCGCAGGACCAGCACCTGATCCTGGCCTTGCAGCAAGCCGGGCTGAAAACCCTGGCGATCTCGATCTACCCGCACAACCCGCTGTTTATCGTGCAGCAGAAGCAGCACTACGCCAGTCTGTTCGCCGAGCAGCAGATGGAGCTGCGTTTCTTCGATGCGCTAAGCCACCCGCTGGGTGACCCTGCACTACGCATCGCAGCTACCGCGTAACAGGCCGTTTAAAAACGTAGGCGAGGCAGGCAAAACAAGGCAAAAACGGCCGAGGAAGCGGAGTGTACGAGTTGTACATGAGCATTCCGAGGCCGTTTTTAACGCAGTATTGCCAACGCAGGTAGTTTTTCAACGGCCTGTTAGGATTGGATCGCCCGTACCAGGCTTAGCTCAGTCGGAACACGACGCTGACTGAGGTAGCGGGTGCAGCTGACGCGCAGAAACGAGGCGAAATTCACCACCTCGCCGCGGTAGTCCATCACCTCGTCATACAGCTTGGCGATCAGCTGATTGGTGGTCATGCCATCGACTTCGGCGATTTCGCGCAGGATGTCCCAGAACTGGTTTTCCAGGCGCAGGGTGGTGACCACGCCACGAATGCGCAGCGAGCGGGCACGGGATTCGTAGAGAATCGGATCGGCTTTGACATACAGCTCGCACATGGCGACTCACCTCCCTGAATGTTGGGCCTTGCTGACCCCAGCAGTTTATAGCCTGATCTGCGTACCCAGCAGGCCAAGGAACGCCGCCAGCCAGTTGGGATGCGCCGGCCAGGCCGGGGCGGTGACCAGATTGCCCTGGACATGGGCCTGATCCACGGCGATATCCATATAGCGCCCGCCCGCCAGGGTGACTTCCGGGCCACAGGCCGGATAAGCGCTGCATTCACGACCCTCAAGCACGCCTGCGGCGGCGAGCAACTGCGCACCATGGCAGACCGCTGCGATGGGTTTTCCGGCCTTGTCGAAGGCCTGCACCAGCGCCAGCACCTCAGCGTTCAGACGCAGGTACTCCGGGGCGCGGCCACCGGGAATCAGCAGGGCGTCGTAATCCTCGGCCTTGACCTGGGCGAAATCGAAGTTGAGGGCGAAGTTATGCCCGGGCTTTTCGCTGTAGGTCTGTTCGCCTTCAAAATCGTGGATGGCGGTGCGCACGCTCTGTCCGGCGGTCTTGTCCGGACACACCGCATGCACCTGGTGACCGACCATCAGCAGTGCCTGAAACGGCACCATCACTTCGTAGTCTTCGGCGTAGTCGCCGACCAGCATCAGAATCTTCTTCGCTGCCATGTGCCTGCTCCCTTTCTGGGTTGAGAAGCACAGAGTGTTGTTCAGATCAGCCAGACGCGGGTAATAACCCGGTACTACAGGGCAGATGGCGGATAGACGGTCGGTAGGGTGCGCCGTGCACACCGATACAGGCTGCGGGCTCCTGGTGTGCGCGTCGCACCCTACACGGCAGGCTCCTACTCCAGCACTTCCTCATCACGCAGCAGCACATAGGTGCAGCCGCTGTCGTCTTCCAGGTAGTCGTGCACATAGAACATCACGACTTCACCCAGGCCGGGTTGAGCGGCTACGTAGTCGCCGATATCCACGGTGAAATGGTCCTTGGACCCCGGCTTGGCTTCGCACTCGATACGCGCATTGACGAACAGCTCAGGCGCGCTTTCGCCGAAATAGTCCTCGCGCTCCGCCGCATCCCAGTCGGCCGGAGCCTCGAAAGGGCCGCAGAACAGCACCTTGGCATCACCCAGATCCACTTCCTCGGCTTCCGGGTCCTGATCATCTGCGCGGTAGACCGTGCAGTCCTGCGCCTCAGGGTTTTCCAGGATGGCCAGACGGGCCGCCAGTTGTTGCTCAGTATCCATAGGGGGCATAACTATCTCCGAGCGTTTTGGCGTTTAAGGTCAGGGCAACTAAAACCTGCAGTCGTCCTGCAAGTAGGGATTTGCAGGCTATGGGCTGTTGCGGTTGCAGCGCAAGCAATGAAATGCACGCGGCCCTCACACAGAAGAACTTTCGACTTAATTTGCCGTTAAGCCTGGACACCGAAACTCGCACCCAAGTTCTCAGATGAGGTTCCTGATTATGGAGCTGCCTTGGGTGTATCACGACACTGCACTTGCACAGATCGGCCGCGAGCAGCCGCTCAGCCTCTATCTGGCCGACGCCACCAGCCCGCGCCGTGCGGGCATTGAAGCCTTTATTGGCGAACGCTTCGCTGCCCAACATAACGCCCGGGTGCGCCACTTTATGCCTTGCCTGCTCAGCCTGGAAGACAGCAGCGGACAACTACTCGGCGCGGTGGGTTTGCGCAGTGCCGGCACTGGCCCGCTGTTCCTCGAGCGCTATCTGCAGCAACCGGCAGAACAGGTGATAGCCGCCCAGCAAGTGGCCAATGCGCCACAGCGCACGCAACTGGTGGAAGTCGGCAACCTCGCCGCAGGCAGTCCTGGTGCCGCGCGACTGCTAATTGTGGCGCTGACCGATCTGCTGGTGGCACTCGGTTACCGCTGGGTGACCTTCACCGGCACCCTGGCCCTGCTCAATAGCTTCCAACGCCTGGGGCTGACGCCCCTGCCCCTTGGCCCGGCCCGCCCCGACTGCCTGGGCGATGAACAGGCCGACTGGGGCAGCTACTACGACAACCAGCCCCAGGTGATGGCCGGCGATATCTACGCCGGCCATCAGCGCCTGCTGCAGCTGGGTGCGTACCCGCGCCTGGCCCATCAAGCCTTTTATGCCTTGGAGGACATGCCTGATGTGGCCTGCCGCTGAATCATTGTTTAACCGCCTGGCCGAACGCGACAACGCCATCGCCCTGCGCGAAGGCGAGCGGCAATTGAGCTACGCCCAACTGCTGAGCGAGGTCGAGCAACGCAGCACGCAACTGCAGCAGCTCGGGGCGCGGCGTGTCGCCCTGGCCCTGGATAACGGTATCGACTGGGTACTCTGGGACCTGGCCACCCTGCAAGCGGGGCTGGTTTGCGTGCCGCTGCCGAGCTTCTTTTCCAGCAGTCAGCAGACGCATGTGCTGGACAGCGCCGGCATCGACTGCCTGATCAGCGTCCAGCCCTACCCCGGTTTTGTCCAGGCACTGCCCGACCTGCATCTACGCCCCATGCCCCAGGCAGCGGCCGTGCATGCCGGCACCTGCAAGATCACCTACACCTCCGGCACCACCGGCCAGCCCAAGGGCGTGTGCCTGGATATCGCCACGCAACTGGCGGTGGCCCACAGCCTGCTGCAGGCCAGCGCTAGCTGTAAGGTCGAGCGCCACCTGTGCGTGCTACCGCTGGCCACCCTGCTGGAGAATATCGCTGGGGTTTATGCCCCGCTGCTGGCCGGCGCGCCGATCGAGCTGATGCCGATGGCGCAGATTGGCCTGCTGGGGGCCAGCCAGTTCGACCTGCCGCGTTTTCTCGGCGCATTGGCCCAGGCCCAGCCCAATAGCCTGATCCTGTTGCCGCAACTGCTGCTGGCCCTGGTCAGCGCAGCGGAACGCGGTCTGCCAGTGCCAAACAGCCTGCGCTTTATCGCCGTAGGCGGTGGCCGCGTGGCCAGCCAGTTGCTGCAACGCGCCGATGCCCTGGGGCTGCCGATATTCGAGGGCTACGGTCTGTCGGAATGCGCCTCGGTGGTATGCCTGAATACCCCGGAAAACCGCCGCATCGGCACAGTCGGCAAGCCCCTGCCACACCTGCAGGTACGCCTGGGGGCGGATGGCGAAGTAGAGGTCAAAGGCCCGCGCCTATTGGGCTATCTGGGCGAGCCGTCCACCACCGAGGAATGGCTGGGCACGGGCGATCTGGGCCATTTCGCCGGCAAATACCTTGTGCTGCACGGACGCAAGAAGCACCAGTTCATCACCGCCTACGGTCGCAACGTCAACCCGGAATGGGTCGAGGCCGAGCTGGTGCAGCAACTGCCCATCGCCCAGGCCTGGCTGCATGGCGAAGCCCTGCCGGGCAATGTCGCCGTACTGGTGCCGCGCTTCCCGACTACCAGCGACAGCCAACTGGTTGAGGCTGTCGCCGCCGCCAACCAAGCCCTGCCCGACTACGCCCGCGTGCACCACTGGCTGCGCGCCGAACAACCCTTCAGCAGCAGCAACGAGCTGGCCACCAGCAATGGTCGCCTGCGCCGCAACGCCCTGCTCAACCACTACCAAAGCGCCATCGCGCAACTGATGGCCAGTGAATCCTGCTACGGAGATGCCTGATGAGCTTTTACCAATCCCTGCTCGAACAAACCAGCGCCGAGCGCCATTACCTACTCAGTGCGCCGATTATTGCCCAGGCCATGGCCGGCAGCGTCAGCCTCAACAGCTACGTGGCCTTTCTCACCGAGGCCTATCACCACGTCAAACACACGGTGCCATTGCTGATGGCCTGCGGCGCGCGCCTGCCGGAACGGCTGGAATGGCTGCGTGAGGCCATCGCCGAATATATCGACGAGGAGAAAGGCCATCAGGAATGGGTGCTCAATGACATCGCCGCGTGTGGTGCGGATAAAGAAGCCGTACGCAACGGCACCCCGGCCATGGCCACCGAACTGATGGTCAGCTACGTCTACGACCGCATCGCCCGGCATAACCCGGTGAGTTTCTTCGGCATGGTCAACGTGCTGGAAGGCACCAGCATCGCCCTGGCCACCCAGGCGGCCGGGGTCATTCAGGACAAGCTGCAACTGCCGAACCAGGCCTTCAGTTACCTGAGCTCCCACGGCAGCCTCGACCTGGAACATATCGAGCTGCTCAAGGGCCTGATGAACCGCCTGGACAACGACGACGACAAAGCCGCCGTGGTGCACACCGCCAAGGTGGTCTACCGCCTGTACGGCGATATATTCCGCAGCCTGCCGCTTAGCGGCCAAGGAGAGCAGTCATGAAGCTCTACGACTGTCGAGCCTTGATCACCGGAGCTAGCGGCGGCATCGGCCTGGCACTGGTTACGGCGCTGGCCGCCGAAGGCGCACACCTGCTGTTGGTCGGGCGCCAACTGGACGCCTTACAGACGCTGGCGCAACGCTATCCGGGTAAGATCGAAGTGCTCCAGGCCGATATCCGCGACCGCGCCGGCCGCGAAGCCGTGGTGGGTGCGGCGAAACGTTTCGGAGCCTTGAACACCCTGATCAATGCCGCCGGGGTCAATCACTTCGGCCTGCTGGAACAGCATGACGAAAGCGCCATCGCCGAGCTGATCGACCTCAATGTAACCGCCCCCCTGCAGCTCACCCATCGCCTGCTACCCCTGCTGCGCCAGCAAGGTGAGGCACTGGTGGTCAACCTCGGTTCGACCTTCGGCTCCATCGGCTACCCCGGTTTCAGCGCCTACTGCGCCAGCAAGTTCGCCCTGCGCGGTTTCTCCGAAGCACTGCGCCGCGAACTGGCCGACACCCAGGTCAAGGTTCTCTACTTCGCCCCGCGCGCCACCCGCACCAGCATGAACGCCGCCAGCGTGGTGGCCATGAATGATGAGCTGAACGTTGCCATGGACGAGCCGCAGCAAGTCGCCCAACAACTGCTGCAAGCCATTCGCCGCGAAGACGACGAGCGCTATCTCGGCTGGCCGGAAAGATTCTTCGTGCGCCTCAACAGCCTGCTGCCGCGCGTGGTCGACCAGGCCCTGCGTAAACAACTGCCGATTATCCAGCGCTTTGCCCGCAGCAAAGCCTAAGAGGAAACCCGCATGAACCTTATCCGTAACGCCGCCTGCGCCCTGTTTTGCCTCGTCAGCCTGCCCAGCTTCGCCCTCAGCGAACAGGGCCAGGCGCAACTGCAAAGCCTGCAAGACCGCTGGGCCGAGATCAATTACCAGCTGCCCAAGGAACAACGGGAAAAGGCCTTTGCCAGCCTTAGCCAGCAGGCGCAAAAAGCCGTCGCCGCCGAGCCGAACGCGGCCGAACTGCAGATCTGGAACGGCATCATTCTCAGCACCTATGCCGGGGCCAAAGGTGGCCTGGGTGCCCTCGGCCTGGTCAAGCAGGCCAAGGCCAGCCTGGAACAGGGCCTGGCACTGGACCCGCAAGCGCTGTCCGGCTCGGCCTATACCAGCCTCGGCAGCCTGTACTACCAGGTGCCCGGCTGGCCGGTGGGTTTTGGCGATGACGAAAAGGCCGAGGCCATGCTCAAGCAGGCCCTGGCAATCAACCCGGATGGCATCGATCCCAACTACTTTTACGGTGACTACCTGGCCCGCGCCAAACGCTACAAGGAAGCCAAGGTTGCCCTGGAAAAAGCCCTGCAAGCACCAGCGCGGCCCAATCGCCTGTCCGCCGACGCCGGGCGCAAGCTGGAAATCCAGGCACTGCTAAGCACGGTCAAAGCCGAGTTGCGGTGATAGGCTGTTAAAAGACGATCTGCGCTCCCTCCCTCAAGGACAAGATCGGACGATAAAAGCAGGCTCGGCAATAGGTAGGGTGCGCCGTGCGCACCAGCGCAGATGGCGAGATCTTGGTGCGCACGGCGCACCCTACGCCTTGCACTCAAGCGCATGCACCATCACCTAACGGCCGCATAGGCTTTTTCAAGGGCCTGCTAATCTCGCCTGCGCGAGCTTGAATAGAAAAAACCGGGAATCTCTGCATGCGCATTCTGCTGGTCGAAGACGACAAGGCCCTTGGCGAAGGTATTCGCACCGCCCTCAAACCCGAGGGTTATACCGTCGACTGGGTGCAGGATGGCAGCAGTGCGCTGCACGCCCTGAGCAGCGAGAGTTTCGAGCTGGCGATCCTCGACCTCGGCCTGCCGCGCATGGACGGCCTGCAGGTGCTCAAACACCTGCGCGCCGCCGCCAACCCGGTGCCGGTGCTGGTGCTGACCGCCCGCGACTCCACCAGCGACCGCATCGCCGGGCTGGATGCCGGGGCCGATGATTACCTGGTCAAACCCTTCGATGTTGCCGAACTCAAGGCGCGCCTACGCGCCCTGCTGCGGCGCAGTTTCAACCGTCCGCAACCGGCGCTGGAATACCGCGGCATCAGTCTCGATCCGGTCAGCCAGTCCGTCAGCTATCAGGGCCAGGCGGTCAATCTGCCGCGCAAGGAGTTCCTCCTGCTGCACGAACTGCTCGCCCAACCGGGCCGGGTGATGACTCGCGACAAACTGCAACAGGCGCTCTACGGCTGGGATGAAGAGCCGGAAAGCAACGCCCTGGAAGTGCATGTGCACCACCTGCGCAAGAAGTTCTTTGCCGAGCTGATCCGCACCGTGCGCGGCGTCGGCTATCTGGTGGATAAAGCCTGATGCGCTCGATCCGTGCACGTACCCTGCTGCTGGTACTCGGCCTGCTCAGCCTGTCAATGAGCGCGATTTCCTACAAAAGCTACCGCGATGCCCAGCATGAGATCGAAGAGCTGTTCGATGCCCAGCTGGCGCAATCGGCCCGCCTGCTCCAGGGCATGCTCGGTCGCGCCATGCCGGCGGCTGAGCGCCAGGCCCTGCAAGGTGCTCTCGACCTGGCCCTGCAGGCCCGCCATAACCCCGAGAACAGAGCCCTTAGCACGGGCCATGCCTACGAGGGCAAGCTGGCCTTCCAGGTGTTCGACGAACAGGGTCAGATGCTTCTGCAGTCGGCCAGTGCCCCCCCCGACCTGCTGCCGCAACTGGTCGCCGAGTTCACGCCCAGAAGCGCCGCCATGCCCCTGGCGAGCCTGGCCGAACAACTCAGCGGCTATCACCGGGTGGCGCAAAACGGTCACCAGTGGCGGCTGTTTATCCTGCGTGATCGGCAGAACCAGCACCTGATTCTGGCGGCCGAACGCGAAGACGTACGCGGCGAGCTGGTACAGAAGATTGCCCTGCGCAGCCTGCTGCCCGATCTGATCGGCCTGCCGCTGCTGGCCTTGCTGGTGTGGCTGGCGATTGGCTGGGGCCTGCGCCCGCTGCAACGCATGGCAGAGTCGATCAAGGCGCGCGCGCCGGACAGCCTGGCAGCCTTGGTCTTCGGCCCGCTCCCCCATGAGCTGGAGCCCATGGGCGCAGCGATCAACCGTCTGCTGCTGCAGGTCAACCAGCTGCTCGATCAGGAAAAACGCTTTATCGCCGACGCCGCCCACGAGCTGCGCACGCCGCTGGCGGTGCTGCGCATCCACGCCCAGAACGCCCTGGAAGCCCCCGACCCAGAGGACCGCCGCGAAGCCCTGCGCCAGCTAGGCACCGGCGTGGACCGCGCCACCCGAGTGGTGGCCCAGCTGCTGACCCTGGCGCGCCTGGACCCTGACGTGGTGCAGCTGGCGATGCGCGAAGTAAACCTGCTCGACTACCTGCGCAACGACCTGGCCGAGCTGACGCCGCTGGCCCTGGAGCGTCATCAGGAGCTCAGCCTGGAAGCCGATGAGGCGGCGGATTATCGGCTGCTGGCCGACGGCCCGAGCCTGGGCACCCTGTTGCAGAACCTGGTCGGCAATGCCGTGCAGTACACCCCCGACGGTGGGCGCATCCGGGTGCAGCTGCAGGCCCAGGCGGACGCCATCGTGCTGCGCGTGCAGGACAGCGGCCCAGGCGTAGACGAGGCGCAGCGGGAAAAACTCTTCGAGCGTTTCTATCGGCTTGGTGAAGGCCAGGGCGCGGGGCTGGGCCTGTCCATCGTGCGGCGGGTGGTGGAACTGCACCGCGGCACTATCGCGCTGGGCGAATCGCCCCTAGGTGGCCTGGAAGTCTGCGTGCGCCTGCCCAGACGTTAACAGGCTGTTAGCGCGGTGCGCTGATGCCCCGGCGCTGCGCCCGCTCTTCGCGGCGCGCCTGTTGTTGCACTTCGGCCAGCACTTCCTGCACATAGTCGATATGCCGGTTGGACAGCGCCCGGGCGTCTTCGGCGCGGCCTTCGATAATCGCCTGGTACAGCGTGCGGTGCTGCTCGATCAGCATGTCGCGGGTCTCGTCGCGCTGGGCGTACATGCCGCCGATATTGGTCACCACGTTGCGCTTGAGCAGGTCGAACAGGCCGCGAATGGTGTGCAGCAGCACGGCGTTGTGGCTGGCCTCGGCAATCGCCAGGTGGAAGCTGGCATCGGCCGCGCCCTCTTCGGCGCGGGTTACCTTGCCGCTGCGGCTGTAGCAGTCCTGCAGGGCGGCGAAGGCGTCCGCCAGGCGCTGGCGATCCAGTTCGGTGGCGCGCTGCGCCGCATAGAAGGCGCAGGAGCCTTCCAGGGTGTGGCGAAATTCGAGCAGATCGCGCTGGGCGTCCGGGTTGCTTTCCAGCAGGTGCAGCAGCGGGTCGCTAAAGGTCGAGCCGAGGGAGTCGGCGACATAGTTGCCACCGCCCTGGCGGCTGACCAGCAGGCCCCTGGCCGCCAGCTTCTGGATCGCTTCGCGCAGGGATGGCCGCGACACGCCGAACTGCTCGGCCAGCACCCGCTCCGCCGGCAGGCGCTCACCGGCCCTGAGCGTGCCCTCGAGAATCATGGTTTCCAGCTGGCTGACGATATCGTCCGACAAACGGCGCTGGCGCACCTGGCCTACTTCCATAACCCACACTCCACTGGTTTTACCACCTGACTACGGCCTTTCCAGGGGCCTTTGCGCAAGCCTATAGCGCCGCCATAAGCCTTACAAGGCGCAGTCATGCGACCAAAGTAGCAGCTCAGGCGATTGACAGCCGCGCGCCTGCACTTTTACCCTGAGCACGCCACATTGTAAATTGGTATTACCAATTTACATCGGCAAAAACAATTCCAAGAAAACCAAGAGGTCTCTCCCATGCCGGCCAATAACCGCCTACTCGCCGTACCGCTGCATCCGCATCCACTTATGCGCACCGCGCAGCGTTAAGGAGAGACCACCATGTCGACTGGTTTTCTTGCGTTACTCGCTTTCTCGCCCATCCTGCTGGCGGCCGTTCTGCTGGTAGGCCTGCGCTGGCCGGCCAAGCACGCCATGCCCCTGGTTTACCTGGTCACCGCCTGCGTCGGCCTGTTTGCCTGGGATATGAGCTTCAACCGCGTGCTGGCGTCCACCGTGCAGGGCCTGCTGATCACCCTCGGTTTGCTGTGGATCATCTTCGGCGCGATCCTGCTGCTCAACACCCTCAAGCACTCCGGCGGCATCACCGCGATCCGCGCAGGCTTTGCCACCATCAGCCCGGATCGGCGCATTCAGGCGATCATCATCGCCTGGCTGTTCGGCTGCTTTATCGAGGGCGCTTCCGGTTTCGGCACCCCAGCCGCCATCGCCGCGCCGCTGCTGGTGGCCATCGGTTTCCCGGCCATGGCCGCGGTACTGCTGGGCATGCTGGTACAAAGCACGCCGGTGTCCTTCGGCGCGGTGGGCACACCGATCATCGTCGGGGTCAATACCGGCCTGGACACCGCCACCATTGGCGCGCAACTGGTTGAGCAGGGCTCGTCCTGGGCACAGTTTCTACAGCTGATCACCAGTGAAGTGGCGATCATCCACGCCATTGTCGGCACCGTGATGCCGCTGGTGATGGTGCTGATGCTGACCCGCTTCTTCGGCACCGAAAAAAGCTGGAAAGCCGGTTTCGAAGTACTGCCGTTCGCCATCTTCGCCGGCCTGGCCTTTACCATTCCCTACGCCCTGACCGGCGTGTTCCTCGGCCCGGAATTCCCTTCCTTGGCCGGCGGCCTGATCGGCCTGGCGATTGTGACCAGTGCTGCCCGCATGGGCTTTCTGCTGCCGAAAACCACCTGGGACTTCGCCCCGGCGGACAAATGGCCGAGCGAATGGCTGGGCACCATCGAGATGAAACTCGACCAGCTCACCGCCAAGCCGATGAGCGCTCTGCGCGCCTGGCTGCCCTATATGCTGGTGGGCCTGTTGCTGGTGATCAGCCGGGTATTCCCCGAGGTCAGCGCCGCGCTGAAAGGCGTGATGCTGAACTTCCCCGACCTGCTCGGCGAAACCGGTGTCAGCGCCAACTTCCAGCCGCTGTACCTGCCGGGCGGGATTCTGGTGACCGTGGTCATCGCCACCTTCTTCTTCCACGGCATGAAGCTGCGCGACCTCGGTTCGGCGGTCAAGGAATCCTCGGGCGTGCTGCTGAGCGCCGGTTTCGTCCTGCTGTTTACCGTGCCGATGGTGCGCATCCTGATCAACTCCGGGGTCAACGCCGCCGAGCTGTCGAGCATGCCGATCCTGATGGCGCGCTGGGTGGCCGATAGCGTGGGCAGCATCTACCCGCTGCTGGCCCCGAGCGTCGGTGCCCTGGGTGCCTTTATCGCCGGCTCCAACACCGTCAGCAATATGATGTTCAGCCAGTTCCAGTTCGGCGTGGCCAGCAGCCTGGGGATCTCCAGCGCGCTGATCGTCGCAGTGCAGGCCATCGGTGCCGCCGCCGGCAATATGGTGGCGATCCACAACGTGGTCGCGGCCTCGGCCACGGTTGGCCTGCTCGGCCGCGAGGGCAGCATCCTGCGCAAGACGATCTGGCCTACCCTGTACTACGTGCTGTTTACCGGCCTGATCGCGCTGTTTGCCGTGTATGTGCTGGGCGTCAGCGACCCGCTGATGGCGGGCTGACATTCGCCAGAATGCGCGCCGATATACCGGCGCGCATTGGCTTTTCGCGCCAAACCCTTTTCCCAACTTGGGTGACTCCATGATCATTTCTGCCTCCACCGACTACCGCGCCGCCGCCCAACGCCGGCTGCCGCCGTTTCTGTTTCATTACATCGACGGCGGTGCCTACGCCGAGCACACGCTCAAGCGCAACGTTGCCGACCTGGCCGATATCGCCCTGCGCCAGCGCGTGCTGCGCAATATGTCGGAACTGAGCCTGGAAACCCGCCTGTTCAACGAAACCCTGAGCATGCCGGTGGCCCTGGCCCCGGTCGGTCTGACCGGCATGTACGCCCGCCGCGGTGAAGTGCAGGCCGCCAAGGCCGCCGCCGCCAAGGGCATCCCCTTTACCCTGTCCACCGTTTCGGTGTGCCCGATTGAAGAAGTCGCACCGGCCATCGACCGGCCGATGTGGTTTCAGCTGTATGTGCTGAAAGACCGCGGTTTTATGAAAAACGCCCTGGAACGGGCCAAGGCCGCCGGCGTGACCACCCTGGTGTTTACCGTCGACATGCCGGTGCCGGGCGCGCGCTACCGCGATGCCCATTCCGGCATGAGCGGCCCGAACGCGCCGCTGCGGCGCATGCTGCAGGCCATGACCCACCCGAGCTGGGCCTGGGATGTAGGCCTGATGGGCAAGCCCCATGACCTCGGCAATATTTCCGCCTACCGTGGCAACCCCACGGGCCTGGCCGACTATATCGGCTGGCTGGGCGACAATTTCGACCCCTCGATCAGCTGGAAGGACCTGGAATGGATTCGTGAATTCTGGGACGGCCCGATGGTCATCAAGGGCATCCTCGATCCGCAGGACGCCAAGGACGCGGTGAGCTTCGGTGCCGACGGCATCGTCGTTTCCAACCACGGCGGCCGCCAGCTCGATGGCGTCATGTCCAGCGCCCGCGCCCTGCCGGCGATTGCCGATGCGGTCAAAGGTGATCTGGCGATTCTCGCCGACTCTGGCATCCGCACCGGCCTGGACGTGGTGCGCATGATCGCCCTCGGCGCGGACACGGTGATGCTCGGCCGCGCCTTTATCTACGCCCTGGCCGCTGACGGTGGCGCGGGAGTGAGCAACCTGCTGGATCTGATCGAGAAGGAAATGCGCGTGGCCATGGTGCTGACCGGGGCCAAATCGATCAGCGAGATCAATGCCGATTCGCTGGTGCGTGAACTGGGCCGCTAAGCAGCCCACTGCCCCGCTTTTGTAGGAGCCAGGGGGGACGCCTAGTCCTTGCTGGCGATGCCCTCGCGGCAAGCAGGCTCCTACAGATAAAAGATCAATCGCTGTATTCCGGAGCACCTATGAGCCTGCCCGCCACTTTTCTCGCCGAAGTCCAGCGCCTGATCCCTGCCGAGAGGCGCTTCGACGATCCACTGTCGACCCTCGCCTTTGGCACCGATGCCAGCTTCTACCGGCTGATCCCCAAGCTGGTGGTGCGCGTCGAGGCGGAGCTGGAAGTGGTCGACCTGCTCAAGCTGGCCGGCATGCACCGCGTACCCGTGACCTTCCGCGCCGCCGGCACCAGCCTGTCCGGCCAGGCCATCAGCGACTCGGTGTTGATCGTGCTGGGGGATAACTGGAACGGCCGGGAAATCCGTGGCCAGGGCAGCCAGATTCGCCTGCAGCCCGGAGTCATCGGCGCGCAGGCGAATGCCGTGCTGGCACCCTTCCAGCGCAAGATCGGGCCTGATCCCGCCTCGATCAACGCCTGCAAGATCGGTGGCATAGTCGCCAACAACGCCAGCGGCATGTGCTGCGGCACCGCGCAGAACAGCTATCACACCCTGGCCGGCATCCGCCTGGTGCTGGCCGACGGCAGCGTGCTGGACACAGAAGACCCGCTCAGCGTGACGCGCTTTTTCGCCACCCACGCCGACCTGCTGGCACAGCTGAGCGAACTGGGCAAACAGACCCGCGCCAATAGCACGCTGGCCGCGAAAATTCGCCACAAATACCGGCTAAAGAACACCACTGGACTGTCGCTCAACGCGCTGGTGGATTTCGACCAGCCACTGGATATCCTCAGCCATCTATTAGTCGGCTCCGAAGGCACACTGGGCTTTATCAGCGCGGTGACCTACAACACCGTGCCCGACCATCCCCACAAGGCCAGCGCCTTGCTGGTGTTCCCCGATGTCGAGAGCTGCTGCCGCGCGGTGACCCTGCTCAAGCAGCAGCCGGTGTCCGCCGTGGAGCTGCTGGATCGGCGCAGCCTGCGTTCGGTGCAGGACAAACCCGGCATGCCGGAGTGGGTCAAGGGCCTGTCGGGTAGCGCCTGCGCCCTGCTGATCGAATCCCGCGCCGCCAGCCAGAGCCTGCTGCATGAGCAGCTGCAACTGATCATGGCCGCCATCGCCGACTTCCCCCTGGAAAAGCAGGTGGATTTCAGCGAAGACCCGAGCGTCTACAACCTGCTATGGAAGATCCGCAAGGACACCTTCCCCGCCGTCGGTGCGGTGCGGCAGACCGGCACCACGGTGATTATCGAGGACGTGACCTTCCCCATCGAACAGCTGGCCGAGGGCGTCAACCGCCTGCTCGCGCTGTTCGACAAGCATGGCTACGACGAGGCGATCATTTTCGGCCACGCCCTGGAAGGCAACCTGCACTTCGTCTTCACCCAGGCCTTCGAAACGCCGGAACAGATCGCCCGCTACTCGGCTTTTATGGACGACGTAGCGCAGCTGGTGGCCGTGGAGTTCGGCGGCTCGCTCAAGGCCGAGCACGGCACCGGGCGCAATATGGCACCCTTCGTTGAGCTGGAATGGGGCGCGGACGCCTACCAGCTGATGTGGCAGATCAAGCGCCTGCTCGATCCCCAGGGCATCCTCAACCCGGATGTGATCCTCTCCGAGGACCGTGACATCCACCTGAAGAACCTCAAGCCGCTGCCGGCCGCCGACGAGATCGTCGACAAGTGCATCGAGTGCGGCTTCTGCGAGCCGGTGTGCCCGTCGAACGGCCTGACCCTTACCCCGCGCCAGCGCATCGTCATCTGGCGCGACATCCAGGCGAAGAAGCGCGCCGGCATCGACACCGCCGAGCTGGAGCGTGCCTACCACTACCACGGCCTGGACACCTGCGCAGCCACCGGCCTGTGCGCCCAG
>CAZOEC010000071.1:0-25138 GCA_964578635.1 uncultured Pseudomonas sp.
CGACCTGACAGTTGCCAACGGCGTGATTTCCGGCCTGAGCAGCAGCGACGGCGGCGTCACCTGGACCGCGACCTTCACGCCGACCGCTGGCGTCACCGACACCAGCAATGTCATCTCGCTCAACAGTGGTGGCATCGTTGACCTGGCGGGCAACACCAACGTCGGCACGATCGATTCCAATAACTACAGCATCGACAGCCAGCGTCCGACCGCGACCATTGTGCTGAGCGACTCTACACTGCGACCGGGCGAAACCGCTCAAGTGAGCATCACCTTCAGCGAGGCGGTAACCGATTTCACCAATGCCGACCTGAGCGTTGCAAATGGCACATTGAGCGCCGTGAGCAGCAGCGACGGCGGCTTGACCTGGACCGCCACTTTCACGCCTGCCCTGGGCGTGACCGATGCCACCAACCTGATTGTCCTGGACAATACTGGCGTGAGCGATGCAGCGGGCAATGCTGGAACAGGCACCACCAACTCGGCCAACTATGCAGTGGAGACGCGGGTGCCAACGGCCACCGTCGTGGTGGCTGATAATGCCCTCAGCGTCGGGGAAACCTCGCTGGTGACCATCACTTTCTCGGAAGCGGTCAGCGGGTTTGACAATGCCGACCTGAGCGTGAGCAACGGTACGCTGAGCAACCTCTCGTCCACCGATGGCGGCGTTACCTGGACGACTACCTTCACCCCTGCAAGCAACATCAGCGACACCAGCAACCTGATCAGCCTGGACACCAGCGGTGTGGTCAACGCCTCGGGCAACAGCGGCGTCGGCGCGGTGAACTCCAACAATTACGTGATCGATACGATTCGACCTGGAGCTACCATCACATTGGCCGATACCACGCTGGGCATCGGTCAGACCACCACCGTGACCATTACCTTCACCGAGGCGGTGAGCGGTTTTGACCTGTCGGACCTCAGTGTCGCCAATGGTGTGCTGTCCAATCTCGTCAGCAGTGATGGAGGCCAGACCTGGACCGCGACCCTGACGCCCACTGCAGGTGTCAGCGACGCTACCAACCTGGTCCTGCTCGATAGCAGCAACGTGCAGGATATTGCCGGCAACGCAGGCGTCGGTATCGCAATCTCTGCCAACTATGCCCTCGATGCCACCCGGCCGACCGCGACCATTGTTGTCGCCAACCCGAGCCTGGGCGTGGGTGCGACGACTCAGGTGACCTTCACCTTCAGCGAAGCGGTGACCGATTTCACTCTGTCGGACCTCAGCGTCACCAACGGTGAACTCACCAACCTGACCACCAGCGACGGCGGCCGGACCTGGACAGCTACGTTCACGCCTACGGTGAACCTCACGGACCCGAGCAACTTCATCGCCCTGGACACCAGCAACGTCAGCGACCTGACGGGTAACGCCGGAGCAAGCGTGGCGGTATCCAACAACTACGCAATCGACACTGTGGTGCCCAACGATGTACAGCCCCCTCCGGAGTTCCTGACTTCGGATCCAGTCACAGTCGTTGCACCATCCGAGGTACCGCTACAACCGCTCATCTTCACCCCACCAATCGGCGACCTTGGCTCGCCGCTGGGCTTTCCGCCATTGTTTGAACAGCGGGATGTGGGCGGGGATATCCGGCCAATCGGAGATATCTTCATCAACCGTGGCGCACTGGCTCCGAGTTTTATCGCTCAGGTATTCAGCAGCGACGCCGCTGGCGACGGTTCTGGTCAGGGCTTCCTGGGCTTTGGTGGTGGCGATGGGGGAGTGTTCGGCAGCAGTACGATTTCGAGTCTGTTCAACCAGGACTTCGGCTCCGACAGTGACTCGCTGAATGCTTTCGGCGGTCAGTCAATTCAGGCCGGCGATGCATCCCAAGGTACGTTCGGCATGTTCGGCGCACCAACTCTGGGCCAGCAACTGCAACAACTCAAAGACACTGAACAACGTCAGGTCGACAGCCTGGCAATGGCTTTACAGCAGGTCGGCATCAGCCAAATACAGGCCTGATATTTAGAAAAATAGGGCAGCCAGGGGCAATCCAGGGAATGAATAGAAATCAGAAGTTATTCGGTGTGAGCTTGCTGGCATTGATGGTCAGCGGATGTGCGATTACCAGTGAGCCAATCGAGCGTAGCGTCAGCGAACAGCGCGCTCGGACAGATCTGCACAACATGTACAAGGACCAAGAGCCCCTCAACGGTCCTCTGACCCTGCACCAGGCCATGGCCCGTGCAGTGAAGTACAACCTAGAAGGCCGCTTGAAAATCATGGAAGAAGCCCTGGCCAAGCGTCAGCTGGACCTGGCCAGTTTCGACATGCTGCCGCGTATGGCATTGGACGCTGGCTATGTAGGCCGCAACAACGTCAGTGCCTCAAGTAGCCAGAGTGTGGAAACTGGTACCCAGTCCCTGGAACCGTCGACCTCCCAGGACCGCGATCGTGAAGTGGCTGACCTTACCATGGTCTGGAACGTGCTCGACTTCGGCGTGAGCTATATCAGCGCCAAACAGGCCGGTGACCAGCGACTGATCGTGCAGGAGCGTCGGCGCAAGGTGATCAACACCATCGTTCAGGATGTGCGTTCGGCTTACTGGCGAGCCATGGCCGCCGAACGGCTGCTCAAACAGATCGACAACCTGATGGTCCGGGTCGAGACGGCGAGCGACAACAGCCGGAGCATGAGCGAACAGCGCATCGGCGACCCGGTGCAGGCTCTGGGTTACCAGCGCTCACTGATCCAGGCGACCCGCCAGCTCGAAGAGCAGCGGCGTGCGCTGTCGCTGGCCAAGACTGAGCTGGCGACTCTGATCAACCTGCCCTTGGGCACCGAGCTGACCCTGGCCACCCAGGATGAATACGTTATCCCGGAACTCAAGATCGACCTGGCCCGCCTCGAACAAGAAGCCCTGACCAGCCGTCCTGAACTGCGTGAGCAGGATTATCAGACGCGCATCACCGCCGCTGAAACCCGCAAGGCCATGCTGCGGCTACTGCCTGGCCTGGAGTTTTCCGCTGGGGGGCATTACGACAGCAACTCGTTCCTGGTTGAGCAGGGCTGGGTCGACTATGGGGTTAAAGTCACTTGGAACCTGTTCAACGTGATCTCCGCTCCAGCAGCCATCAACGTCGCCAAGGCTGGTGAAGAAGTGGCAGCGGCACGGCGTCAGGCCATGTCGATTGCCGTGCTGGCGCAGCTTTACGTGGCCAATGCCAACTACCGCGAGGCACTGCGCCAGTTCAAGACCAACCAGCAACTGTCAGACATCGACGGGCAAATCGTCGGCCAGTTGCGTAACCGCTATCAAGCCGCTGGTCTGGGCGAACTGGACCTGATCCAGGGTGAACTGAATACCCTGCAGGCCGACCTGCGGCGGGACCTGTCCTATGCCGACCTGCGCAATGCCTACGGACAGATCTTCGCCAGCGCCGGCCTCGACCCGCTTCCCGACCAAGTGCAATCGACCGAGGTGCAGTCAATTGCCACGGCGTTGGCCAACCGCGAAGCGGCCTGGGCACAGGGCAATATCGCAGAGCCAACAGCACCGATACCCCAATAACAGGCCGCAGCATGACGCGCCCGGCGTTTTCCCGGCCGCCAGCACCTGCCTTTGCTGTTGCAGGTGCTGGCAGCCGGTGACGTTTCAACAGCCAGGAAGATTTCATTCCACGACGTTTGGGCCGACTGCTACAGGTTGGACTGGAGCAATGCCAAGCATTAGCCGGGGTGGCGGTTAACTACAACGAATTACCCGAGGTAATGGCAGGCAGACTGGCATTTTTTTCAGGCTTGATGATGCGCAATGCAAGCACGCATTTACGACGACGGGGCACCATGCCAAGCAACCGACACAGGCTTTTGTCGACGATAGCGGGGACAAACGTCGGGAGGCTTCGCGGGTGCTTCGTGATCGGGTAGTGCATTGAGCTCAGGGACCCTATGAGGCACTGGAGTTGCTGAGAATGCAGGGTGGCAGGAAGAGCCCCCGCACTCCCCTTGAGCAACTCCAGCGGCAACGGAAACGATAGTGAATGTCTTGCCTCAGTGTTCGCATATCGCACAACTGCGGGGCACCCCACAGGATCAATGCTCAGCAAGGCGAAGTCAGCCGACTGCGGACACCGGTTCGCTCATGGACAGCCGCGCAACCCTAAAGCTGCGAATGCTAGCTATCCTGATCGGAGACAAGGCATCAGAGCATTAACGGCGCACGCTCGCTCAGCGTCTTCAACGCCGCCACCCAGCTTGGGTGATCGTTCAGGCAGGGCACCAGCTGCAGGCTTTCGCCACCGGCCTCGATAAACTGCTCGCGGCCACGGTCGCCGATCTCCTCCAGGGTTTCGATGCAGTCAGCGACAAAGGCCGGGCACATCACCAGCAGCTTCTTCACCCCCTGCCCGGCCAACTCCTCCAGGCGGCTTTCGGTGTAGGGCTCGATCCACTTGTCGCGGCCCAAGCGCGACTGGAAGGACACCGACCACTGCTCCGGGCGCAGGCCCATGCGCTGGGCAAAGGCGTGGGCACTGCGCATGCACTGGGCGCGGTAACAGCTGGCCAGCACCTCGGGGGGTGCGCTCATGCAGCAGTCCGGGCCCTTGAGGCAATGCTTGCTCGGGTCGAGCTTGCGCAGGTGGCGCTCCGGCAGGCCGTGGAAGCTCAGCAGCAGGTGATCGAAGTCCTGCTCCAGGTAAGGTCGGGCGCTATCGGCCAGGGCCTCGAGGTACTCGGGCTGCTCATAGAAGGGCGGCAGAATCGAAAAGTGGATCGGCAGTTTGTGCTCGCGCACCACCCGCCGCGCTTCCTCGATCACCGTGGTGGTGGTGCTGTCGGCAAACTGCGGGTAGAGCGGTGCCAGGGTCACCTGCTTGATGCCCTGGGCGGCCAGACGCTGGAGCACCGTCTCGATCGACGGCTCGCCGTAACGCATGGCCAGCTCCACCGGGCCCTGGCTCCACTGTGCCTTCATCGCTTCCTGCAGACGCTTGCTCAGGACCACCAGGGGCGAGCCCTCCTCCCACCAGATCGAGGCATAGGCGTGGGCCGAAGCGGCCGGGCGCTTGATCAGGATCAGCGATACCAGCAAGCGCCGCAGCGGCCAGGGCAGATCGACGACATAGGGGTCCATCAGAAACTGATTGAGGTAGCTGCGCACATCGGCGACTTCGGTGGAGGCCGGCGACCCCAGGTTTACCAGCAGCAATGCGTTATCGGTCATGCGCAATCCTAGTCAGGTTGGCCCAGCAGATCCGCCAGGGCCACATCCAAATGAGTGAAACGAAAACTGAAACCTTCGGCCTGCAGGCGCGTCGGCAAGGCGCGTTGGCCGCCGAGCAGCAGTTCAGACAACTCGCCCAGGGCCAGACGCAAGGCAAATGCCGGTGCCGGCATAAACGCCGGACGGTGCAGCTCGCGGCCCAGGGCCTGGCTGAACTCGCGGTTGCGTACCGGCTGCGGCGCGCAGGCATTATAAGGACCGCGGGCCTGCTCCTGCTGCAGGAGAAAATCAATCAAAGCGATTTGATCGCTGATATGAATCCACGGCATCCACTGCCGGCCGCTGCCCAGGGGACCACCCAGGCCCAGCTTGAACGGCAGCAACAGACGCTTGAGAAAGCCACCGTCGCGGGCCAGCACCAGCCCGGTGCGCAGCAGCACCACACGGATGCCCAGCTCTTCGGCGCGCAGTGCGGTTTCTTCCCAGGCACCGCACAGTTGCGCGGCAAAATCGTCGGTGACCTGAATCGAGTCTTCATGCAGCTCACGCTCGCCGCCGTCGCCATACCAGCCCACCGCCGAGCCGGACAACAGCACCCGGGGTTTCTGCTCGCGGCTCGCCAACCAGGCCAGCAGCTGTTCGGTCAGGGTGATGCGGCTGGCCCACAGCAACGCCTTGCGCTTGCGCGTCCAGGGCCGGTCGGCAATCGGCGCACCGGCCAGGTTGACCACCGCATCCAGCGGTTCCTCGGCCAGTTCCTCAAGGCGCGCGATGCCGCGTACCCCGCTCCCGCACAGGACCTCGACCTGCTGTGGCGTGCGACTCCATACCGTCAGCTGATGGCCCTGCTGTGCCCAGTGCCGACACAGCGCGCGCCCGATCAGACCGGTACCGCCGGTTAGAAGTATATGCATGGCATCGTCCTCGCATGGCCTGGCAGTGAATATGCGCAATATCAAGTTTTATGACCGACGTGCCTTTATTCCGGCAGCCAGTTGTCTTAACTATAGGTAGGCGCGATTGCAGCCACACATCCTATACATAAAATCGATATTGTATAGCTTCTGTCTAAAGCGTAGCCTAAATGGCCTGGAGCAAGAGGTAAGCCATGACAGCCATCAACCCCATCGCCATCATCGGTACCGGCATCGCCGGGCTGTCCGCAGCCCAGGCCCTGCACGCGGCCGGACATGCGGTGCAACTGTTCGACAAGAGCCGTGGCAGCGGCGGCCGCATGGCCAGCAAGCGCAGCGACGCTGGCGCACTGGATCTGGGCGCGCAGTACTTCACCGCCCGCGACCGCCGCTTCGTCGAGGTGGTGCAACAGTGGCAGGCCCGCGGCTGGGTCAGCGAGTGGACGCCCAGCCTCTACCACTTCGACAACGGCCAGCTCAGTGCCTCGCCGGACGAGCAGACCCGCTGGGTCGGCAGCCCGCGCATGAGCGCCATCACCCGGGCCATGCTCGGGGCCTTGCCGGTGCATTTCTCCTGCCGCATCACCGAAGTGTTTCGCGGCGAACAGCACTGGCACCTGCAGGATGCCGAAGGCAACAACCACGGCCCCTTCAGCCATGTGGTAGTGGCCGCCCCCGCTCCCCAGGCCACCGCCTTGCTGTCCAGTGCACCGAAGCTGGCCGGAGCCGCGGCCAGCGTCGCCATGGACCCGACCTGGGCCGTGGCCCTGGCTTTCGACAGCCCGCTGGAAACCAGGGTCGAAGGCTGCTTTGTACGCGACAACCCGCTCGACTGGCTGGCCCGCAACCGCAGCAAACCCGGGCGCGACACCGCCCAGGACACCTGGGTGCTGCATGCCAGCAGCCAGTGGACCAAGCAGCATCTGGATATGCCCAAGGAAGAGGTGATCGAGCAACTGCACGGGGCCTTTGCCGAACTGATCGGCTGCGCCGTGCCGGCACCGGTTTTCAGCCTGGCCCATCGCTGGCTGTATGCCCGCCCGGCCACGGCGCACCAATGGGGGGCCCTGTCCGATGCCGGCCTGGGCCTGTATGCCTGCGGCGACTGGTGCCTGTCGGGCCGCGTCGAAGGGGCCTGGCTCAGCGGCCAGGAAGCCGCCCGCCGCCTGCTCGAACACCTGCAATGAGCGCCCAGGCTCGCACTGCGCCAACCAAACGCCGGCTCAATCCGCGCAAGCTGCTGCTGTCGAAATGGACGGCAGCACAGCCGCTGAACCGTGAGAAACACTTCCTAGTCACCGAACTCTTCTGTGATGAAGACGGCACCGTGCTGCAGGTCGAATTACAGGCCGTGCTCAGCCAGCGCAACCAGCGCCTGGATTGGCAGACCCTGGAAAATGCCCAGCACTGGTTGATGGGCTGGAAGTAAGCCCCGCCTCCCAGCGGCCGGTCCCTGCCGCATAAAGCCCCTCCCGCCTACCCTCACCCCGAACGCCACGGCCCAAACATGGCGGGCGTTTCGCTGCGCCACCCAGGCGATTCCATTACAGAAGCTGTACAAAACATTTGACTTGTACAACAACAAACCTATGATGAACACAAGTTGTACACGCATCACAGCATGTACAAGACGCCATCAGAGGTCGCGCCATGAACACGCCCCAGATCACTGCCACCAAGCCCAAGCTCGCCATCAGCGCCTGCCTGCTAGGGGCCGAAGTACGCTACAACGGCGGCCATAAGGAATCGCGTCTGTGCAGCCGTACTCTCGCCGAATACTTCGAGTTCGCCCCCCTGTGCCCCGAAGTGGCGATTGGCCTGGGCACCCCTCGCGAGCCTATCCGCCTGGTCGGCGATCCGCAGGCTCCCCGGGCAGTGGGCACGGTCAACCGCGAGGTGGATGTCACCGAGCCCCTGGCCGCCTACGGCAAGCGCATGGCCGGCGAGCTGGGCGATATCTGTGGCTATATCTTTATGCAGCAGTCGCCGTCCTGCGGCCTGCACCGGGTCAAGGTCTATCAGGACAACGGCCGCCCCAGTGAACCCCAGGGCCGCGGCATCTTTGCCCAGGCCTTCTGCGCCCGCCATCCCGATCTGCCGGTTGAGGAAGACGGTCGCCTCAACGATCCGATCCTGCGCGAGAACTTCATCACCCGCGTGTTCGCCTACTCCGAGTGGCAACAACTGCTGCGCGAGGGCCTGACGCGCAAGCGCCTGATCGACTTTCACTCGCGCTACAAATACCTGCTGATGGCCACCCACCCGCAGCAGTACAAGAGCCTGGGGCGCATGCTCGGCAACCTCGGCCAGCACGACATCAATGAGCTGGCCCCGCGCTATTTCAGCGAACTGATGAGCGCGCTGAAGAGCTGCGCGACCCGCCGCACCCACAGCAATGTGCTGCAGCACATCAGCGGCTACCTCAAGCAAGCGCTGAGCAGCGCAGAGAAGCAGGAAATGCAGCAGCTGATCGGCCAGTACCGCCATGGCGTGGTGCCGCTGGTGGTGCCCATGACCCTGCTCAAGCATCACTTCCGCCGCCACCCCGACCGCTATATCGCGCAGCAGGTCTACCTGCAGCCGCACCCGGAAAACCTCAGCCTGCGCAACGCCCTCTGATCATGGACGAACTCACCCACAGCCACGCCCCCGGCGACGACTACCAGACCGCCATCGCCCAAGGTTTTATGCCGATCCGCGATGTGGCGCGCATCACCGGGGTCAACGCCGTGACCCTGCGCGCCTGGGAACGCCGCTACGGCCTGATCGTGCCGCACCGCACACCCAAGGGCCATCGTCTGTATTCCGCCGAGCATGTGGCCAGGATCCAGGCGATCCTCACCTGGCTCGGCCGCGGAGTCTCGGTCAGCCAGGTCAAGGGGCTGCTGCGCAGCGGCCAGCCGGCATTCAGTGAGGCCAGCTCGCAGTGGGAGGAAAAACGCCAACGCCTGCAGGAGAGCATCTGCAACCTCAGCGAGCGCCGCCTGGACGACTGTTTCAACAGCGAACTGGCGCTCTACCCGCCGCACACCCTGTGCCAGCAACTGCTGATGCCGCTGCTGGAAGAACTGGAACTGCGCTGGCGCAACCAGTTCGGGGCCCAGGCCGAGCGGGTGTTTTTCTACTCCTGGCTGCGCAGCAAGCTGGGCGCGCGCCTGTACCACAACAATCGCCAGTACAGCGGTGCGCCGTTGCTACTGATCAATGTCTCAGACCTGCCCATGGCCCCCGGCATGTGGCTGACCGCCTGGCTGGCGAGCAGCGCCAACTGCCCGGTGGATGTCTTCGACTGGCCGCTGTCGCCAGCCGAGCTGGCCCTGGCGGTGGAACATATCCAGCCCCGCGCGGTGCTGCTGTATTCCAGCCAGGCGCTCAATACCCACCACCTGCAACGCCTGCTGGCCGGCTACGACTGCCCCTGTCTGATCATCGGTCAGGCGGTGCAGATCCATCAGCAGGAGCTGCACGGCATGGCCGCACAGAACCCCGACCTGAGCCTGGCCGTCGATCCTCTGGCCGCGCTGCAAAGCCTTGCCGACCTGAACCTGCTGAACAGCTGATGGGACATACCATGCTGCAATTGATCTGGTTTCGTACCGACCTGCGGGTGCAGGACAACAGCGCCCTAACTGCTGCCATGAGCAGCGGCCCGACCGTGGCGCTGTACCTGCTCAGCCCCGGCCAGTGGCTAAGCCACGATGACGCGCCGAGCAAGGTCGACTTCTGGATGCGCAACCTCAAGCAACTGGCCAGCGAGCTGGGCAAACTCAACGTGCCGCTGCTGGTGCGCGAAGCTGATCACTGGAGCGCCGCACCGCGGGTGATCGGCGAGCTGTGCCAGCAGTTGCAGATCGGCACGGTGCAGGTCAACGAAGAGTACGGCGTGCATGAAAGCCGTCGCGATCAGGCCGTGGCCAAGGTGCTGGATGGCCTGGGGGTGAATTTTCGCAGCCATCTGGATCAGCTGCTTTTCAAGCCCGGCAGCGTGCTGACCAAGTCCGGCGGTTACTTTCAGGTCTACAGCCAGTTCCGCAAGGTCTGCTATCAGCGCCTGCATACCGCCCTGCCGGCGCTGATCGCCACACCTAAAGCGCAGCCCGCGCTCGCGATCCAAAGCGATGCTATTCCTGAACAAGTTGCAGGCTTCGCCCTGCCCAAAGCCGCCTTGCGCGAGCTGTGGCCTGCCGGTGAAAACGAAGCGCAGCGGCGTCTGGATGATTTCGCCGCGCAGCAGATCGACTTCTACCAGAGCGCCCGCGACTTCCCCGCGCAGCCCGGCACCAGCCAGCTGTCGGCCTACCTGGCCGCCGGGGTGATCTCGCCGCGCCAGTGTCTGCATGCCGCCTTGCAGGCCAACCAGGGCGAATTCGACAGCGGCAATCCCGGGGTCATCACCTGGATCAACGAGCTGCTCTGGCGCGAGTTCTACAAGCACATTCTGGTCGGCTACCCGCGGGTCTCCATGCACCGCGCCTTTCGCCCGGAAACCGAGGCGCTGGCCTGGCGCAACGCCCCTGCCGAGCTGAAAGCCTGGCAGCAAGGCCGCACCGGTTTCCCGATCATCGATGCCGCCATGCGCCAGCTGCTGACCACCGGCTGGATGCACAACCGCCTGCGCATGGTGGTGGCGATGTTCCTGACCAAGAATCTGCTGATCGACTGGCGCGAAGGCGAGCGCTTCTTTATGCGCCACCTGATCGACGGCGATCTGGCGGCAAACAATGGCGGCTGGCAGTGGAGTTCCTCCACCGGCACTGATTCGGTGCCGTATTTCCGCATCTTCAACCCCCTTAGCCAGTCCGAACGCTTCGACCCGGACGGACGCTTTATCCGTCACTGGCTGCCCGAGCTCGAGGGCTTGAGCAAGAAGCATATTCACCAGCCGAGCGGCGCGCTGCTCAGTGGCGGCGGGCTGTTTGGCGGAGCGGACTACCCGCGCCCCATGGTCGACCTGAGCGCCAGCCGCGCACGCGCCCTGGCCGCCTTCAAGTGCCTGCCGCATCTGGCCGGCGAGGCAGCGCTATGAGCGACTTTCTGCGCCAGTTCGCCCAGCGCTTTGCCGGGCTGAACAAGGACAACCTCGACCGCCTGGGCCAGCTCTACAGCGACGACGCTCTGTTCTGCGACCCGCTGCACGAGGTGCGCGGCCTGAGCAATATGCAGCGCTACTTTGCCGAGCTGTACGCCAACGTCAGCGAACTGCGCTTCGACTTCTATGGCTTCGACCAGGTGCGCGACGGCGAAGGCTACCTGCGCTGGACCATGAGCTACCGCCACCCGCGCCTGGCCGGCGGCCAGCTGATCCGCGTGGAGGGCTGCTCGCACCTGCTGTGGCACAGCAAGGTCTATCGCCACCGCGACTATTTCGACGCCGGCAGCCTGCTCTACGAGCACCTGCCCTTGCTCGGCTCGGCGATCCGCTGGCTGAAACGGAGGTTGGCATGAGCACAAACCCACGACGCATCTGGCTCACCGGTGCCAGCAGCGGCATCGGCGCGGCCCTGGCCGAACAGCTACTCGAACAAGGCCATCGCCTGGCCCTCAGCGCCCGTACCATCGAGCCCCTGCAGGCCCTGGCCAAGCGCTACCCGGCGCAGGTGCTGGTGGTCGCTGGTGACCTCAGCGATGCCGCCCAGGTACGCGGCATCGGTGAACATATCGGTCAGGTCTGGGGCGCGCTGGACAGCGTGATCCTCAATGCCGGCACCTGCGAATACGTCGAGGTACAACGCTTCGAGGCGGCGATGGTCGAGCGGGTGATCCGCGCCAACCTGTTTTCCGCCAGCTATTGCATCGAGGCGGCCCTGCCCCTCCTGCGCCTGGGCCACAAACCGCACCTAGTGGCCGTCGGCAGCTCGGTGACCTACCTGCCGCTGCCTCGCGCCGAAGCCTATGGCGCGTCCAAGGCAGGGCTGCGCTACCTGATCGAAGCCCTGCGTATCGACCTGGCGGCCGAAGGAATTGCCGTGACCCTGGTCAGCCCGGGCTTTGTCGACACCCCGCTGACGCAACAGAACGACTTCCCCATGCCCATGCGCTGGCCGGTGGATAAAGCCGCCCGGCATATCGCCGAACGCCTGCACGGGCAGCCGTTCGAGATCAACTTCCCCGGCCCCTTTATCGCCATGCTCAAGCTGCTCGGCCATCTGCCCAAGCGCCTGCAGGTGGCCATGGGGGCCCGCATGGCCCGCACCGAAGCCAAGACCAAGGACAACCCATGAAGATCGCCATTATCGGCAGTGGTATCGCCGGTTTGACCAGCGCCTACCTGCTCAACCGCAGCCACGCCATCAGCGTATTCGAGGCCGGCGACTGGATTGGCGGGCACACCCACACCGTGGATGTGCAGGTCGATGGCCAGAGCTATGCCGTAGACACCGGTTTTATCGTGTTCAACGACTGGACCTACCCCAACTTTATTCGCCTGCTGGGCAAGCTGGGTGTCGGCTTCAAGGCTACCGAGATGAGCTTCTCGGTCAGCGACCCGGTCAGCGGGGTGGAGTACAACGGGCACAACCTCAACACCCTGTTTGCCCAGCGCCGTAACCTCATCTCGCCGAAGTTTATCGGCATGGTGCGCGACATCCTGCGCTTCAACCGCGAGGCGCTGAACGACCTCAACCTGCAACGCATCGCCAGCACTATGACCCTGGGCGACTACCTCAAGGCCAATGGCTACAGCGAGCGCTTTATCCAGCATTACATCGTGCCCATGGGCGCGGCGATCTGGTCGATGTCGCTGCACGATATGCTCGGTTTTCCGCTGCAGTTCTTTGTGCGTTTCTTCAAGAACCACGGCCTGCTGTCGGTCAGTGACCGGCCGCAGTGGTGCGTGGTCGAGGGCGGCTCCAGCAGCTATGTCGCGCCGCTGACCGAGTCCTTCAAGCAGCATATCCGCCTCAACTGCCCGGTCACCCGCGTCGAGCGTGATGGCGACGGTGTGACCCTGCACAGCGCCGCCGGAACCGAGCGCTTCGACAAGGTGATCTTCGCCTGCCACAGCGACCAGGCCCTGGCCCTGCTTGCAGAACCGACTCGGGTCGAGAAGGAAATCCTCGGCGCGCTGCCCTATGCCGACAACGACGTGGTGCTGCACACCGACACCCGTCTGCTGCCCAAGCGGCCACTGGCCTGGGCCAGCTGGAACTATCGCCTGGGTGGTCCGGTGGATCAGCCGGCTGCCGTGACCTATGACATGAATATCCTGCAGGGGATCGTCAGCGACACCACCTTCTGCGTCAGCCTGAACCAGACCGCCGCCATCGACCCCAGCAAGATTCTCGCCCGCTACACCTACGCCCACCCGCAATACAGCCTGGCCGGCATGGCGGCGCAAGCGCGTTGGGAAGAGCTGCTCGGTGCCAATCACAGCTACTTCTGCGGCGCGTACTGGGCCAATGGCTTCCACGAAGACGGCGTGGTCAGCGCGCTGCGCGTGGCCCGCGAATTCGGTGAGGCACTCTAGTGAACAGACCAATGGCGATGAACAGCGCCCTGTACAGCGGCTGGGTGCAGCACCGGCGTTTTGCCCCACGCCTGCACAATTTCCGCTATCGCATGGGTCTGCTCTATTTGGACCTGAGTGAACAGGACGCGGTGCTGGCGCTGTCGCCCCTGGCCGGGCGCGGGCGTTTCGCCCCGTTCTCATTCCGCGAAAGCGATTATCTGCCGCAGTTCACCGGCGCGGGCATCAAGCTGATCGACGCCGTGCGCCAGCGCGTGACCGAGGCCTTGGGCCGCACGCCGCTGGGGCATATCTGCCTGCTGACCCAGCCACGCAGCTGGGGCCTGGCCTTCAATCCGGCGAGCTTCTTCTACTGCCATGAGGCCGATGGCCAGCTGGCGGCGATTCTCTGCGAGGTGAGCAACACGCCCTGGCGCGAACGCTACCACTATGTGTTGCCGGCCGAGGGTACGGGCCATCAGCACGTCGCCGTGGCCAAGGCCTTCCACGTTTCGCCCTTTCTGCCGCGTGAGCTGGAATATCGCATGAGCTTCAGCCCGGTTGGCGAGCGCCTGGGCCTGCATATGGCCAACTGGAGCGGCGAGGAGAAAGTCTTCGACGCCAGCCTCAGCCTGCAGCGCACCGAACTGAACCGCGCCAGCCTGCACCGCTACCTGCTGCAGTTTCCCTGGATGACCGGCAAGACCCTCGTTGCCATCTACTGGCAGGCCCTGCGCCTGCTGCTCAAACGCATTCCCCTGTTCAGCCACCGGGCCGCTGAAGGCGATTTGCGCGTCGCTCGCCCCGTATCGAAGGAAGTCCACCATGAAAAGCTCTAGCCTTGTCTCCGCCAAAGATAGCGTGCGCGCCGGCAGCGGCATCGGTGCCAGCCTGTTGCGTCGCGCGGTGTTGCGTCAGCTGAAACAGCTGCGTCATGGCCAGTTGGTGATAGTCGAAGGTGATGAACGCCTGGAGTTCGGCGACGCCCATTCCAGCCTCAGCGCCGAGATCCAGGTGCTCGACCCGGCAGTCTGGGGTCTGGTGGCCGGCAACGGTTCGATTGGTGCCGGCGAAGCCTATATCCACGACTACTGGAGCACCCCGGACCTGACCGCGGTGATCCGTGTATTCGTCAGCAATCTGGAAGTGCTGGATGCCATGGAAGGTGGCCTGGCTCGCCTCGGCCGCCCTCTGGTACAGGCCCTGCACTGGCTCAACCGCAATACCCGCAAGGGTTCGCGCAAGAACATCTCGGCCCACTACGACCTGGGTAACGACCTGTTCGAGCAATTTCTCGACCCGACCATGATGTACTCGGCGGCCATGTTCCAGGGCCCGGACGACAGCCTGGAGCAGGCGCAGCTGCACAAGCTGGAACGCATCTGCCAGAAGCTCGCCCTCAAACCCGGCGACCATCTGCTGGAAATCGGCACCGGCTGGGGCAGCATGGCGATCTATGCCGCCAGCCACTATGGCTGCAAGGTCACCACCACCACCCTGTCGCGCGAGCAGTTCGCCTATACCGAAAAGCGCATTGCCGAGCTGGGCCTGCAAGGTCAGATCACCCTGCTGCTGGAGGACTACCGCGACCTCACCGGCCAGTACGACAAGCTGGTATCGATCGAAATGATCGAGGCCGTCGGCCATCGTTTTCTAAGCAACTATTTCGAGCAGTGCGCCCAACTGCTCAAGCCCGACGGCCTGATGCTGCTGCAAGCCATCACCATCCGCGACCAGCGCTACGAACAGGCGAAAAACAGCGTCGACTTTATCCAGCGCTATATCTTCCCCGGCGGTGCCCTGCCCTCGGTGCAGAAGATGCTGGAAATAGTCACCGACAAAACCGATATGAACCTGCACCATATGGAGGATTTCGGCCTGCACTACGCCCGCACCCTGCGCCTGTGGCACGACAACCTGCGCCAGGCGCGGCACAAACTCGAACAGCTCGGCTACGACGACTACTTCTATCGGCTGTGGGAGTTCTACCTGTGCTATTGCGAGGGCGGCTTTATCGAGCGCACCATCGGCACCGCGCAACTGTTGCTGGCCAAATCGGCGGCCCAGCCCCAACCGCTGCTAGGCCGCTTGCCCTGAGCACCCGTTACCCGAGGATCCCTGGATGGCCAAACTGATCGTCAACGCCCTGCTGTTTCAGCTCGGCTGGTTCGCCTGCGTCTTCGGCGGCGACAGCCTGTGGCTGCTGATTGTCGCAGCGGTGCTGGCGGTGCATCTGCTGTGGACCAGCAGCTGGGCGGCGGAAGGCAAACTGCTGATCACAGTGTTTCTCGCCGGCAGTGCGCTGGACAGCTTCCTGCTCAACCTCGGGGTATTCGACTTCGGCGCGCCGCGCACGCTGATTCCTCTCTGGCTGGCCTGCCTGTGGCTGCTGCTGGCCACCACCCTCAACCACTGCCTGGCCTGGACCGCACAACCCTGGTGGCGCGGCAGCCTGCTGGGGGCCGTGGCCGCGCCGCTGTCCTATTACGCGGGCGCACAGATCGCCGACGTCGGCCTGCCTTATGGCACCTGGCCGAGCCTGCTGCTGATCGGCGCGATCTGGGCCCTGGTGATGCCCGTGCTGCATGGCTTTGCCAGGCTCTATCGCGGCCAGTACGAACAGAGCCTACGCAGCCGCACCCTGTAGGGTGCGCCGCGCGCACCGACCAGCGAGCAGCGCCTCCGACATCGGCACACTGCTCCGGCCTCTACCACATGGCGTACACTGCGCGGCATGAGTCAGAACATCCCCCACACCCAACTCGCGGACGAACCGGCGGTCAGCTGCAGCAACTGCGCGGCCTGCTGTTGCCAGCTGGAAGTCATGCTGATCACCGACACCGGGGTGCCGCCGCGCTATATCGACACCGACGACTGGGGCGGCGAAGTGATGCTGCGCCTGGACGACGGCTGGTGCGCGGCGCTGGACCGCAACAGCATGCGCTGCACCATCTACGAAGTGCGCCCGCTGATCTGCCGCGAGTTCGAAACCGCCTCCCCCGAATGCCTGGACGAGCGCAAGGGCATGACCAGCATCTACCGCTGAGCGCGCGGTTTACTGCAGGCACAAAAAATCCCCAGGAACGATTTTTAACGTCGCGCAGCGATGGCCCCGAAGGGGTGGCCGCCATGGATGGCAGGCCATAAAAAAACCGGATCTCGATCCGGTTTTCTTTTTAACGCCACCAATCGCTAGAAACTCATACGGTAATGCAGGCTATAGCTCTCGGCCCCATCGTTGGGCTGCTTGAGCCCGGCGTTAGAGTAATGCAGCGCGCGCACGCCAATTTCCTGCCCAGCGAAACGCACGCCGAAGCCGATGCGGTCTTCAAACTGGAAGGAGGAACCCAGGTCGTTGTCTTCCAGTTCGGTGCTGCTGAATGCCGCAATGCCGATGCCGGCTTCGATATAGGGCTTGAAGCGCTCGCCGGCAAACTCGTAGACGAACACCGGGCTGAGCGACAGGCTGTGGTTGCTGGCGGTCTGGTCACCGTCCCAGTAGGTGTAGGCAGCATCCCAATAACCGGTCAGGCGACCGACATCACTGGCAAACCAGCTGCGGTTGAAATCGAACTGGGTGCCCAGGCGATAGGTCATGGTTGAGTCGCCCGTCTGGCCGACCGCAACACTCAGATCTGCCGCCTGTAACGCACTCACCGGCCCCAATGCTAAGGCCGCAAACGCAGCCAAAGTAACGACTTTTCTCATGGTAATAATCCTTATCCACCCAAGTAGAAGCTTGCAGTCACTGCTTGAGAGTATAGAAATCTTTAGCTGCTAAGAAAGACTACTTATGGGTAAACCGCGGCGGGCAGGCCGCTGACCACCGCCGCTTCGCCCCATAGCAGCGGCAACACCCTCTGCATGGCCTCTGGATCACCACTCGACCAGAACTGCGCCGGCTGCGCCGGGCCGTTGGCAAGCAGAGCACTGCCTGCCAGCAGCCGCTGAACCTGCTGCGCCACCGCCGCGCCGGTGTCGATCAGGCTGACCGACTCCGGCACCAGGCTGCGCAGCAGCGGCTTGATAAAGGGGTAATGGGTGCAACCGAGAATCAGCGTGTCGCAACCCTCGGCCAGGAGCGGCGCGACAAAGCCCTGGAGCAATTCGCGGGTGGCGGCGCTGTCCAGCTCACCGGCCTCGATACGCTCGACCAATCCCGGACAGGGCTGGGTAATCACCCGTACATCGCTGGCAAAACGGTCGAGCAGCGCCGCGAACTTGGCGCTTTTTAGCGTGCCAGTTGTAGCAAGCACGCCGACCACACCACTCTGAGTGGCGGCTGCAGCAGGTTTGACCGCCGGCTCCATGCCCACCAATGGCAACTGCGGATACAGCTCACGCAACTCGGCCACCCCCGCCACCGTGGCGGTGTTGCAGGCCAGCACCAGCGCCTTGGCACCCTGGGCCAAAAGAAACTCGGCCAACACCCGGCAGCGCTCGCGAATAAATTCCGGGCTTTTTTCGCCGTAGGGCACATGGCCGCTGTCGGCCACATAGAGCAGCGACTCATTGGGCAGCAACGCGCGAATCTCGCCCAGCACCGACAAGCCGCCGACGCCGGAATCGAATACGCCAATCGGCGCGTTACTCACCGCTGGCCACTCCACACACGCTGCACGCCGGATCGCGCTTGACCCGCAGCTCGCGGAAACGACTGCCGAGGGCATCGATCAACAGCAGGCGACCGACCAGCGGCTCGCCAAACTGCGCCAGCAGCTTCAAGGCTTCCAGCGCCTGCAGACTGCCGACCAGCCCAACCAGCGGGCCGACCACTCCGGCCTCGCTGCAGGTCAGCTCGGCCTCGCTGCCGTGGCCGTAGATGCAGTGGTAGCAGGGGCTGTCGTCGCGGCGCGGATCGAACACCGAGAGCTGGCCTTCCAGGCGAATCGCCGCGCCGCTGACCAGCGGCACCTTGGCGGCCACGCAAGCGGCATTGACCGCCTCGCGGGTGCCGAAGTTATCCGAGCAGTCCAGCACCAGGTCCACGGCAGCCACGGCGGCGGCCAGGGAATCGCTGTCCAGGCCCTGGCGATGGGCCTGCAGACGTAGCTGCGGATTGATCGCCAGCAGCCGTTTGCTCGCCGAGTCGACCTTGCTTTGGCCAATACTGGCGGTGTCGTGAGCGATCTGCCGCTGCAGATTGGTCAGGTCGACCGTATCGAAATCCGCCAGATGCAGCTCACCGACACCCGCCGCCGCCAGATACAGCGCCACCGGCGAACCCAGGCCGCCGAGGCCGATGATCAGCGCGCGGCTGTGTTTCAGCCGTAGCTGGCCGGCGATATCGATCTGTTGCAGCAGAATCTGCCGGCTGTAGCGCAGCAGTTCTTCGTCATTCAGCATGTCCTGCGCACTCATGGCGTCACTCATTATCGAAGCGTCCCAGACTGATGCGCTCATGGCCGCCCAGGTCACGCCGGCTTTCCACCGCGCTGAAACCGCGCGCGCTAAGCAGCTCGCGCACCGCCGCAGCCTGGTCGAAACCGTGCTCCAGCAGCAACCAGCCGCCCGCTTCAAGATAGTCCGGGGACTGCTGGATGATCAGGCGAATATCGTCCAGGCCATCCGCGCCCGCCACCAGCGCGCTGCTCGGCTCGAAACGCACATCGCCTTCGGCCAGATGGCGATCACCAGCAGCGATATAGGGCGGATTGCTGACGATCAGCTGATAACGCTGCCCGGCCAGGGCGCTAAACCAGTGACTTTCGACAAAATTGGCATTGCTTAGTTTGAGCCGTACACGATTGCGTTCGGCCAGGGCCACCGCCTCCGGCACGCGATCCACGCCCGTAACCTGCCAGGCCGGGCGCTCGCTGGCCAGGGCCAGGGCAATCGCGCCGGTACCGGTGCCGAGATCGAGCAGCGCGGCAGGCGTGGCCGGCAGCAGCGCGAGCACGGTTTCCACCAGCAATTCGGTATCGGGGCGCGGAATCAGGGTATGCGACGCCACCTCCAGCTCCAGGCTCCAGAAGCCCTGCTGACCGAGAATATAGGCCACCGGCTCGCCGGACTGACGCCGCGCCAGATCAGCCTGATAGCGCGCCAGTTGCTCTGCGTCGAGTTCGCGCTCCGGCCAGGTGTGCAGATAGCTGCGCGACTTGCCCAGGGCGTGGGCCAGCAGCAGCTCGGCGTCCAGGCGCGGGGTGGGCGAGTCGGGTAGTTCGGCGGTGTTAAGCAGGGATTCGATGGTGGCCATAGGGCATCGCTTTTGTAGGAGCCAGTTTGCTGTGGTCCGGCACTCCGGCGATCAACGAGCGAAAAACATCGCGAGCAAGCTCGCTCCTACAGGGGAATGACCCCGTAGGCCGAGTGCGCATCAATCGCCCAACGCAGCCAGCTGATCGGCCTGATATTCGACCAGCAGCGGTTCGATAATCGCCTCGACGCCGCCGGCAATCACTTCGTTGAGCGAATACAGGGTCAGGTTGATGCGGTGATCGGTCACCCGCCCTTGCGGGAAGTTATAGGTGCGGATGCGCTCGGAGCGGTCACCGGAGCCCACCAACAGTTTGCGCGAATCGGAAATTTCCTTGTGCGCGGCGGCTTCCTGCTGGTCTTTCAATTTCGCCGCCAGCCAGGCCATGGCCTTGGCGCGGTTCTTGTGTTGCGAACGCTCTTCCTGGCACTCGACTACCGTCCCAGTGGGAATATGGGTGATGCGGATCGCCGAGTCGGTGGTGTTAACGTGCTGACCACCAGCACCGGAGCTGCGGTAGGTATCCACGCGCAGGTCGGCCGGGTTGATATCGATGGCCATCTGCTCATCCGGCTCGGGCAACACAGCGACGGTACAGGCCGAGGTGTGGATGCGGCCCTGGGACTCGGTTTCCGGTACGCGCTGTACGCGGTGCGCGCCAGACTCGAACTTGAGCTTGCCATAGACGTTGTCGCCCTCGACCCGGGCAATCACTTCCTTATAGCCGCCATGCTCGCCTTCGCTGGCCGAGAGTACTTCCACGCGCCAACCCTGCTTCTCGGCATAGCGCGAATACATGCGGAACAGGTCGCCGGAGAAGATCGCCGCCTCGTCACCACCGGTGCCGGCGCGCACTTCGAGGAATACGTTGCGACCGTCGTTGGGGTCCTTGGGCAGCAGCATGCGCTGCAGGCGGGCTTCCAGTTCGATCAGCTGTTCCTTGGCCTCGGCGACTTCTTCCTCGGCCATCTCGCGCATATCCGGGTCGCTGTCCTTGAGCAGTGCCTGAGCGCCTTCCAGATCGGACTGGACTTTGCGGAACGCACTGAACGCCTGGTACACCGGCTCGATCTCGGCGTATTCCTTGGAATAGGCGCGAAACTGCGGCTGGTTGCTGATCACTTCGGCATCGCCGAGCAGCGCGGTCAGCTCTTCGAAACGATCCTGCAACAGGTCGAGTTTATTGATCAGTGACGCTTTCATTGCAGACCTTTATTTATTGACCGAGCCGCTATGGATCGAAGCGGGCGACACGCCTTCGTCCAGAGCAAAGAGTTCCTGAGCCACGCCCAGCGCGTCGACGCGGCCATCGGCGGAGAATTTTTTCAGCTGCACGCTAGGCGCATGCAGCAGCTTGTTGGTCAGGCCGCGGGCCAGCAGCGCCAGCACATCCTCGGCCGAGCTGCCGTTGTTGAGCAGACGCAGAGCCTTGTTCAGTTCCTCATCGCGCAGACGCTCGGCCTGCTGGCGGTAGGCCTTGAGCACATCCACCGCCGCCAGCTCGCGCAGGCGCTGCATAAAGTCCTGAGCGCCGATCGCCACCAGCTCCTCGGCGGCCTGGGCCGCGCCTTGGCGGCTCTTGATGTTTTCCGCGATCACCTCATGCAAGTCATCGACGGTATAGAGGTAGACGTCGTCCAGCTCGCCGACTTCCGGCTCGATATCCCGCGGTACGGCGATATCGACCATAAAGATCGGCTTGTGCTTGCGCTGCTTCAGCGCCCGTTCCACTGCGCCCTTGCCGAGAATCGGCAGCTGGCTGGCGGTGGAGCTGATCACGATATCGCTGTTGACCAGCTCATCGGGGATTTCCGAGAGCAGCACCGCATGGGCCCCGAACTGCTCGGCCAGACTGCTGGCGCGCTCCAGGGTGCGATTGGCCACCACGATGCGCTTGATGCCCTGATCGTGTAGATGCCGCGCCACCAGGCTGATGGTCTCCCCTGCACCGATCAGCAGCGCCTGGCTGCGGTGCAGGTCGGCGAAGATCTGCTTGGCCAGGCTGACGGCGGCAAAGGCCACGGACACCGGGTTCTCGCCAATCGCGGTATCGGTGCGCACGGTCTTGGCGGTGCTGAAGGTGGCCTGAAACAAGCGCCCGAGCAGCGGGCCGAGGGTGCCGGCCTCGCGGGCCACGGCAAAGGCCGATTTCATCTGGCCGAGAATCTGCGGCTCGCCCAACACCATGGAGTCCAGCCCCGAGGCCACGCGCATCATATGCCGCACGGCTTCGTCATCGGCATGGATATAGGCGCAGGCGCGCAGCTCTTCGAGGCTCAGCCGGTGATAGGCGGCCAGCCAGGCCAGCACTTCATCGGCGCTCAGGCTGTCCTGCTCGAGGTAGAGTTCGCTGCGGTTGCAGGTCGAGAGGATCGCCGCCTCACGACTGCTGGTGCGCTGACACAGCTGCTGCAGCGCCTCAACCAACTGCTCGGGAGTGAAAGCCACGCGTTCGCGGACATCCACCGAGGCGGTCTTATGGTTGATACCGAGGGCAATAAAGGCCATGCAAGGTCGCTGACAGGGAGTGGAAGCCAGCAATTGTCCTACTTCGGCCAGGCGAGAACAACCACCGCTAGCTATTGTCCGACCCTAGCAAGGTTTATCTCTTAATCCGGATCATCCCAGCCCATGGGCTTGCCCTGGCGCTTGTGTCATGATGCCCAAACCGCAGGTTGGCCACATATTTCTCTATGAATAGATCCCTTGCCTTGCTGACCGCCGCTGCCTTGCTCAGCGGCTGCCAGAGCTTTGCCCCCTCTGCCCCGGATGGCACGCCACCGGTGGAAGACCCTGCAGCTGTGACACCAGCCGCGGAGCCTCAGGTGTATGGCTCCTTCAGCCAGGACACCCTGCTGGCGCTGCTGACGGCCGAGCTGGCCGGGCAACGCAATCGTTTCGATATCGCCCTGGGCAACTATGTGCAGCAGGCCAAGGCAACCCAGGATGCTGGCGTCGCCGAGCGCGGCTTTCGTATTGCCGAGTACCTGGGAGCCGAGCAGGCCGCCCTGGAAACCAGCCTGCTGTGGACCAAGAATGCTCCGGAGAACATTGACGCCCAGCGCGCCGCCGCCGTACAGCTGGCCCGCGCCGGGCGCTACGACGAGTCCATGAGCTTTATGGAGCGCGTGCTGCAGCGCCAGGGCGACACCCATTTCGACTTCCTCGCCTTGTCCGCCGCGGAAAGCGACCCGGATACCCGCGCCGGCCTGCTGCAGAGCTTCGCTCGCCTGCAGAAGAAATACCCCGACAACCATCAGCTGCTGTTTGGCCAGGCCCTCTTGTTGCAACAGGACGGCCGCGCCCAGGAAGCCCTGGAGCGCCTGCAGGAGCAACCCGCCAAGGACCGCCCGGTGGCCGCCATCCTGCTGCAGGCGCGCCTGCTGCAAAGCCTCGAGCGAAACCCTGACGCCCTGGCGCTGCTGGAAAAAGGCATCAAGCAGCACCCGGACGACAAGCGCCTGCGCCTGACCTACGCCCGCCTGCTGGTGGCCGAAGATCGCCTCGACGAGGCCAAGGGCGAATTCGCCTCGCTGCTGCAGCAGTTCCCCAATGATGACGACCTGCGTTTTTCCCTGGCCCTGGTCTGCCTGGAAGCCGAAGCCTGGCAAGAGGCAATCATCTACCTGGAAGAGCTGATCGAGCGTGACAATCACGTCGACGCCGCCCATTACAACCTGGCCCGCGCCTACGAAGCCCTCGACGAACCGGACAGCGCCCTGATCGAATACGCCCTGGTCGGCCCCGGCAATGACTACCTGCCCGCCCAGTCGCGCCAGAGCGAGCTGCTGTTCAAGCAGCAACGCGGCGAGGAAGCGGCCCAGCGCCTGCGCCAGGCCCGGGAGACCCAGCCCGATTACGCCATCCAGCTGTACCTGATCGAAGCCGAAGCCTGGAGCAAGCAGCAGGATAACCAGCGCGCCTGGCAGGTGATCGAACAGGCCCTGGAGCAGTTCCCCGAAGACCTCAACCTGCTCTACACCCGCGCCATGCTCGCCGAAAAACGCGACAACCTGCCGCTGCTGGAGCAGGACCTGCGCTTTATCCTCGAGCGCGAGCCGGACAACGCCATGGCCCTCAACGCCCTCGGCTACACCCTGGCCGACCGCACCACGCGCTACGCCGAAGCCCGCGAGCTGATCGAGCAGGCCTACCAGCTCAACCCCGACGACCCGGCGATTCTCGACAGCCTGGGCTGGGTCAACTACCGCCAGGGCAACCTGGACGAGGCCGAGCGCCTGCTGCGCAAGGCCCTGCAAGAGTTCCCCGACCACGAAGTGGCCGCCCACCTGGGTGAAGTGCTCTGGGCCCAGGGCAAACAGAAGGAAGCGCGAAAAATCTGGCGCGAAGCCCTCAAACAGCAACCCGACAGTTCAATTCTACGCAGCACCCTGCTGCGCCTGACCGGAGCAGAGACGCTTTGATGCTTGCGCGCCACCTGATTGTTTTCAGCCTGATTACCCTGCTCGCCGGCTGCGCCGGCCTGACCTCCCGCGAAGCCCTGGAAGGCCAGGGCGATCCGCAGCGCTGGCAGAGCCACAAACAGCAGATCAGCAGCCTCGACGCCTGGCAGATCAGCGGCAAGGTCGGCATTCGCGCCCCCCAGGACTCCGGCAGCGGCACCCTGTTCTGGCTGCAGCGCCAGGATTACTACGACATTCGCCTGTCCGGCCCCCTCGGCCGCGGTGCCGCACGCCTGACCGGCCGTCCCGGTGCCATCCTCCTGGAAGTGGCCAACCAGGGCCGCTACCAGGCCGCCACCCCGGAACAGCTGATGCAGGAACAGCTCGGCCTGAATCTGCCGGTGTCACACCTGCTGTGGTGGATTCGCGGCCTGCCCTCGCCGGACAGCAAGAGCCGCCTGAACCTGGATGCCGACAGCCGTCTGGCGCAACTGAGCCAGGATGGCTGGCAGGTCGAGTACCTGCGCTATGCCGAGCAGAATGGCTTCTGGCTGCCGGAGCGGATCAAGCTCAGCGGCTTCGATCTGCAAGTCACCCTGGTGATCAAGGACTGGCAGCCGCGCCAGCTCGGCCAATGAGCGCCCCGGCAATTCCCGCTGCTGCCGAGCTGATTCTGCCGGCACCGGCCAAGCTCAACCTGATGCTGCATATCCTCGGCCGCCGCGCCGACGGCTATCACGAACTGCAAACCCTGTTTCAGTTTCTCGATTTCGCCGACGAGCTGGGCTTTGCCCTGCGCCAGGACGGTGACATTCGCCTGCATACGCCCATTGATGGCGTGCCCCACGACAGCAACCTGATCGTGCGCGCCGCCCGCAGCCTGCAGCACGCCAGCGGCACCCGCCTGGGGGCCGATATCTGGCTGGACAAGCGCCTGCCCATGGGCGGCGGCATCGGCGGCGGCAGCTCGGATGCAGCCACCACCCTGCTCGGCCTC
>CAZOEC010000072.1:0-25014 GCA_964578635.1 uncultured Pseudomonas sp.
CCGCCCTTGAGCTGATCGACCACCATCCGCGCCACTTCCGGACGCACCGCCGGGCAACCCAGGCTACGGCCGATACGGCCATGCTTCTGCGCCCAACGCGGGTTCACATAACCGGCACCGTGAATAACGATGGCACGCTCGCGGGCCAGATCGTTGAGGCCGGGCTCCAGACCATCCATGCGCAAGGAATAGCCGTGTTTGCCGCGGTAGCTCTCCGCGGTGCGGAACAGCCCCAGGCTGGTCTGGTGACTGCCCAGGGTATTGGAGAAGCGATCGGCGAAGTTTTCCCCCGACTGCCGGCCGTGGGCGACGAAGTCGCGCAACAGCAGACTCTTGCGCTGCAGATCGAAAATCCACAACCGCCGCTCGGTGGAAGGTTGCGAATAGTCAATCACCGCCAGACGCCGCGCTGGCGCGGCACCATGGTTGACCGCACATTGCATGGCCGCCAGGGCATGCTGCAGGGCCTGCTGATTGAGGCTGGGAGCGATACGCGCCAGATCCCGGGCCAGTCCATCCGCCTGAGCAGCCGTGGCCGCCAGCGGTACGCCCAGCAGCCACAGGCCGGCCAGACACGAGCGAGCAATACGTCCCAACATGTGCGCAAATACCTCCAAAGCACGAATCCAGGACGTCCTGTCAGCAGATCCCGTTCGACCCGCCCCTGCCGCTCGTGGTACACCGCATCTATAGAGGTGTCACGCAAACCAAGGATCGGAGCCAGCTTAATTGTTCAATAAACGCACATCCTACCTGAGCGCAGCCCTGCTCACCCTGCCACTGGTCGTGAATGCGGTAGAGCCGCCGGTCGTTACCATCAGCGAGCCAACCCCGGTGCTAGAGACACTGCTGGATTCCTGCGCGCCCCTTCCGGCAAGCCTAGACGAGAATGCGCGCAAACTCCTCACGGACTTTTACGCCCAGCGCGAACACAGCCGCGCCTGGCGCGACGAGGCGCAGCTGCACCAGCTGCATGTGCAGATCGAACAGCTGGCGGACGACGGCCTGCACCCCGGGGAATACCCGTTACCCGCCAGCCTGACGACCGTCGCCCTGGCCGAGCAACCCGACTGCAGCGATCTGCTGACCAGCCACAGCTACCTGCAGGCCCTCCTCCATCTACGCCGCGGCCGCCTGCTGCAGCAGCGCTTCGAACCCCTCTGGCGGCCCGCCGACTGGCCCATGTCCGACCCGCAACTGGCCATTCTGTCGCTGGCCCTGCTGCATCTGCACAGCCCGGCCGAGGCCTTCGCCAGCGCCCGCCCGGGCACGCCGCAGTATCAACGCCTGCGCAGCGCCTACGCCCAGCAGCGCCAGCAACCGCTGGGGCACTGGGCGGAACTGCCCACGGGCCCGCTGCTCAAGCCCGAGCGCAGTGATGCCCGGGTGCCGGCCCTGCGCGCGCGGCTGATCGCCGAAGGCTATCTGGGGGCCCTGACGGACGATCCCGGCCTGCGCTTCGACGCCGCGACGGTCACCGCCCTGCAAGCCTTTCAGACCGCTCACGGCCTGCAGGCCGACGGCATCCTCGGCGCAGGCAGCCTGGCCGAGCTGAACCTCAGCGCGCAAAGCCGCCGTGACCAGCTACGCGCCAATCTGGAGCGCCTGCGCTGGCTGGCCGACGATATGCACAGCGCCGAACTGCTGATCAACGTGGCCAGCGCCGAACTCCAGGTCATACGCCAGGGCCAGCAACTCTGGCTCAGCCGCACCCAGGTTGGCCGCGCGGAACGCCAGACGCCGCTGCTCGCCTCGCGCATCGCGCGGCTGACCCTCAACCCGACCTGGACCGTACCGCCAACCATCCTGCGCGAAGACAAGCTGCCGGCCATCCGCGAAGACCTGGCCTACCTCGAACGTCAGGAACTCAGCGTCCTCGACCGTCACGGCAATGCCCTCGATCCGCATCTGGTGGACTGGGACAACCCCGGGGTCATCCTGCTGCGCCAGGCCGCCGGTAGCCGCAACCCTCTGGGCCGCGTCGCCCTGCGCTTCGCCAACCCCTTCTCGGTCTACCTGCACGACACCCCCAGCCAGCAATTGTTTGCCAAGGCCCCGCGGGCCTTCAGCTCCGGCTGCGTGCGAGTCGAGGGCGTGGACAGCCTGCTCGCCTGGCTGCTGTCCCCCGAGGAACTGACCACAGTGCAGACCCGCATCGCCAGCGGCAAAACCCAGGAGTACCGCCTGCAGCAACCCGCCCCGCTGCTGATCGCCTACTGGACGGCCGAGGCCCTGGACAACGGCACGCTGCGCTATGCGCCCGACATTTATGGCTTCGATGCGCGGCTGATCGCGGCGCTGCCGAGTACGCTCAAGACCAACTGAGAGCAGCGACCACAGCACAAAATGGCCAACGGCAGCACAACCGCGGCCGGCAAACAGACGCGGTAACGCTTATGTACCCTCCGCGCGACTACAACTGTGCTTAGATGTTCAGATAATTCAGACAATTGGAGTTGTTCTCTATGGAAATCGGCAGTGTGATCTTTCTCTTCGTCGGCCTCGCGGTCGCCGTGGTGTTTATGGGCTTCAAGGTGGTACCCCAGGGTTCGCAGTGGACAGTGGAGCGCTTCGGTCGCTACACCAACACCCTGACCCCGGGCCTGAACATCATCGTGCCGGTGATGGACCGTATCGGTCACAAGCTCAGCGTGATGGAAACCGTGCTGGACATTCCGCCCCAGGAAGTCATCACCGCCGACAACGCCACCGTGCAGATCGATGCCGTGTGCTTCTTCCAGGTGATCAATGCCGCCCAGGCCGCCTACGAGGTAAACAACCTCACCCACGCGATCCGCAACCTGCTGCAGACCAATATCCGTACCGTGCTCGGCTCCATGGAGCTGGACGCCATGCTCAGCCAGCGCGACGCGATCAACGAAAAACTGCTGCGCACCGTGGATGAGGCGACCGCGCCCTGGGGCATCAAGATCACCCGTATCGAGATCAAGGACATCAGCCCGCCCGCCGACCTGATGGCAGCCATGTCCGGGCAGATGAAGGCCGAACGTATCAAGCGTGCGCAGATCCTCGAAGCCGAAGGCCTGCGCGCCGCCGCCATTCTCACCGCCGAAGGCAAGAAGCAGGCGCAGATCCTTGAGGCCGAGGGCCAGCGTCAGGCCGCCTTCCTCGAAGCCGAAGCCCGCGAACGCGCCGCCGGTGCCGAAGCCGAAGCCACTCGAGTGGTTTCCGAGGCCATCGCCAGCGGTAACGTGCAGGCGATCAACTACTTCGTCGCGCAGAAATACATCGACGCCCTCGGCCAGCTGGCCAGTGCCAATAACAGCAAGGTGATCCTGATGCCGCTGGAAGCCAGCCAGGTGATCGGTGCGGTGGGCGGTATCGGCGAAATCGTCAAGGCCACCTTCGGCGGCGAGAAGAAGGGTTAAGCCATGTGGGACAGCCTGCAACACCTGTCGTACTGGAACTGGCTGGCAATCGGCACCCTGCTGCTGATCCTCGAGGTCTTCGGCGCGGGCGGCTACCTGCTGTGGATCGGCCTGGCCGCCGCCAGCGTCGGCGTGCTGACCTTTATCTTCCCCGAGCTACCCTGGGCCCTGCAGTTCATCCTGTTCGGGGTGCTCTCGGTGCTGACCGCGGTACTCTGGTGGCGACGCCAGCGCAGCGCGGCCAAGCCTTCCGATCAGCCGGGGCTGAACCAGCGCGGCAGCGAATTGCTCGGCCGTCAGTTTGTCCTCCACGAGGCCATCCATGAAGGCCGCGGCAAGGTCAAGGCGGGCGACTCGCTGTGGCTGGTCAGCGGCCCTGATCTGCCGGCCGGTACCACGGTGCGGGTAACCGGTCAGGATGGCGTGATCCTCAAGGTCGAAGCCAGTCAATGAGCCCACTGCAACTTGCGCCGCTACCCGCGGCGCAGGAAGCAGAGGCGCTCGTCCTGCTCGACCAGGCCTTTGCCGACGACCCGACGCTGGCCTGGTACCTGTTCGGTCAGCGCCCCGGCTACGAGGCCAGGCGGCGCGCCTACCTGGCCGGCTACCAGGCCTTTCACCGTGCCAACCGGCTGCCGATTCTGGCCGCCTGGCAAAACCAGCAGCTGCTCGGCCTGAGCTACTTCAGCCCCGCCGGGCATCAGCCCAGCGCTGCCAGCCTGGAGTACTTCGGCGAGGTCATCCGCAGCCAGTGCGGGGCCGACTGCCTGGAGCGCCTGGACCTGCTGCTGGAGGCATTCGACCAGCATGCCCCGGCCGAAAGCGGGCGCATCGAATTTATCGCAGTGGCCACGGAACATCAGGGCATGGGTCTGGGTAGCGCCCTGTTGAGGCAAAGCCTGGCGCAACTGCGCACCAGCGGCTGCTTGAGCATCACCCTGGAAACCGGCGCGCCACGCAATCTGGCGCTGTATCAGCGGCACGGTTTTCGCCTAAGCGCCCGCCGGCAATTCCCCGGCTTGCTGCAGCACTATCTGGAACACCACGATGGAGTGACAGAGCGCGTCAGCTGAAGCCATAACAGAGCCCCCGGAACCGCGAGCGCATGATGCGATCCGATTTCAGGTAGACCCTATGTTATGGAGATACCGCTATGCGCCCGACCAATCTAGCCATGCTCGCGCTGCTGTGCCTGAGCAGCACTCAGCTACTCGCCGCGGACTGGCGCGACGTACTCTCGTCCGGAGCCACCACGGCCTCGACCTACCTGACCGTCAAAGACAAGAAAATGATCGTCCCGCTACGCGACGACGCCAGCAGCTTTGTCGCCAGCGACGGGCAGATTCGTGGCCCCTATCTGCAAGCTCTGCTGCAGCAGCTACGCGAAAACGACCCGCAGCTGCAGGCCAGCGATATGGAGTTGGCGCAGGCCATACTGGCTAGCGGGAGCTAGCCAGTATCGAGCGAATCAGGCGTCGCTGTCGGCGGCGGACTTGTAGGCGCTGGCGTCGAGCAGCTTGTCCAGCTCGCTGGCATCGCTCGGCTTGAGCTTGAAGAACCAGCTGCCGTACGGATCGCTGTTGACGCTTTCCGGGCTGTCGGCCAGGCCGTCGTTGATCGCGATTACTTCACCGGAGATCGGTGCATAGATGTCGGATGCGGCCTTGACCGACTCCACCACCCCGGCTTCCTGACCAGCGCTGAGGCTCTTGCCGACTTCCGGCAGCTCGATAAATACCACATCACCCAAAGCTTCCTGGGCATGATCGGAGATGCCTACGGTAACGCTGCCATCGGCTTCCAGACGCGCCCACTCGTGGCTGGCGGCGTAACGCAGATCGGCGGGGATATTGCTCATGTGTCGTTCCTCATCAGACATGACGGCGACCACGCCGTCATGGAAATTTAGCAGGCCGTGGCCATAGCGAAAGAAAGTCTTTAACTCATAACGAGCGCACTCGCAGCAAGGGGCTAGCGGTGCTTCCCAGATCCATTGGGCGGCCGGCTGATGCAGAACTCACGCCAGCCTGGTGTTCAGGATTTGTTTCAGGATCTCGCGAGCTAGAGCGAGACAAGGCAAAAACAGCCGAGGAAGCGGAGTTTACTGGTTGTAAATGAGCATTCCGAGGCTGTTTTTAACGCAGTATCGCCGACGCGCAGCAGATCCGTGGCGAGGACTCAGATCAGGGCCTTGCCGTTACGCACAAAGGTCGGCTTGACCACCCGCACCGGGTACCACTTGCCGCGAATCTCCACCTCGGCGCGCTCGCTGGTGGCCGCCGGCACGCGGGCCAGGGCGATGGATTTACCCAGGGTCGGCGAGAAGCTGCCGCTGGTGATCTCACCCTCGCCCACGCCCTCGACCCGCACCACCTGATGCGCGCGCAGTACACCGCGCTCTTCCAGCACCAGGCCAACCAACTTGGAGCTGACGCCTTCGGCTTTCTGCTTCTGCAGGGCGCTGCGGCCGACAAAGCCGCGACTGGCCGGTTCCCAGGCGATGGTCCAGGCCATATTGGCGGCCAGTGGGGTGACGCTTTCGTCCATATCCTGGCCGTACAGGTTCAGCCCGGCTTCCAGGCGCAGGGTGTCGCGCGCGCCCAGTCCAATCGGGGAAATACCGGCACCGACCAGTTCATTGAGGAAGGCCACCACTTCGCTGGCTGGCAACATGATTTCCAGGCCGTCTTCGCCGGTGTAACCGGTGCGGGCGATAAACCAGTCGCCATCGGGCAGACCTTCGAATGGCTTGAGGCTCTGGATCAGCTTGGCGCGCGACTGACTGACCAGCTCGGCGGTTTTACTGCGTGCATGTGGGCCCTGGATCGCCAGCATGGCCAGCTCGGCGCGCTCGTGCAATTCGACGGCGTAGTCGACGCTCTGCAGGTGCATCCAGGCCAAGTCCTTGTCGCGGGTCGAGGCATTGACCACCACGCGATAACCAAAGTCGGTGAGGTAGACGATCAGATCATCCACCACCCCACCTTGCTCGTTGAGCATGCCGCTGTAGAGGGCTTTGCCGACGCTCTGCAGGCGCTCGATATCGTTGGCCAGCAGGTGTTGTAGATAGGCCTTGGCCTGGCTGCCGCTGACATCCACCACGGTCATATGCGACACATCGAACACGCCGCAGTCGCGACGCACCTGATGGTGCTCCTCAACCTGCGAGCCATAGTGCAACGGCATGTCCCAACCGCCGAAGTCGACCATCTTGGCACCCAAGGCGAGGTGCAGGTCGTAGAGAGGTGTGCGCTGTCCCATAAGTGTCTCCTTGCGGGCTGGGCAGTGCAGCGGCAACCCGGCTGACCCCACAAAAATCGGGTACTGGCACGGGCTATCGAGATGATGGGCCGCTGCGAATGGCGCGCATTGTAGCCGCAACACCGCGACGGGTCATCTTGGCCTTAGGGCGTACGCCGCTTCGTCTGCAGCGAACGGCTCGCTGCATCGATAAAGGTCACGCAGCCCGGTCGGTTAACCCACCCGCCGCGCCGAACGGCGAATCAGCAGGATCACCGGCAACAGCCCGACCAGCACCAGGGTCAGAGCCGGCAGCGCGGCACGCGCCCATTCGCCCTCGCTGGTCATCTCGAACACCCGCACCGACAGGGTGTCCCAGCCGAAGGGGCGCATCAGCAGGGTCGCCGGCATTTCCTTGAGCACATCGACAAACACCAGCAGCGCCGCCGACAAGGCCCCCGGCAGCAACAGCGGCAGGTAAACCCGGAAGAACAGGCCGATGCCGCCGACCCCCAGGCTACGCGAGGCCTCCGGCAGCGACTGGCGCACCCGTGCCAGGCTGTTTTCCAGCGGGCCGAAGGCCACCGCCATAAAGCGCACCAGGTAGGCCAGCAGCAGCGCCGACAGGCTGCCGAGCAGAATCGGCTTGCCGGCCCCGCCCAGCCAGGCGGATAGCGGAATCACCAATTCGCGGTCGAGGTAACTGAAGGCCAGCATGATCGCCACCGCCAGCATCGAGCCCGGCAGGGCATAGCCGACATTGGCCAGGCCGACCGTCCCGCGCATCAGCCGGGTCGGGGCCAGACGCAGAGCGAAGGCCAGCAGCAGCGCCACGCTGACGGTGATCAGCGCCGCCATGCCGCCCAGATACAGGGTGTGCAAGATCAGTGCCGTGTAACGCTCATCCAGATCGAAGCGGCCGCGCTGCCAGAACCAGACGATCAGCTGCAGCACGGGAATCACGAAGCCGCAGGCGAACACCAGACCGCACCAGGCGCTCGCTGCCAGCGCCTGGCCGCCCTTGAGCTGGTAGAGCGCCTTGCCTCGCGGCCGCTCGTTGGCCGGGCGCACCGCACCGCGAGCGCGGCGCTCGCCATAGAGCACCAGCATCACCGCCAGCAGCAGCAGGCTGGCCAACTGGGTGGCGCTGGTCAGGCTGTAGAAGCTGTACCAGGTCTTGTAGATGGCCGTGGTAAAGGTGTCGAAGTTGAACACCGAAACCGCACCAAAATCGGCAAGGGTCTCCATGATCGCCAGGGCCAGACCCGCGCCGATGGCCGGACGCGCCATCGGCAGGGCCACCCGCCAGAATGCCCGCCAGGGGCTTAGCCCGAGCACCCGCGCCGCCTCCATCAGGCCCTTGCCCTGGGCCAGAAAGGCGTTGCGTGCCAGCAGGTAGACATAGGGGTAGAACACCAGCACCAGGACGATGATCACCCCACCGGTGGAGCGCACCCGCGGCAGGCGCAAATCGGGCCCGAACCAGTCGCGCAGCAGGCTTTGCAGCGGGCCGGCAAAATCCAGCAGGCCGACAAAGACAAAGGCCAGCACATAGGCAGGAATGGCAAAGGGCAGCATCAGCGCCCAGTCCAGCCAGCGCCGGCCGGGGAACTCGCAGAGGCTGGTCAACCAGGCCAGGCTGACGCCCAGCACCGTCACCCCCACGCCCACCCCGAACACCAATACCAGGGTATTGCCGATCAGCCGCGGCAGCTGGGTCTGCCACAGGTGCGACCAGATCTGCCGGTCGATCTCGTGCCAGCTGAACAGCAATACACTCAGGGGGAGCAGCACCAGCAGGGCGGCGGCAAAGGCGATGGGGTACCAGCGACGCTGGGCAGGAAGGGCCACGCACTATCCTCTACTGCAGAAAAGACAACGCCCCGCAGAAGGCGGGGCGTCGGGAGTATAAAGCCAGCGGCTGCAGGGTGGAAAACCGCGATGGGTTTTTCAGCAGCAGGCGGTGGCTGCAAAGAACACCACCCACCCTGGCCGCTAGGCCAATGTACTCAGTTCCAGCCGGCGCGATCCATCAGCATGGTCGCTTCAGCCTGGCGCTTGCCCGCCACTTCCAGCGGGATGGCGTCGGCCTTGAAGCTGCCCCAGGCAGCCACTTCGGCGGAAGGCGCGATCTGCGGGTTGGCCGGGAATTCCTGGTTGAGACCGGCGAACAGGCCCTGGGCCTCTTCGGTGGTCATCCACTCCAGCAGCTGCTGCGCGGCGTCGGCGTGTGGAGCATGCAGGGTGACGGCGGCACCGGACAGGTTGACGTGCACGCCACGGTCGGCCTGGTTCGGCCAGAACAGCTTGGCTTTCAGATCCGGCTGCTGCTTGTGCAGACGGCCGAAGTAGTAGGTGTTGACGATGCCGACATCACACTGACCGGCATCGACGGCCTGGATCAGCGCGGTGTCGTCCGGGAATACGTCGGTGGCCAGGTTGCCAACCCAGCCCTTGATGATCGCCTCGGCCTTGTCGGCACCGTGGGTCTCGATCAGGGTGGCGGTCAGCGACTGGTTATAGACCTTCTTGCTGGTACGCAGGCACAGGCGGCCTTCCCAGTTCTTGTCGGCCAGGGCTTCGTAGGTGGTCAGCTCGCCCGCCTTGACCCGCTCAGGGGAGTAGACGATGGTCCGCGCGCGCAGCGACAGGCCGGTCCAGCTGCCGGTGCTGGAGCGGTACTGGGCAGGAATATTGGCCTGGATGACCTTGGAGTCCAGCGGCTTGAGCACGCCTTCCTGCTCGGCCTGCCAGAGGTTGCCGGCGTCCACGGTAATCAGCATATCGGCCGGGGTATTGGCACCTTCGGCCTTGAGGCGGGCCAGCAGCGGCGCTTCCTTGTCAGTGATGAACTTGACCTTGACCCCGGTTTTCTCGGTGTAGGCATCAAAGACCGGCTTGATCAGCTCGTCGATACGCGCGGAGTACACCACCACTTCATCGGCGGCCTGCACAGCGCCAGCCAGCGCGGTGAGGGTAAGAGCGGCAAACAACGATTTGCTGACCTGCATGGAGACTGCCTCTTGCTTAGGACTGATTAAGGAGCCAAATACTAGTGAATAGCATTTAGTTTCTCAACCATTGTTCGCTTCGCAAGATCAATCCGCCATGATCCAGATCAAGCCCGACGCAAAAGCCGGGCGCGGCGCGGTGCCGAGCCCGGAGCGTCGGGAACAATCGAAATACTGCTGGGCGGCCTGGGTGCGTCTAAGGCAACAAGCCCGGCCTCAGGCCCGCGCCAGCTCCGGCAGGTCGCCGGCCAGGCCCAGGGCCTGACGCACAAACAGCGCCTTGGCTTCCGGCAGGTCGTCGACCCAGTTGAGCCCGGCATTGCGCAGCCAGCGCACGGGCAGCGGGTCGGCCTGGAACAGCCGCTCGAAGCCTTCCATCGCCGCCATCATCGCCAGGTTGTGCGGCATGCGCCGACGCTCGTAGCGGCTCAGCACCTTCACATCGCTCAGGCGCTCGCCGCGCTGTGCGGCATGCTGCAGCACATCGGCCAGCACCGCGACATCGAGAAAGCCCAGGTTGACGCCCTGACCGGCCAGCGGATGGATGCTGTGGGCCGCATCGCCGACCAGGACCAGGCCCTCTTCGACATAGCGTTTGGCGTGACGCTGACGCAGCGGAATGCACAGACGTGGATCGGCGTGCAGCACATCGCCCAGCCGGTGTTCGAAGGCAAAGCCGAGGGCGCGACGGAAATCGGTTTCGTTCAGGGCCATCAGGCGCTCGGCCTCCGCTGGGGTGACCGACCAGACAATCGAGCACCAATGCTCGCCCGCCGGGCCTGCCAGCGGCAGAAAGGCCAACGGACCGTCATCGGTAAAACGCTGCCAGGCAGTGGCCTGGTGCGGCTTGCTGCAACGCACGCTGGTGACGATGGCGTGGTGCAGGTAATCCCATTCGCGGGTGGCGCAACCGGCCAGGCGACGCACCGCCGAGTTGGCCCCGTCTGCGGCAATCAGTAATGGCGCACGCAGTTCGCGGCCGTCATTCAGGCTCAGCAACCAGCCATCGCCGGAACGGCGCAACTGCTCCAGGCGCGCGCCCGGCAGCAGGCCAATCGGGCTGTCGTGCAGACGCTCGAGCAGGGCATCCTGCACCACCCGATTCTCGACGATATGGCCGAGCGATTCGGCATGCACGCTGGCCGCGCTGAAATGAATCTGCCCGGTGCCGGAACCGTCCCACACCTGCATCTCGCCATAGGGGCAAGCGCGCCGCGCGGCGATGCCATCCCACACACCGAGGCGGTCGAGAATGCGCTGGCTGGCCACCGACAGGGCGCTGACCCGCGGCTCGAAGGCGGCCTGTAGGTCAAAGGGTTTGACGCTCAGCGGACCGCCATCGATCAGCAGAATCTCCAGCCCCTGATCCTGCAGGGCCAGCGCCAGGGCACTGCCCACCATTCCAGCACCCACGATAATCAGATCCGCTTGCATCATGCTTCCTTAAGAGGGGACGACGACCTTACTGCGGCCGGGTGCCGAGGCCCATGGCCTGGCGGGCAAACCAGCGTTTCGCCGGGGGTAGCAGATCCAGGCCGAGCAGACCGAGGTTGCGTCCGGCGGCCAGCAGCGGCTGGCCGGTGCTGAACAGGCGGGTGACCTGATCGGAGAAACCCACGGTCAACTGCTGATCCATCTGCTGACTGTTCAGGTAGCGCTGCAAGGTGGCCAGATCGCCCAGAGGCGCGCTGCTGGCCAGCAGGGTTTCCGCCAGCACCAGGGTGTCGCGCAGCGACAGGTTGTAGCCCTGGCCGGCAATCGGATGCAGGCTGTGGGCGGCATTGCCGAGCACCACCAGATGCTGGCGCACCTGCTCCTTGGCCGCAGTCAGGGCTAACGGGTAGAGATGGCGCGCACCGACCTGGCGCAGGCTGCCCAGGCGATAACCGAAGGCCTGCTGCAGCTCGGCGAGAAACGCCGCATCGTCCAGCGCTGCCAGCCGTTCGGCTTCCAGGGTGGCGCGGGTCCAGACCAGGGCGCAGCGGTTATCCGCCAGCGGCAGCATGGCCATCGGCCCTTCTTCGGTAAAGCGCTCGAAGGCCAGGCCGTTGTGCGCACCCTGCGGGCTGACGTTGGCGATCAGCGCACTCTGCCCATACGGTGTGCTGCTGACGGCAATACCCAGTTGTTCGCGCAACCCAGAACGGCCGCCCTCGGCGAGAATCGCCAGGCTGCACTCAAGCTCGCTGCCATCGTCCAGATTCAGGCGGTAGCCATCGGCCAGGGCCTGCATACGCGTAACCTGCGCCGGGCTGCGCCAGCTCACCACTTGCTGGTCCAGCGCCTGCCACAGGCATTCGCCGAGCCAAGCGTTTTCCACCACATAACCGAGCGCCGGCACGCCTTCTTCCTCGGCGCTCAGGCGCGCGGCGGCGAAACGGCCACGGTCGGAGACATGAATCTGCTTGATCGGCTCGGCGCGCTGGCTGATCTGCTGCCACAGACCGAGGCGCTGATAAATCTGCTGCGAGCCGAACGACAATGCAGTGGAACGCGCGTCATAGCTGGGCTGATAGCCAGTGCCCGGAGTGAACGGCTCGATCAGGCAAATACTCCAGCCACGCAGCTTGGCTTCAGCTTGCAAAGCCACGGCCAGGCTCGCGCCCACCAAACCACCGCCGATAATCGCAATGTCGACGCGTGGCATGCTCTAGGCCGCCACGCTGCGTGCGGCGGCCATCAGCGCTTCGATCTCGGCGACGGTTTTCGGTACGCCTTTTGTGAGAATCTCGCAGCCGGTCTTGGTCACCACCACGTCGTCCTCGATGCGCACACCGATGCCGCGCCACTTCTTCGCCACGTCCTGATTGTCCACGGCGATATAGATGCCCGGCTCAACCGTCATGGCCATGCCGACTTCCAGCTCGCGCCATTCGCCGCCGACCTTGTACTCGCCGACATCGTGCACATCCATACCCAGCCAGTGGCCGGCACGGTGCATATAGAAGGGTTTGTAGGCCTCAGTGGCGATCAGCTCGGCGACATCGCCCTGCAACAGGCCAAGCTCAACCAGCCCGGCGGTGATTACCTGCACCGTGGCTTCATGGGCCTGGTTCCAGTGTTTGCCGGGGCCGATTTCCTTGAACGCAGCTTCCTGCGAAGCCAGCACCAGTTCGTAGATAGCTTTCTGCTCGGGAGAGAATTTGCCGCTGACCGGGAAGGTGCGGGTGATGTCGCTGGCGTAGCAGTCGATCTCGCAACCAGCATCGATCAGCACCAGATCGCCGTCTTTCAGCGGTGCGTCGTTCTCGCGGTAATGCAGGATGCAGGCGTTCTTGCCGGCGGCGACGATGCTGCCATAGGCCGGCATCTTCGCCCCGCCCTTGCGGAACTCGTAATCCAGCTCGGCTTCCAGGTGGTATTCAAACAGCCCAGCGCGGCTGGCCTGCATGGCGCGCACATGGGCACGGCAGGAGATCTCCGCGGCTTCCTTCATGACTTTGACTTCGGCCGCCGACTTGTACAGGCGCAGGTCATGCAGCAGGTGTTCGAGGGTGATGAATTCGTTGGGCGGCGAAGCACCCTGGCGGGCCTTGGAGCGGATCACGTTGATCCACTCCATCAGCTGGCGGTCGAACTCATGGTGGGTGCCCATGGAGGAATAGACCCGGTCGCGGCCCTCGATCAGCCCCGGCAGGATGTCGTCGATATCACCAATCGGGAACGCATCATCCGCGCCGTACTGGCTGATCGCGCCATCCTGGCCGGCACGCAGGCCGTCCCACATTTCCCGCAGCGGGTCGCGCTCGCGGCAGAACAATACGTACTCGCCATGCTCGCGCCCGGGAATCAGCGCGATCACCGCCTCCGGCTCGGGAAACCCGGAGAGGTACTGGAAGTCGCTGTCCTGGCGGTAGATGTGCTCGACATCGCGGTTGCGGATATACACCGGCGCGGCCGGCAGAATCGCGATGCTGTTGGGTTCCATCTGCGCCATCAGCGCCTTGCGCCGACGGGCGTATTCCGACTTGGGGATGCTGATCATGGGCAGATTGAGTCCACTTCTATTGCAGGAAAATCAATGCAGCGACGGCTTCGCCGCGGCAACCACTGGCTTGGCGCACTCGCTGAACAGCAGCAGCGGCGCAACGCGCAGGTACTCCATCACTTCCATGTAATCGCTCTCGCCGTCCTCGGACTCTTCCAGGGCGTTCTGCACCTGGGCAATGGCCGACAGGTCCTGCAGCACTTCCATGGCTTCGGCGCTCAGGGCCTTGTCGCGCACGGTCAGGCCGAAGCCACCGAGAAAACCCTGACACCATTGTCCCAGCGCCACGGCGCGCTCGCCAAGCGGCGCATCGTCGCTGGGCAACAGCAGCACCACGGTGACATCGTTGCTCGACAGCTCGTTCTTGACCATTTCCTGCAGGCCGATCAAGGCCTGGCGCACGCTGTCTTCGGCGGCGGTACCGAGCAGCTCGGCGGCATCGATCAGCCAGGGCTCGATATCAAAACCGGCACCGGCACAGCTGCGCCCGAGCAACAGGCCGTGCAACTCGGCCGGGGAAACGGAATGGCCGCTGCTGCTGAGCAGGGCGGCGAAGGCGGCGTACGGAGAATTCGAAGTTGGCATAGATAACTAGGCGCAAAGCTGCGCAATCACTAGAATGGAGGCCTTGTATCCTAGCACCGGCAAGCGCGCCAAGACTATTCAAGGTGCTCGACGGATCCGCTCCAGCCCACCGCGTTCCGACCTCAGTCTGTGCACAAGGTAAGCGTCACATGCCGTTTTTCTATGAATTCTTTGCCGGTGGCGGCATGGCCCGCGCAGGCCTTGGCGAAGAATGGACCTGCAGCTTTGCCAACGACTTTTCCGCCAAGAAGGCCGAGTCCTATGTCGCCAACTGGGGTGGCGAGCATCTGCGGGTAGACGACATCAATGCCCTGAACAGCCACGACCTGCCCGGCCACGCCGACCTGGCCTGGGCCTCGTTCCCCTGCCAGGACCTGTCCCTGGCGGGCAACGGTGCCGGCTTGCGCGGCCAGCGTTCGGGCTCGTTCTGGGGCTTTATGCGTCTGATCCGCGAGCTGGCGCAGGGTGGGCGCAAGCCGGGAATGATCGTCATCGAGAACGTCTACGGCACCCTGACCTCCCACGAAGGCAAGGATTTCGAAGCCATTGCCGCGGCCATCGCCGAGGCGGGCTATGTGTTCGGCGCACTGGTGATCGACGCGGTGCAGTTCGTGCCGCAATCGCGACCACGGCTGTTTATCCTCTGCGTCGACCAGGCCCTGCAGCTCCCCGCCGAACTGATCGGCCAGCGCCCCTCGCCGGCCTGGCACCCGGAAAAGCTGATCGCCTGCCACAACAACCTGGCGAAGAAGGTCCAGCAGCAATGGCGCTGGTGGAAACTGGCCGAACCAGCCACGCCCATGCACACCCTGGACGACATCATCGAGGCAGAGCCCAGCGGCGTGAGCTGGCACAGCGAGGCGCAAACGCAGAAGCTGCTGACACTGATGAGCCCGCTGAACCGGCAGAAGGTGCTGGCCGCCCAGCAGCTCGGCAGGCTGCAGGTGGGCACCATCTACAAGCGCACACGCAATAACCTGCAGCGCGCCGAAGTACGCTTCGACGGTATCGCCGGCTGCCTGCGCACCCCCTCCGGCGGCTCCAGCCGGCAGACCATCATGATCGTGCACGGCCAGTCGATCCGCTCGCGGCTGATTTCCCCCCGCGAGGCCGCACGCCTTATGGGCCTGGCCGACAGCTATCGGCTGCCCACCAACTACAACGACGCCTATCGCCTGCTCGGCGATGGCGTCGTGGTGGCGGTGGTGGCGCACCTCAACCAGCACCTGCTGCTGCCCCTGCAACGTGCCCAGCAACAGCTGCGGGAGGCTCTGTGAGCCTGCACGAACAGCTGGCAATGGTGATCCAGGACGCCCCCACGGCCTCCATGTCCACCAACGAGCTGCCCCTGGAGACCCGGGAGCTGCGCCGCCTGCTGGACGACTTCCTCAACCAGGAAGTGATCAACCCACTGACCCAGAGGCCGCTCAAGCTCGGCAACTACAAGTGGGGGGTGTATGCCTTCTATGATTACGACAATGAACCTATCTATGTCGGCCAGACCAAAGAGTCGATCCGCACGCGTATCAAGCGGCACCTGACCAACCAGCGCACCGATGCGGTGGCCATGAGCGTACTCGACCCGTTCGAGGTCTATAAGATAGTCGTCTATCCCATGCCGCAACTGGAGTCATGCGCCCCCGGCGATGCCCAGGCCAAGGCTCAGCTCGATGCCCTTGAACACCTGATCTACAGCCAGGCCATCGGCGCATCGAAATTCCACGCCATTCTCAACGAAAAGGAACCGCCCATCCCGCGAGTCGACATCAGCGCACCCCAGGCCTACAGCGGCACCATTGTTTCGGCCGCGGTGCGCAACATCCGCGAACACCCCGACATCCGCATTGCCCGCCGCACCCAGACACTCTCGCGGCTGGCGCTTATCATCAGCCAGCGCCGCGTACAGAAAGGCCTGCGCAAGGTTTTACATGTGCAGGCATTACGGCTTGAATGGTTGGCGAGAAAACGCTTCGACAGCGCCTGCGATACTGTCGAAGACGACTGAAAGACGCTATTTTTCGATTGTCAGTCCCGCTCATTTACCCACGAGTAGAAGATTCCATGGAAGATGCCGACCTGCATGCCCTTACGACCAAGCTGGACTTGCTGATCCAGCGTGTCGAGCAGCTCAAGGCCCACAACCGCGCTCTCCTGGCAAATGAAAAGGCTTGGCGCGAGGAACGCGCCCATCTTATTGAAAAGAACGAAATGGCCCGGCATAAGGTCGAATCCATGATTTCGCGCCTGAAAGCCCTGGAGCAGGATTAATGACTCAGTCGAATACGGTTACCGTCCAGATCCTGGACAAAGAATATTGCATCGCCTGCCCGAGCGATGAACGCAGCAATCTGGAGAACGCCGCGCGTTACCTGGACGGCAAGATGCGTGAGATTCGCTCGAGCGGCAAAGTCATCGGAGCCGACCGCGTCGCGGTCATGGCCGCTCTTAACATCACCCACGACCTGTTACACAAACAGCAACACCTTGATCAGCAGGCCAGCGCCAACAGCGAACAGGTGCGCAACCTGCTCAACCGGGTCGATCACGCCCTCGAAAGTGACGCGGATGAACGCGGCAGCTGATTCGCCGACGCTTTCGGGTATACTGGCCACCGCTCCCTGGAGTGTGCGCCAGTTGGTGATGTCCCTGAGCCGATACGCACAAACCCGGAGGTTGCATGTTGAGGCCGGTGTGCATGTCCGCCTGACGGAAAGCCTTAACGCCTCCTGCACCCTCCACCTTGAACTTTCGGGTTCAAGGGCTAAACCGACAGCGGCACGTCGGGGAGTCACTCTTTTCAGCCCGTTACCCCTCCGCGGCAACGGCCAGCGCCAGCAACCATGATCGAATCCAGCTCTCTCAGCCGTGCGCAACTGCGCCGCCGGTTGCGCCAGCAACGGCGCGCGCTCGGTCGCCAGGCCCAACGCCAGGCTGCCCGCGGCCTGCACCGGCAGCTCGCACAGCACCCGCTGTTCCGCCGCGCCCGACATATTGCCCTGTACCTGCCCAATGACGGCGAGATCGACCCCCGCCCCCTGCTGCGTGCCGCCCAGCACCGCGGCAAGGCGACCTACCTGCCGGTTCTCAGCCCCTGGCCGCGGAGCAAGATGGTGTTTCAGCGCATCACCGCGGGCGAGGCGCTACGCCCCAACCGCTTCGGCATTGCCGAACCACGGCGCAACCGCGCACGGCAACGCAAGATCTGGGCGCTGGATCTGATTCTGCTGCCGTTGGTCGGCTTTGATCGCCACGGCGGACGCCTGGGCATGGGCGGCGGCTTCTATGACCGCAGCCTGGCCTACCGGAAAATGCGCAAAAATTGGCACAAACCGACGCTACTCGGTCTGGCTCACGAATGTCAGCAGGTGGATCGACTGGAGCTGGCCAGTTGGGATATGCCGCTGCAAGCGACGGTGACGGACAAGAGCTGGTACTGAAATGGAGTGGGGTGCCGCACTCCCTGCGGCGCTTGGCTGACTCAGCCGGCGGCGTGCTGACTGACTGGCACGTCCGGCTGGCGCTCCCATAGACTCTGGGTATAGCCCGTGGTGACCACGCCCAGGCTGAACAGAATCACCAATACCCACAACACATCTGGTTTACGTTTTTTCATGGAATGCCTCCCCCTTGCAGGCATGATCCCACGGTGGACCCGTGGCGTTTATTCTTATTGACCCGCGGCGGCCTGACAGCCAGGCCGGTACAGACACTGCCTGAGTCGCGCCGACCGGGTCTGCCCGCTTAAGGACTGGCGAACAGGAGCAAAGTTCATGCCTTATTGGTTAATGAAGTCGGAACCCGACGAACTCTCGATCCACGACCTGCAGCGCCTGGGGCAAACCCGCTGGGACGGCGTGCGCAATTACCAGGCGCGCAACTTTATGCGCAGCATGCAAACAGGTGATCTGTTCTTCTTCTATCACTCCAGCTGCCCGCAACCGGGTATCGCCGGCATCGCCCGGATTGCCTCGCCGCACTACCCCGACCCCACGGCGCTAGAGCCCGAGAGCCACTACTTCGATGCCAAGGCCAGTGCTGCCAAGAACCCCTGGAGCGCCCTCGACGTGGCCTTTGTCGAGGCCTTTGCGCAGGTTATCCCGCTGGCGCAGCTGAAAGCGCAAAGTGCCCTGCTGGAACTGCCGCTGGTACAAAAAGGCAGCCGCCTGTCGGTGATGCCCGTCAGCAGCCAGGAGTGGGCGGCAATCCTCACTATGCGCTGAAATGGCACTGTGCTATTAGGTAGAGGAACCTTTTGGGGCCGTCTATGTCGCAGCGCTCTCCATCGCCCTGGCCGGCGCACTTCGCGCTTGCAGCCCTGCTGCTGGCGCTATGCCTGGCCAGTCTGCTGATCTGGCAACAACTGCTGAGCGCGCAACAGCAGCGTATTGCCGAGCGCGTGAGCTATCAGGCCCACAGCCTGGCCCGCCAGCTGGAAGCCAGCCTGATCTACCAGGTCGACGACCTGCAGCGCCTGGCCCAGGCCTGGAACCATCGTGGACGCATCCCCAGGGACGAATGGACCCTCGACAGCCAGTTTTCCCTCAACCACTTCAAGGGCTACCAGGCCATTCAGTGGCTGGGCAGCGACCTCGCCATGCGCTGGATCGAGCCGCTGCAAGGCAACGAGGCCGCCCAGCAATTCCGCCTGACCCCGGCCCACCCCAACTTCAACCTGGCGATGCAGGCCAAGGCCAGCGGCGAACCGCGCTTCTCCAACAGCTTCGCCCTGGTCCAGGGCGGTCGCGGCTTTATCCTCTACACCCCGCTGTATATCGCCAACGCGCAGCAACAACCGGTGTTCGACGGTTTTCTCCAGGGCGTGTTTCGCGTCGAGCAGCTGATGGACGAGCTGCTCAGCAACCTCGACGACGGCGACTTCAGCGCCTCTCTGCTGGAAGCCGGGCGACCCATCTACCGACGCACCCCCGGCCCGACAGTCGAGGCCCTGCAGCAGGTCGTGGCGCTGCAACTGCTGAACAACAGCAACTTCGCCCTGCGCCTCAAACCCAGCGAACACCTGGTACAACAACTCAGCACGCCACTGCCCGAGCTTATCCTCGGAGCCAGCCTGATTATCAGCCTGCTGCTGGTCGCCGCCCTCGCCCTGGCCCTGGAAAACGCCCGCCGCGCCCAGGCCCTGCACACCAGTAATCGCCAGCTGAACGAACAGGTCAGCCAGCGCGAACAGATCGAGCGAGTACTGCGCGACAGCCGGGAACGCCTGCAACTGGTGCTCGACCTGACCGACTCGAGCCGCGACGGCCTGTTTATCATCGACCCGCAAACTCGCGACATCCTGCATATGAACCAGGCCATGTACAGCAGCCTGGGCTATAGCGCCGAGACCTTCAGCCAGCTGCTCAAGGAAGACCCGGAGCAGCTGCTGCCGGGCTTTCACCAGTGGCTGGAAGGCGTGCGCCAGGCGCAACAGGACAAGCTTTCACAGATATTCCAGCGGCAGATGCGCCGCCGCGACGGCAGCCTGCAGGCCGCCGAAATCAGTGCCCAGCTGATGGTCCTCAATGGCCATGAATACCTGATCGGGGTTTCCCGCGATAACAACGAGCGTTTGCAGATCGAGGCGCAGCTGCAGCGCCTGTCGCAGCAGGACGGCCTGACCGGCCTGTATAACCGCCGCTACTTCGACAACCGCCTGGCCAGCGAGTGGCGGCGCATGCGCCGGCATAACGCCGCCCTGACCCTGCTGATGCTGGATATCGACTACTTCAAGACGTATAACGACCAGCTCGGCCACCTGGCCGGCGACGATGTCCTGCAGCAGGTCGCCGAACTGCTGCAGCGCTGCCTGCAACGCGAGGACGATGCCGCCTGTCGCTATGGCGGCGAAGAATTCGCCATCATCCTGGCCAACGCCGATCTGCACAGCGGGGCCCTGGTCGCCGCTCGGGTGCACCAGCAGCTGGCCGAACTGAATATCCCCCATCCGGGCAGCCCACTGGGGCGGATAACCCTGAGCATCGGCCTGGCCTGTATCGAGCCGAGTCAGGACAACCAGCCCTATATGCTGATCGCCCAGAGTGACCAGGCGCTCTACCAGGCCAAACATCAGGGCCGCAACTGCACCTGCGAGTGGCAGCAGATACGGGCTACTGAATAATCAGGTTATTGAACAGCAGGTCTTCCACCAGCGGCTTGCCCTCTTCTGCGGTGAGCACATCCTGAACCTGCTTGAGCGCCTGCTGACGCAGCAGCTCCTTGGAATCGGCCGCCGCCATGCTGGCCTCGGTCTGCTCCGAAAACAGCATCACCAGCTGATTGCGGATCAGCGGATCGTGGTGCTTGACCGCGGCCTCGGCCTCGACACTGGCGACCCGCAGGGAAATATCCGCCTTGAAGAACTTGAGCTTCGGCCCGGTGCCGAAATTGCCCACCAGGGCCGGGAACAGGGAAACATAGGCCACCACAGGGACCGCCTCCCCCTCGGCTTTTTCGTCCTCCTCGGCCTGCGCCAACAACGGCAGGGACAGGGCCATCAGCAATGCGATCCAGACTTTCACGGTGTATTCCTCAAGGGGCCGGTACGGCTAGCAGGCCCTAGCATAGCCACAGCGGCGGCCAGGCCCAAGCCCTATGCTTATGCAAGGCCATCAGGAGCAGGCATGCTCGTTGACCGCGACCCATGCCCCCCTACACTGCAACCCCATCAACCCGAGAGGAATCGCCCGATGAAAGCCGTGCTGTGCAAAGCCTTCGGCCCCGCCGAAACCCTGGTCCTGGAAGAAGTTGCCAGCCCCGAAGCGAAGAAGAACGAAGTGCTCCTGCACGTGCATGCGGCCGGGGTCAACTTCCCCGACACCCTGATCATCGAGGGCAAATACCAGTTCAAGCCGCCCTTCCCCTTCTCCCCGGGCGGCGAAGCCGCCGGCGTGGTCAGCGTGGTGGGCGAGAAAGTCAGCCACCTGAAGGTCGGCGACCGAGTCATGGCCCTGACCGGCTGGGGCAGCTTTGCGGAAGAAGTGGCGGTGCCCGGCTATAACGTCATGCCGATCCCGGCGAGCATGGACTTTGCCAGCGCCGCCGCCTTCGGCATGACCTACGGCACCTCGATGCACGCCCTCAAGCAGCGCGCCAATCTGCAACCAGGGGAAACCCTGCTGGTGCTCGGCGCGTCCGGCGGCGTCGGCCTGGCGGCGGTGGAAATCGGCAAGGCCATGGGTGCCAGGGTGATAGCCGCGGCAAGCAGCGCCGAGAAACTGGAAGTAGCCCGCGCGGCGGGTGCCGACGAGCTGATCAACTACAGCGAAGGCAGCCTCAAGGACGAAGTCAAACGCCTGACCGGCGGCCAGGGTGCGGACGTGATCTACGACCCGGTCGGTGGTGACCTGTTCGATGCCGCCATCCGCAGCATCGCCTGGAACGGCCGCCTGCTGGTGGTGGGGTTTGCCAGCGGGCGCATCCCCGAGCTGCCGGTCAACCTCGCTCTGCTCAAGGGCGCGGCCGTGGTCGGGGTGTTCTGGGGTTCCTTCGCCCAGCGCCAGCCCCAGGACAATGCGGACAATTTCCAGCAGCTGTTCGCCTGGCATGCCGAAGGCAAGCTCAAGCCGCTGGTGTCGCAGATCTTCCCGCTGGAAAAAGCCGGAGAAGCCATCGACACCCTGGGCCAGCGCAAGGCCGTGGGCAAGGTAGTGGTGCAAGTGCGGTAAATGTAGGGTGGATGACGCCTTATTCATCCACCACTCACGCCCAAATTGGTGGACCGGTGAAGCGTGATCCAGCCTACGAAGCCGCCCCAGAGCGGCTTCTTTCATTCAGCCACGCGGCGCGTAGGCGAACACGTCGGCACGCATCTGGTGGGCGTCCATGCCAGCATCCACCAGGGCATCCAGGGTGGCGTAGACCATGGCCGGCGAACCGCTGGCGTAGAGGTGCAGCGCCTTGAGGTCGGCGAAGTCTTCACGCACGGCTTCATGCAGCAGGCCACAACGGCCTTGCCAACCGCACTGGTCGCTGACCACCTGATGCAGAAACAGATTGGCCACCTGCTGCCACTGCGCCCAGTGCTCCAGTTCGTAGAAGTCTTCCGGGCGGCGCGCGCCCCAGTACAGGTGTACCGGATGGGCGAAGCCGGCGGCGCGGCAGTGCTCGATCAGGCTGTGCATCTGCGCCATGCCGGTACCGGCCGCGATCAGCACCAGCGGGCCATCCGGCAACTCGGCCAGGTGGGTATCACCAAAGGGCATCTTCACCCGCGCCAGGCCCTGGCTGCGCAGCTGGGCGATCAGCTTCGCGGTGCCCTCGTCACGGGCCAGGATATGCAGCTCCAGCTCACGCCCACAGTGGGGTGCCGAGGCCAGGGAAAAGGCGGCGTAATCGTCATCCTCGCGCTGCAACAGCAGGTACTGGCCGGCGTGGTAGCGCGGCACCTTGCCGGCCGGGGCGTTGAGACGCAGGCGGAACACATCGCCGCCCAGCTCATCGCACGCAACAACCTGACAAGCCAGCTCGCGCACCGGCAGCTCGCCGGGGGCCAGCACGCCGTCCCAGTGCAGCACACAGTCCTGCAGCGGCTCGGCCAGACAGGTGAACAGTTCGCCATGGTCCAGCGTGCTCGCGCCCTGCTGCACCCGGCCCTCCACCAGCAGCGCCGCGCAGATATGGCAATTGCCATTGCGACAGCTCTGCGGGCAGTCGTAGCCCAGCCGGCGCGCGGCATCGAGAATGCGCTCGCCGGTCCGTACTTCAAGCACAGCACCCGAAGGATTCAGGGTGACTTTCATCAATCGATTCCCAACTCAGACCACAGCGCATCGACACGCTGCTTGACCGCCTCATCCTGAACGATAGCCCGACCCCACTCGCGCGTGGTCTCGCCCGGCCATTTATGGGTAGCGTCCAGGCCCATCTTCGAGCCCAGGCCGGAGATCGGTGAGGCGAAGTCGAGGTAGTCGATCGGCGTGTTGTCGATCAGCACTGTGTCGCGCTTGGGGTCCATGCGCGTGGTAATGGCCCAGATCACGTCATTCCAGTCCCGTGCGTTGATATCGTCGTCGGTGACTATGACGAACTTGGTGTACATAAACTGTCGCAAAAACGACCAGACACCGAGCATTACCCGCTTGGCGTGGCCGGGGTACTGCTTCTTGATGGTCACCACCGCCAGGCGGTAGGAGCAGCCTTCCGGCGGCAGATAGAAGTCGGTGATTTCCGGAAACTGCTTCTGCAGGATCGGCACGAAAACTTCGTTCAGCGCCACACCGAGAATCGCCGGCTCATCGGGCGGGCGGCCGGTATAGGTGCTGTGGTAGATCGGCTTTTGCCGACGGGTGATGCGCTCCACGGTAAACACCGGAAAGGTATCGACCTCGTTGTAATAGCCGGTGTGATCGCCATACGGCCCTTCCGGCGCGGTCTCGCCGGGATGGATCACCCCTTCGAGAACGATTTCGGCGCTGGCCGGCACCTGCAGATCGCTGCCGCGAGCCTTGATCAGCTCGGTGCGATGGCCGCGCAACAGGCCGGCGAAGGCATATTCGGACAAGGTATCGGGCACCGGGGTGACCGCACCGAGAATGGTCGCAGGATCTGCGCCCAGGGCCACGCACACCGGGTAGGGGCGATCCGGGTACTTCTGGCACCACTCCCGGAAATCCAGGGCACCGCCGCGGTGGCTGAGCCAGCGCATGATCAGCTTGTTGCGGCCGATCACCTGCTGGCGATAGATGCCGAGGTTCTGCCGCTCCTTGTTCGGGCCCTTGGTGATGGTCAGGCCCCAGGTGATCAGCGGGCCGACATCGCCGGGCCAGCAGGTCTGCACCGGCAGTTTGCTCAGGTCGACGTCGTCGCCTTCCTCTATCACTTCCTGGCAGGGCGCATCCTTCAGCACCTTGGGGGCCATGGCCAGCACCTTGCGGAAGATCGGCAGCTTGTTCCAGGCGTCTTTCAGGCCTTTCGGCGGCTCCGGCTCTTTCAGAAAGGCCAGCAGCTTGCCGATCTCCCGCAGCTCGCTGACCTCTTCCGCGCCCATGCCCAGCGCCACGCGCTTGGGCGTGCCGAACAGGTTGCCGAGCACCGGCATGTCGAAGCCCGCGGGGTTCTCGAACAGCAGCGCCGGCCCGCCTTTACGCAGGGTGCGGTCACAGACCTCGGTCATTTCCAGCACAGGGGAAACCGGCACCTGGATGCGCTTGAGTTCGCCGCGCTGTTCCAGACCGCGGATAAAGTCGCGCAGGTCGCGATACTGCATGTTCAAGCCTCGTGTCGAGCGGGCCAAATAAGGGCGCAAAGTTTAGCGCCGAACTCGGTCTTTCAGAAGGATGAAGCAACGTCCAGATGCACAAAAGCCGGGTTTCCCCGGCCTTTGCTGTAGGGCGAGGAACGCCTTACTTGCGCTTCATCGACATAAAGAACTCTTCGTTAGTCTTGGTCGCTTTCAGCTTGTCGATCAGGAATTCGATGGCGGCGATTTCGTCCATCGGGTGCAGCAGCTTGCGCAGAATCCACATGCGCTGCAGCTCGTCTTCGGCGGTCAGCAACTCTTCGCGGCGGGTGCCGGAACGGTTGATGTTGATCGCGGGGAATACGCGCTTCTCGGCGATACGACGATCCAGGGGCAGCTCCATGTTGCCGGTACCCTTGAATTCTTCGTAGATCACTTCGTCCATCTTCGAGCCGGTTTCCACCAGCGCGGTGGCGATGATGGTCAGCGAACCGCCTTCCTCGATGTTACGCGCGGCACCGAAGAAGCGTTTCGGCTTCTCCAGGGCGTGGGCGTCGACACCACCGGTGAGCACCTTGCCGGAGCTCGGGATCACGGTGTTGTAGGCACGCGCCAGACGGGTGA
>CAZOEC010000073.1:0-24845 GCA_964578635.1 uncultured Pseudomonas sp.
CCGACGACCTTCGGGTTATGAGCCCGACGAGCTACCAGACTGCTCCATCCCGCGGTCGCCATTGTAGCGGCAAAAACCAGGCTGTCAACCTGACGGGCGAGCAAAGTGTTTTTTATTCAGATGCTTAGCAGCGGGGCAAGGTAAAAATGCAGGCGAGGTGAGCGGTGCTTATCGCCTGGGACCGCTCGCCTGCCCGGGCTGGCGTCTTTAAACTGCATTGCAGCCCATATTCGGCATAGCCCCTGTGAGCGTTGTTGGGCTAGAGTCCCGAGCCATTTTCTGGAGCAAGCCCATGAGTCGTGAATGCAAAGCCTGTGGCGCACAGGTAACGGATGAGGCAACAACCTGCCCGAGCTGCGGCGCTGCCCTGGCGGCGAAGATGAAACTGCTGCCGTTGGCGGCCTTTATGTTGATCGTCATTCTGATCATCCAGTCCTATATCACCAAGGACGAGGCCGGCTCGGCCACCGTAGAACCTGCCGCACCGGCCAGTTCGGCCGAGCAGTAGGGCACGCCTGCGGACCATGACAAGCCGGAAGATCATCCATGTTGACTGTGCATGCCGTCCCCGAATGTTTTTTTGCGTCCTACTGGCGGCCGACTGGCGCGCCGCCAGGGCGTTTGGTGTCCGTTAGCGTTCGCTGACGTGCTGGCCCAGCAGGGAAAAAAGCGGGTATTAAAGCGGGGTTCGTAACCCGCGAGAGGATACCCACCATGCCTTTGACCGATGTCCAGATCCGCCAAGCCAAGCCCGGCCCCAAGCCCCGTAAACTTAGCGATGAGCGGGGGCTTTTCATTGAAATTCGTCCGACCGGGAGTAAGCTCTGGCGCTACCGGTACAAAATCGACGGTGCCGAGAACGTTTTCGCCATCGGCGAGTATCCCGAGGTGGGGTTGGCTGATGCCCGTGCGGAGCGTGATAGTGCTCGGGCTTTAGTAAAGCAGGGCCGGCACCCGGCCCATGTTCGCCGAACCCAGCGAGTTAAGCAGCAGTTTGAGAATCAGTCCTCGTTCAAAGTGGTCGCCTTGGAATGGCTCGCCACCAAGAGCAATGTGAGCGAGAGCTATCGCAACCAACTTACCAGGGCCTTTACCAAGAACCTGTTCCCCTACGTAGGCCGCCTGCCGGTTCGAGATGTCACAGCAGCTCAGCTATTGGAGTGTCTGCGTCGAATGGAGAGCAGGGGGGCCACGTACTACGCCATTGCACTTTGCAACTGGCTTTCCCAGATGTTCAGGTTTGCTGTCCGAACGTTACGCGCGGATGCAGATCCCGCGGCGGCGCTCTATGGCGCGTTCGTGCGTAAACCGATCCAGCACAGCCAACCCATGTTCGTTGCCGATCTCGCCAGGTTTAGGGAGGGGTTAGAGTCCTACGGCGGCTTTCGCGCGAATACTATCGCCCTGGAACTGCTGCAGTTGCTCTTCCTCCGGACGGTAGAGATTCGCCGAGGGCGCTGGGAACATGTCGACCTGGATGCTGGGATTTGGGATATCCCGGCCGAACTAATGAAGAAGAGACGCCGACATCTGGTGCCGCTTCCGTCGAGGGCTGTTCAGTTGCTGCGGGAGCTGAAGGGCATCACTGGTGGTGGTGACCTGATGTTCCCCGGGTTGAGGCACCCTGATAAACCAGTCGATGGTTCGACGTTTAACCGGGCGCTGGAGCGATTGGGGATGAAAGGGTTTACGTGCCACGATTTCCGGGCAACGGCCTCAACGCACCTCTATGAGTCGGGGCTATTCAGGGCCGAAGTGATTGAAATGCAGTTGTCGCATGCCGAGGAGAACAGGACGAAGGCGGCGTACAACCACGCTGAATACCTGCAGGAGAGGCGAGAGTTGATGCAGTGGTGGCAGGACTTCGTATTGGCTGCCAGTAACTGAAATCGGGCGGCTCAGGCCGCCCTCTTTCGTTTCATCTGCTCGATCCAGCCTTGTACTTCGATCTGCGACCAGCGGGAGTACCGACCCAGCTTCACTGGAGCTGGAAATTCTTCGAGCTGGATCATGTCATAGAGTTTGGAGCGGCCACACCCGACTTGCTCCAGCACTTCCTCGATCTTGATGAGGCGGTCCAGTGGCTTGTTCATATCTCGTCCTCTGCCAGCCAGGAACTGACTGCGTCTAAGATGCGGGTTGCTTTCATTGCTCCATACCACCGTGCTATTCCAGTGGGCTCAGCCTATGGGTAATGTTTTTATCGGCAAACCAACCTAGTCGCAGACGGGCGTGCATGGGGACGATCGCGGGCGGTCAATGGCGGGGTTCCAGGCCGACTCGGGTAGCGCTCTATGAGGTTTGCCAACCGCTTCGCTTACGTGTACCTAGGCGAGTCAGGTGACCTCTTGGCCAACCTGGTTCGCTATGTCCTGCAGGCTGTCGCGCCCGGCAATGATGACCCGGTCGCCTTCGGTTCGGTTTGCCGGGCCGCCAACGCGGCACCAATATCCGCTTCAGGGGATTAGTCTGCGGAGCGCTGGGAGAGGGCCGACATGTTTGGTTCTTCGCATTATCGCGGGGAAGATCGGATTGACAGTCAGGGACGCAGGTAAATTGGCAGTCGCCAAACACACTAACCCCTGCGCTCTACTGCCACCATGAATCCTATTGATCTTGCCGCTTTCTGGCCAGGCTACGCTGTTGTAGCCAGCCGCCAACACACCGAAAACACCCTGACGCTTACCCAGGAGCCACTCACCTCTGGACTGCCGCGCTGTGGGCGTTTGTTGCCTCCGACGCATTATTGACCGGGGTGCCGACGCTATGCTGACCCAGCCACGCAGTCTGAAAAGCGAAATGCAACAACGAGTTCGGCGTTCGAAACAGGGTCAATGAAATTCTGGTACGCGGGTTGAAAGCGCATCGGCCGCAACACATAGGCAACAAAAAAGCCGCCTGAGAGCGGCAGCTTTTTGTGGAGCGACGTGCGCTTTAGGCTGTTACCTGATTTTCTCTGATACTTTTCGCTTCTTCGAGTACCTTACGCTGGCTTTCGATGGCCCGCGCAGAAGCAGCGCCATAAGCAGCGCGCTTGGCAGTATCAGAATTGCTTCTGAAAAAGCTCGATAGGGGGCTTGAGCTACCCGCATGAACTCTTTTCATTGATTAGGCCTCGGTTAAAATTCGATCAAGCTCGGTGGCAGAGTATCCAAAGGTGACGAGAGCGTCAATTTCGTCGGGATCGACGTTCAACTCGACTGCCTGGTTACTGCCGTCAGTGTCTTTGACGATAAGGTCAACCTTGAGTTGCAAGCGATAGCTTCGTTTCAGCCTCTTTACAACTTCCTTCGCTGCGAAAAGCTGTCTGATGAATTCTGCTTTCGGGATGCTCCTTCCCTCGGTCAACTCCCGCGCTTTCACAAACTCCCAAGCAAGCAAAGGATCCTGATAGACATACACGATGGTGATGTCCCTATTGCGTCTCAAGGAGCGCTCGACGTTTCGTCGAGCTACCTGCTCGTTGGAGAGTGTCCCATCCAGCAAAAACGATTGGCGCTGCTCAAGCACAAGATCATGCAAGCGCTCGACGATGCTATTCACGGCACGTTGAAACAACCTGGAGTTGTTACCGGTGTACTCAGGGAAGTAGGTCCGCAAGTCGTCCGGGTCAATTCGCAGGGCTTTTGCTCCGATGTCTTCGAATCCAGCGATTAGCGCTTTGGACACCTCGGTCTTACCCGCGCCGGGGGAGCCAGCCATGAAAACCGAGACGGGCGTATCCTCGCCAGGATAAGCCCTGACGTCCGCTAATTCCCTGGCAATTCGCGTTCTGTTCGCTTTTGCAAAGGCAATTGCCCTCTGCTCAATATCTACTTCGTCGTGAGTCATCGAACCGTCGTACTGGTATTGCATATGGTCATGAAGCCTAACAGCGTGGAGGCGGCATGTCCTCAGGTGTTGGTTGCCCTTCTGAACACCCGATCCCTCGCCATAAACGCTTCCAGCATGTGCGGGATGAGCGTCTGGGCATCAACCTCTTCTCCATACGCTTGCGAATGCACTGCCGCGTAGCGCTCGAGGTCGGCCTTCAGGCTGGCTGGACAGGTGAACGTCACTTTCAGGTTCTCGGTCTTGGGCAAGGGGCCGAGGCGCAGCTTGTTCGTGTTCATTGGGGGGTCCTCTGCTGGATAAACAAGGGCTGATAGGGACGTAACACCAGATCGCGGTTGACAATCACGCGCAGTGGCAGGCCGGGGCGCTGGGTCAGCGTGGGCTGGATATCGAGATTGCGACGGGTGACCTCCTGGCCGACCTGGTTCACCGTGTCCTGCAGGCTGTCGCGCCCGGCGATGATGACCCGGTCGCCGTCGGTTCGGTTTGCCGGTGCAGCCAACTCGGCACCAATGCCCAGCAGACTGGTCATGGCCGCGCCGGCGACGATTCGGTCCCAGTGCCAGTCCACGCCATCCTCCAGGCCGGCATAGCCGGCGGTGTCGCTGCCAACCAGGTTGTCGAGCTGGAAGGACGAGGTGTCCGGCAGGATCACCCGCTGCCACGCCACCTGCACGCGACTCTGGCCGTAGCTCACCTGGCTGTTGTAGCGGCCCAGCAGCCGCGAACCCTGAGGGATCAGCACATGTTGGCCGGTGGCGCTGTCGTAGACAGGTTCGGTCACCGTGGCGATTACATCGCCCGGTAGGTCTGATTTGATACCGGTGACCAAGGCGGCAGCGATCACGGTGCCGGCCATGACTTGGTACGGGGAGTCGGGCATTTGCACAAATCCGGAATTACGGATTTGTGGGGATACGGATTTACTGAAAAACGCCTCTTTCTGCTCCTGCCGGTTCTGCGTTGATACGGCGTTTGCGGGGGCTGCGGCAGTCGACGCGGTCCCGGCCGCCATGGGGTCGAATCCGGTCAATTGCGAATTTACAGGCCGGCTTTCGGTCGGGGTCCGCGCACTTGCCGTCCTCCCGCCACCTGAGCGAAAAAATACTGAGGACAGCGCTGCTTCCTCGGCTTCCTTGAGCCTGGCCAGCCGCTCGGCCTCAGCGGGGTCAGGGCCAGCATGGCGGTAGTCATAGCCCTGGGTCTGATGCTCGGCCCTGAGGATGGGCCCACCCAGATCGCCGGGCAGGGGTGGCCCCAGTTGCGGTACTTCGGGTGCCGAGGGTGGCGGCAGCTGCGAGTAGTCGGCTGGTAGCTGCTCCAGCCCCTCGGAACGGGCCACACGGTCTACGTTGTACAACTCGGTTTGCTCTGCACCTTGCCGACGCTGTGGCGGCTGCAGTGACCAAAGCATGGCACCGAGCACTGCGGTGGCCAGTCCACCCGCGAGGACGGCCAGCATCCGCGGATTGAGTCGCGTGACCGGGCGCGGCTGGGCACGCAGTTCGAGACTTTCCGGGGCCACCTTGGGCGGTAGTTCTGCGCAATGGGTGTCCTGGGCGTTATCGACAGCGCTCATATTCAGGGCCTCCGTGCTACACCATCGGTGCGTTCGATTCGAACCACGTCGCCTTCGTCTGCGCCGAGGCGCAACTCGGCAGCACCGAACAGCCGGTCAACGATGTAGTAGGGCGAGCGGAAGCGGTAGTTGACTAACTGGCCGTCGCCCTCCGGGCCGATCACGAACAACGGCGGCAGTTCGCCCTGGGCGATGCCCGCAGGAAACTGGATATACACCTTCTGGCCGTCGTCGAATGTCCGCAGCGGCTTCCAGGGCGGATTGCTGCCGCTGATCGCATAGCGAAAACGCAACTGCTCCAACGTCAGGCCGGAGGCGACCGGTGCAGCCGTCTGAGCGGCGCTGGCGCGGCGCTGCAATGCGAGCATGCGATCCTTGGGGTAGTCCCAGGACACCGAGGCCATCCAGGCCTGCTCGGTGGACGTCAGCTCGATCAGGTAGGTGCGCCGCGTCGTGGTGATGACCAGGTTGGTCTTGAGGTCGGTGCGTGTGGGTTTGACCAGCACGCTGAGCCGAAGCTCATCACCACTGCCGCTGGCGGTGTCGCCAACGATCCAGCGTACGGTGTCGCCGGCGGCCACGGTGACCAGATCCTCGCCTGCCTGCAGGTTGATCACCGTCACGCGGCCTGGACTGGTGTACACCTGATACAGCGCGCCATCGGAAAACGGCCATACCTGAATGGCGTTGAGATACCCCTCCCGAGTTGGTGCAATGCGGGCGTCCCGATTGGCACGTGAGACGCGTACCCGCTCATCGACGGGTTCCTTGGCCCGGGTAGCCTTGGTATCTGGCAGAAGTTTCAGCTGTGCCGGCAAGGCCAGTGGCTGCGGTACTGCCACCACCTCGATGGGCTTGGGTGGTTCCGGTAGGCGCTGGGCTTCCACCGGCTCGTCGAGGGCAATGATCGGCGGTACTTTACCCTGGCTGGCGCAGCCGGCCAGCATGGCCAGCAGGAGAGGGCAGGCGTAAAGGTATGCAGAGATTTTCATTGGGCCTTGGCTCCTTGCGTAGTGTCCAGTTCGCGGCTCCACGACAGGCCGTTGACGTAGATGCCCAGGGGGTTACGGCGCAGCTTTTCCTCACTATGCGGAGGCTGCAGCACGACCGATATCACCGCGGTCCAACGCTCGAGGCCAGCAGACGAACCATTCACATAGCGGCGCTCGTTCCAGCGCACCTGGAACGAGTTGTCACTGGCGCGCACGACGCTGCTCAACTCGACTGTCACCGACTCCTTGCCGACCCGGGTGAAGGGATCGTTGGCGCGGGCGTAATCGTTGAGGGTCGCAGCGCCCCGGTCGGTGGTGTAGTGGTAGGCCTCCAACCAGTTCTGCCGCACCACTACCGGGTCGATGGACAGCGAGCGCACCAGGCTGATAAAGCGCGCCAGGTGGTGAGCCATCTGCGCATCGTTGGGTTGGTAAGGGCTGGCCGCCTCGCCAACGGCCCGCACCTGGCCGGCGCTGTCGACCTCCACCACATAGGGCGTGACCAGCGACTGGGCCGAACGCCAGACCAGACCACCTGCCATCAGCAGGGCCAGGCTCAGGGAACCGAAGGCCATCAAGCGCCAGCTCTTCGCTTGTGCAAGGCTCGAGCCCATGCGTTGATCCCATACCTGTGCTGCAGCTTGGTAAGGCGTTGCAGGTTGCGGGGTGTCGCTGTAGCGCACCTGAGGGCGTTTGAATCGCATGTTCGTTCTCCTTCACGAATTCGACGGGTCGCGCATTTGTGGCCCGGGAGATGAGCCGCCGCCATCACCACCCCGCAGGGTGTGGGCAACGGTGGTGGCGGCATGGGTGAGTTGTTGCTTGCGCTGCAGGCGCTTGGCCCAATCGGGTTGCTTGGCGGGCGCGCCTGGCGAGGCGTTCGCAGCGGAAGCGCTATCGGCTGTTGCTCCGGTTCCCTGGGGCAAGGCGGCGCTCGCCGTCTGTGCGCCGCCCATGGTCAGGCGCGCTGCGCCCGGAGCCATACGTGCGCCGGCCATCACGGCACCGCCTGCGCCTGTGGCAAGCGCCGCGGCTCCAGCCGCCATTCCCGCGACGCCAAGGGCAGTGCCGGCGGCAGCGCCGGCCCCCAGTTGCGGCGCACCGGAGACCAGGCCGGTGGCGATACCTGGGCCGAAAATACCCAGGCCCAACAGCGCCAGGGCGGCGAGCATGACCACCAGTGCGTGATCGATGGAGGGATCGTCCGGCAACGTCTGGAATTCGGCGAACAGACCGGAGCCGATGCCTACTATCACCGCCAGCACTAATACCTTGATGCCCGAGGAAACCACGTTACCCAGCACTTTCTCTGCGAGAAAGGCGGTCTTGTTCCAAAGCGCGAAGGGCACCAGGACGAAGCCGGCGAGGGTGGTCAGCTTGAACTCGATCAGTGTGACGAATAGCTGGATGGCCAGGATAAAGAAGCTGATCACCACCACAGTCCACGCCAAGAGCAGGACAATGATGCTGTGGAGGTTGCTGAATACTTCAGGGAAACCACTTAAGCGGCTGATGTGGTCCAGTAACGGCCGCCCCGCTTCGACGCCGATGGACGCCAACCTCCCAGGCTGCAGAAACTCGGCTTGGGTCAACACGGATCCTGAGGCAAGCAGGCCCAGCCCGGCGAAGGAGCGGAAGACGATCTCGGCCAGGGTATTGAAGTTGCCGATGATGAACGCGAAGGCTCCGACATAGAGGGTCTTCTTGATCAGCTTGCTGATAACGTCCTCTCCGCCCATGGCCCAGAACAGCCCGGCCAGGGTCATGTCGATCACCACCAGCGTGAGGGTGAGAAAGGCCACCTCTCCACCGAGCAGGCCGAAACCCGAGTCGATGTAGAGCGAGAACACCTCGAGGAAATGATCGATCACGCTGACATCGTTCACGGTGCAGCCTCATCGAAACTCGCTAGGATGGCGGGCAGATCTTCGGGCGTCTGGAACTCACCCGGCCGGGCGCAGCCGGAATAAAAACGCTCATGCCTGGACGCCTGTTGTCTGGCTTCATGGGGTTCGCCGCCACGCCCACAGGCAGCCAGAACAAGCAGAGCCGACATCAGCAATGGAGCTTTCATCGCACCCACCTCGCTACCGGTAGAACTGCACGGGGCGGGGGATGTAGGGCGTACCGCTGCCCATGAAGCGCCGCCGCAGTTCGCGGGCTTCCTCTGCCGCAGCGGCCTGGCGCGCAAGCTCCAGCGCGATGGCGCGGTTCTGGGTGATCTGTAACTGCTGCGCCTGTATCGACTGCTTGGCCTGCAGGGCCAGCAGTTGGTTGGTGGCCTGGCTGGCCTGCAGTGCGCCGCCGGCCGACTGACTCTGGTTGACCAGGTCGGCCAGCACACTCTCGTCTTGGGCCAGGTTCTGCGCCACCTGGGCTTGCATGCGCATGGCGGTGTGCAGGCCATCGAGTCCCTGCTTCCAGCGTGCGCGCGTGTCCTGCGCCAGGCGCTCGTCACTGACGGAACTCGTGTATTCGGCCGGGTACAGGCGGGAAAATTCCTGGTCCAGACGTTGTACGTCGAAAGCCAAGCCTTGGGCCTCGGTCAGCAATCGCTCGGTGCTGGCCAACGTCGTGTGCAACCGATTGAGCGCGTTGAAGTCCAGGGCTTCCAGATTGCGTGCCTGGTTCAACAGCATTTGTGTTTCGTTCTGCAGCTGGCTGGCCTGGTTGTTGATCATCTCCAGGGTGCGCACCGCAGTCAGCATGTTCTGCACCAGGTTGGTCGGGTCGATGACGGTCATTGCGGTCGCTGGCTGGAATCCCAGCAAACCTAGGGTCAATAAGGCGGCGATTGGCGTATGGCGGGCGCGAGGCGTCATGGCAGTTGCTCCTTGCGTTGTGGGGTATGGGAAGTAAGCAGGTCGGCGGCCCAGCCAAGCCCACGGTGGCGTAGCCAGGCGGGGGCGAAGCCAGCGGCATCAGCGCCGTGCAGGACCTCGCTGATATCGCGCTGCTCGGCTGGGCTTGCGGCTGCCGTGAAAGCCAGCACCACCGGCCCCAGGTCGAGGTCGAATAGCCGGTTGCCCAGGCGCGACTGGTAGTAGTAGTCACGCTTGGGGGTGGCTTGGGCGATGATCTCGATCTGCCGGTCGTTGAGCCCGAAGCCCTGGTAGATGCCGCGTATCTGCGGCTCGCTGGCCTGAGGGTTGGGTAGGAAGATGCGGCTCGCGCAGCTCTCGATGATCGCGGCGGCGATGCTCGAGTTCTGGATATCGGCGAGCGACTGGGTGGCGAAAATCACCGAGACATTCTTCTTGCGCAGGGTCTTGAGCCACTGGCGGATGCGTGCGGCAAAAAGCGGGTCGTCGAGAAACAGCCAGGCTTCGTCGAGGATCAGCAGGGTCGGGGCTCCGTTGAAGCGCGTCTCGAAGCGGGCGAACAGGTAGCTGAGTACGGCCGCTACTGCCACCTTGCTGTGCATCAGCTCTTCCATCTCGAAGCACTGCACGTCGGCGGTACCCAAGCGATCGGTGTCTGCGTCCAGCAGCCTGCCGTGAGCACCGCCCAGCACATAAGGCTGCAGGGCCTGACGCAAGGCGTTGTCCTGCAGTAGCATGCACAGCCCTGTCAGCGTACGCTGGGCCTCAGGTGCACCGGCCAGGCTTTTGAGGGCGGTCCAGAGGGCTGCCTTCTGGTCCGGGCCGACGGCAACACCCTCATGCAAAACACGGCCTTCAAGCCACTCGGCGGCCCAGGTGCGATAGCTGTCCTGATCGATGCGCGCCAGGGGCTGGAAGGCCAGGTCGCCATCACCGCCCAGGTCGTAATGCTCACCACCTAGTCCCAGGACCGTCGCACGCAGCGAGCGGCCCATGTCGAAGAGGAACAGACGTGAGCCAGGGTAGCGGCGGAACTGCATGGCCAGGGTCGCCAGCAACACCGACTTGCCCATGCCGGTCGGCCCCGCCACCAGGGTGTGGCCGACGTCGCCGACATGGGTGACCAGGCGGAAAGGCGTAGCCCCATCGGTACGGGTCACCACCAGCGGCGGGCCGTCGAGGTGGGTGTTACGCGCAGGGCCGGCCCACACCGCCGACACCGGCATCAGGTGCGCCAGGTTGAGTGAGGAAATGATCGGCTGGCGCACGTTGGCGTAGGCGTTGCCCGGAATGGACGACAGCCAGGCCTCCACCGCATTGAGGCTCTCGGCAATAGTGACGAAGCCTCGGCCCTGAATCACCCGCTCGACGAGACGCAGTTTCTCGTCGGCTACCAGCGCATCGGCGTCGCTCACCGTAACGGTCACGCTCACGTAGCCGAAGGCGACCTGGTCGACTCCGAGTTCCTGCAGGGCCGCGTCGGCGTCGCTGGCCTTGTTCGAGGCGTCGCTGTCGACCAGCGGGCTCTCCTGCTGAAAGAGGGTCTCGCGCAGCAGGGCCAGGACACCCTTGCGCTTGGCGAACCACTGCCGCCGTAGACGCACCAGTTCCTTCTCCGCCTCGTTCTTGTCCATGCAGATAAAGCGGGTCGACCAGCGATAGGCGATACCCAGTCGGTTCAGGTCGTCCAGCAGGCCGGGCCAGGTCGAGGTCGGGAAACCACGCACCGAGAGCACGCGCAGGTGCTGCTCGCCCAGTCTGGGTGCCAGGCCGGTGCTCAGCGGGCAGTCGGCCAGTAGGGCGTCCAGGTGGAAGGGCACTTCAGGCACAGCAACGCGCTGCCTGTGGGTCGACACCGTGGCGTGCAGGTACGTCAGTGTCTGGCTGTCGTCGAGCCAGCTGACTTCTGGCATCACACCTTCGAGCAGGTCGTGGAAGCGTGCCGTCTCCGCCATGAAGGCGGCCAGTCTCTCGCGCCAGTCGACGCCGCGCTGCGTCTTGTGCTCGTAGAGCAACCCCGCAGCACGCGAGCGTGACTCCTCGTTTGGCAAGTAGAGCAGCGTCAGGTGATAGGCGCTCTCGAAGTGGCTGCCTTGCGCCTCGAAGGTGGCGCGGCGCTCTTCGTCAACCAGCCAGGACAGCGGCTCGGGAAACTCGCTTTGTGGGTAGCCGGCCGCGGTCAGGCGCTCGGCTTCGATGAACAGGGCCCAGCCCGACCCGAGACGACGTAGGGCGTTATTCAGGCGTGCCGACGTGGCTACCAACTCGCCCGGAGTGGCGCTGTCCAGGTCTGGCCCGCGAAAGCGCAGGGTGCGCTGGAACGAGCCGTCCTTGTTGAGTACGGCCCCAGGGGCGACCAGGCCGGCCCAGGGCAACCAGTCGGCGAGTTGTGAAGGACGGTGGCGGTATTCGGCCAGGTTCAGCATGGCGTCCCCCTCATACGTCAAGCAAGGGGCGATGTTTGATGTGCCGGGCAAAGACCTGCAGGAACTGCGGATCCAGCCGGGCACCCCAGACGGCCAGAGAGTGGCCGGCCATCCAGAGCACCAAGCCCGGTATCCACAGTTGCAGGCCCAGCCCGACAACGGCGGCCAAGGTGCCGTTGAGGATGGCCACGTTGCGCGGCGCACCGCCGAGCAGGATCGGCTCGGCCAGAGAGCGGTGCAGTGGCACCTCGAAGCCCGCGATGAAATCGCTCTCGATATTCATGCGATCACCGCCCCGCCGGCAAAGCTGAAGAAGCTCAGGAAGAATGAAGACGCGGCGAAGGCAATGGACAGGCCGAAGACGATCTGGATCAGCTTACGGAAGCCGCCGCTGGTATCGCCGAAGGCCAGGGTCAAGCCGGTGACAATGATGATGATCACCGCCATGATCCTCGCCACTGGGCCTTGCACAGAGTCGAGAATCGACTGCAGTGGTCCCTCCCAGGGCATCCCGGAGCCGGCTGCGAAAGCCGGCAAGGCAATGCCCAGTAGAAGCGCGCCCACTGTCAGCGTACGAGCAGATAGGCGTAGATGGATGGGCCGGACAAAGGCTGCGGTCATTGCTGTTCTCCAGAGGCAGAGGGCAGGGCTTGAGCGGGCTCGGTGGTCTCGAGCCGGTAGCCGTGTTCGTCGTGGCCGACGACGCGGGCGATTTGCTGGATATGGCGGGCGCGGCCACGCCCTGCGAGAAAAACCACCAGGTTGACCGCCTCGGCGATCAACGCGCGGGGGGCGGTCATGGCGACCTCGAGAATCAGTTGCTCCAGGCGCAACAAGGCTCCATGGGCGGAGCCGGCGTGGACGGTGGCAATACCGCCTGGGTGGCCTGTGCCCCAGACCTTGACCAGGTCCAGCGCTTCGCCGCCGCGCACCTCGCCGACTACCACACGGTCGGGACGCAGGCGCAGAGTGGTGCGCACCAGATCGGCCATGGACACCACACCGCAGCGGGTTCGCAATGCAACATGGTCGTGGGCGCAGCATTGCAACTCGACCGTGTCCTCTAGCACCAGAACGCGATCTCCCGTGCCGGACACTTCAGCGAGCAGGGCGTTGGCCAGGGTGGTCTTGCCGGTGCTGGTCCCTCCGGCCACGAGGATGTTCTGCCGATTGAGTACTGCACCACGCAGGTAGTAGGCCTGTGCTTGCGTGAGAATTCCGTCCGCCACGTACTGGGTTAGCTGGATCACGCTCATGGCGCGTTTACGCAGTGCGAAGGTCGGGCCAGATACGATGGGAGGGAGTAATCCTTCGAAGCGCTCGCCTGTTTCCGGCAGTTCGGCGCTCAGCAGCGGCTTATCACGGTGCACCTCTGCACCGATGTGCGCGGCGACCAAGCGGATGATGCGCTCGCCGTCGTCGGCTGAAAGTTCGCCCAGCGACGCCCGGCCGCTGGAGAGTCGGTCAAGCCAGAGCTTCCCATCGGGGTTGAGCATGATCTCCACTACGTCGGGGTCTTCCAACGCCGCGGCGATCAGCGGCCCCATCGCCGTGCGCAGCATGCGGGTGCGGCGATCCAGGGAAGTAGCGGCCGCTGCCAGCGTTGCGCGCGGGGTGCCGGTCATGGCTGCTCTCCCGAGGCTTCGGAGATGTTCAGCCACTGGGCGTCAGGCTGGATCTCCTCCTGTATGTCCTTGACCAGACTGCGTCCGCGCTGCAGGTGGCGACCCAGTTGCTCGACGAACTGGGCAAAGCGCAGCTTGCCTTGAGCCCGTGCCGCGTCTTGGTGTGCCTCTGGCACCGGCGTGCTCACAGTGAGGTAGTAGCGCACATAGAGCGCCATGGTCTCGATCAAGATGTTCTGATCGCGCTCCAGTCGTTCGAACTGGCGAGACAGTCGATCCAGGCGCTTGGCAATGGCCGCCTCACGCTGGTCACCGGCGTCTGGCGATAGCCAGGAGGCGAGCGCTGCGGCAATGATCGAGGACTTCGACACACCTTTCTTGATCGCTAGGTCGTTCAGGCGCTTGGCGTGCTCCGGTTGGATGAACAGATTCAGGCGGGCTCGGCTCATAGGGCTATTCCGTCGTCAGGGTCGAGGGCGGCCAGTCGAGCTGCGCGTTGCAGTCGCGGTTCGAACTGGGAGGGGAAGGGCGCGGGAGCGTCGTCCTCGTCGAGGAGAAACAGATCGCTGGCCGGATCTTCGAGAGGCGGCAGGGCGGCGAAGTCCGTCAGCTCCGGCTGGCGACGTGGGCCGCCTTCGTCGAGGGATCCGCTTTCATGGGTTTCAGCAAGCGGCACGGAAACTGTTGCCGACACTGCCAGGGCACTCCAGTCATCTGCCCGGGCCGCTGGCGCATCGGCGTATTCCCCAGGCTGCAGTTGCGGAGCCGGCAGCACCCGGCGCTGGAAATTGGCGTCGGCGAAGTAGCGCAGCTTCTTCGCCCGGATCGGCGCATGGCCGGAGAGCATCACCACCGACTCGTCGGTGGGCAACTGCATCACCTCGCCCGGCGTCAGCAGAGGACGTGCGGTCTCCTGGCGCGACACCATCAGGTGCCCCAGCCAGGGAGCGAGGCGGTGGCCTGCATAGTTGCGTTGCGCGCGCAACTCGGTGGCGGTACCGAGCGTCTCGGAGATGCGCTTGGCGGTGCGCTCATCGTTGGTGGCGAAGGTCACCCGCACATGGCAGTTGTCGAGGATCGAGTGGTTCTGGCCGTAGGCCTTGTCGATCTGATTGAGCGACTGTGAGATCAGGAAGGCGCGTAGCCCGTAGCCGGCCATAAAGGCCAGGGCCGATTCGAAGAAATCCAGCCGGCCCAGCGCGGGGAACTCGTCGAGCATCAGCAGCAACTTGTGCCTACGTTCGATGCCGTCGGCACCATCCAAGGATTCGGTCAGGCGACGCCCAACCTGATTCAGGATCAGACGAATAAGTGGTTTGGTGCGGCTGATGTCGGATGGCGGCACCACCAGATACAACGAGACGGGGTGTTTGGCCGAGATCAGGTCGGCGATTCGCCAATCACAACGTGCGGTCACGCTGGCCACTGTGGGGTCGCGGTACAGGCCAAGAAAAGACATGGCTGTGGAAAGCACACCCGAGCGCTCATTCTCACTTTTGTTCAGTACTTCCCGAGCGGCCGAGGCCACAACCGGGTGAGGCGCATTGCCGAGATGAGGCGTGGTCATCATCCGGTGCAGGGTCAGCTCGAAGGTGCAGGCCGGGTCTGAGAGGAAATTGGCGACCCCGCGCAGGGTCTTGTCGTCACTGGCATAGAGCACGTGCAGGATGGCACCGACCAGCAGCGCATGGCTGGTCTTCTCCCAGTGGTTACGTTTTTCCAGTGCACCTTCCGGGTCGACCAGGATGTCGGCGATGTTCTGTACATCGCGCACCTCGTGGGTGCCGCGACGCACCTCGATAAGGGGGTTGTAGGCTGCCGAAGCCGGGTCAGTGGGGTTGAACAGAAGACAGTGCGAGAAGCGCGAGCGCCAGCCTGCGGTCAGGCTCCAGTTCTCGCCCTTGATGTCGTGGATAACCGCAGAGGCCGGCCAGGCGAGCAGGGTGGGTACCACCAGGCCAACGCCTTTGCCCGAGCGTGTCGGTGCGAATGCCAGAACGTGTTCGGGGCCTTCATGGCGCAGGTACTGCTCCTCAAAGACACCGAGGAAAACGCCTGCCTTTCCAGTTAGTCCGGCGTCGCGCACCTCATTAGCATCGGCCCAGCGCGCCGAACCGTAGGTGGTGACTCGCCGCGCCTGACGGGCGCGCCAGATGGCCATACCGATTGCCACCAATACAGCCACGAGGCTGCTTGCCGCGGCGATGGACCCGCCGAAGTTGAAGATGTCAGGTGCGTAGGCATCGAAGAAGAACCACCACTCGAATAGCCGCCAAGGGTGGTAGATGGGGATGCCGAGCAGTTCGAACCACGGGGCACCCAAGCGAGTCTGGTAATCAAGCGCCGCAGCCGTCCATTGGGTAGCGCTCCATATACCTGACAGGGTAATGGCCAACACCGCCAGCACATGGCCGTACAGAACTGTTGTCGCTTGCATCCCTGAACCCAACCTCTCCGGCAAAATGTGCGGCACGCAGATGTGCCGCGTGAGAGAGGTTCGGCAAAGGTGGAGAAGAGGTCAAAGACCGTTTGCGTGGGTAATCCTGTGCGAGTACGCAACAGTTCCGGCTAGGGTGTGGAGCAGAGGAGAACCGCAGGGCAGCGCTTAGAGCAGAATATGCTCCATCCTTGGTAGACAATTTAGTGGTGGAATGCTGCCGACAATGCCCATCTGACCGCAAGCCGCCGGGCACGAACGGCAGAGATCGGCTCAGGCTGTGTATAAACGTCGCAAGCGAGAGCAGTCCGCTGCTGAATGATCTTCTTAGCCCCAGAGGGCGGCGGGAAGCTCAATCAGGCGCTGCTGATGATTCTTCTCCCGTTTCTGAGCGTCATCAGGCCGTTCATGCATTGAACGCGCCTGCCTTGCTTTCGGCTGGATTCGATACAATGCACGTTATCAGCAATTTTATTGAAGTTAAGCGCCGCAATGGACATTGATCTCGCTCGTACCTTCCTGGATATAATCCGCAGCGGTAGTTTCATCGCCACAGCGGAGCGCCTGCATATCACCCAGACGGCAGTGACGGCGCGCGTCCATAACTTGGAAAGCCAACTGAACTGCCGACTATTCGTGCGCAATCGTGCGGGCGCCCGGCTAACCTCCGACGGTGAGCGCTTCGTCGCCTATGCCACTCAATTGGTGCAGACCTGGGAAGCAGCACGTCGTGATTTGCCTCTGCCACATAGCTACGCCAATCTATTGACTCTGGGCGCGGAGGTAAGCCTGTGCAATCCCTTGATGTTGGCCTGGCTACAATGTTTGCGCCAGGCCATGCCCACGCACGCGGTGCGCAGTGAAGTTGCCAGTGGCAGTTTGCTGCAACAGCAACTCGACCTCGGCGTGATCGACGCAGCCTTGGTGCATCAGCCGGAATACTGGCCGAGTCTGCAGGTTGAGCAACTGCTCGAGGAAAAGCTGATCCAAGTGGGACAGATTAACAATCCAAATCCCTATGTTTATGTTGACTGGGGGCCAACCTTTCGTAAGTTGCACGATATCGCTCTACCCGAATACGCCCGCTCCGCCCTCTCCTTCAACCTTGGGCCACTTGCCCTGCAATATCTGCTGCAGTGCGGCGGTCGCGGTTATTTCCGCTCCCGTGTCGTGCAACCTTACCTCGATGAAGGCATTTTGACGCGAGTGGAAAAGACACCGGAGTTCTCCTACCCAATCTACCTAGTCTATTCCAGAGCAGCCGACAGCCCCGCCCTCCACAATGCCCTGAAGCTGTTGCGCGAGGTGGCTCAAGACAATTTTGACTGGTCGAGCTGGGATTATGAGATATGAAGCCCATGTCACCTGACAGCGCCGGAGTCGGGGTGACAAAGGACCATCGCAGCGGCCTGCGGTAACTCAATCCGGCAGTTGCTTAAGCCAATTATGGTACAGCGCGGCGATCAAGTCGGTTTGCGTGATCATACCCACCAACCGCTCTTGTCGATCCACCACCGGCAAGCAGTGCAGTCCGCGGTCGGACAGCATGAACACCAAATCAACCATGTGGGCGTCTTGCGGCACAGCAACTACTGGCACGCTCATGATCGAGCGCAACTTGGTTCCACGTAGATACTTCAATTGGCCAAAGTTGAGTCGTGCTTGGCTGGGCTGGAACTGTTTGAGTAGGTCAATTAAGGTGATGATGCCGAGTAATTTGCCGCTGCCTTCCTCCACAACGGGCAACGAACGCAAACGGTGGTCCTTGAGCGTCTGCCAGGCCTGTTCGATAAAAGTGTCGGGAGTGGCATAGCAGAGATCGCGGGACATAATGTCCGCCGCACTAATCTCGCCCATGCTGCGGCGCAAGGCATACTTCTCTGTTTGCCTGATCAACACTTCGAGATCGTCATTAGTGACGTCGACATACTCGCCGAACTCCTTGAGCGCCTGATCCACGTCGTCCCGGGTGAAACTCATGCGATCTCCCGGCAGTGGATCTCGGGTGTTATGGCTATTTCCCCTGGGTCGGCGCGATTTTGGGTATACATGGCCGGTGAGATTGTTATAGATCAGGGCTATTGCTAATAACAGTAGCGAGTTGATTGCCACCGGCCAAAGCAGTCTGTAACCCATATCTGCAATGCTCGCACCTCCACTGACGGCCACTACGGCCAAGGCACAACCTGGAGGATGCAGGCAGCGCAATGTCAACAGGCAGACCAGCGCGAGGCCGGCAGCCAGCACCGTGGCAAGCGGAGTATCCAGCCCGCTCAGGCCAACACTGACCCCTATCAGGGTGGCGAACATATTACCGGCGAGAACCGACCATGGCTGGGCGAACGGGCTGGACGAGGTGGCGAACAGCAACACCGCCGAGGCGCACGCAGGGGCGACGATATGCAGCGTGATCAACGTTCCGAACAGCCAGACACCGAGCGAAACCGTCAACGACATGACGATACCAACCCCGATGGCGGCGCGCAGCCACTCCCTCGGATGAAAGTTGAGCTGGGCGGGAGCCAGAATTCTTAACCAGTCGAGAAAGTGCTCGTGCATTGTTATTTCTTAGTCTCTGTATAGATTGTAAATAACGAGCTAATTGCCCGGCAAAGGTCCTTCCTTGGGCAAGATAAGAACAATGCGACAAATAAATTAGCAGGCACTAGAGCGACTGCGAAGGAGGCATCACGCCTGCAACCGTGTCACCCCAGCCGGAATCTATGAGGGTACCTACGTCTGTCGATATTCCAGACAGAGCCGAGTGAAACTGAATGCCTAGGTATTGTGGGGGCGGATTGGTTAATTCTAATTAATAATGTTTTTTTCTATCATGTAGTATTGTTGATTTATGCCAATCTGACTGATGCCTCATCAGTCTATCACTCCAGTGAATGATACAGCTAGCTAGCTAGCTGGTTGAGTTAGATGAATGTCAAGTAATAATTGCCTAGTCATTGGCTGATTTACTGCTACAACTGGATGAGGCCGCATCAATACAAAGACGGGCTTCCGTCTGCAGTGGTTGAAGAAAAACTTAACCCACTGTCCGGGATAGGTTGACCACTACAGTTTGGAATAACTGCCAGGATGAAAGGATGATCTCATCATGCTTGCGGGCTGGCCCACTTCGGGATTTAGATGGGCACCGAAACCACTCCTACGTGCCCGAGGAACAGGAAGCTGGATACGAGCACGGCATTGAGAGCCCAAACGACGGTAAGGTAGCGCGCAACGTGGCCGTAGGCCTCATTGCCGACATTGAACGCGTTCACCCAAACTGAGCGCATTATCCAGGCGGTGTATAGAACGAAGCCCGCTAGCAAAGCACCTAATGTCAGCGTTCCCAGTGCGCGGTAAAAATAGAGGATCGAAGCAAAATAGACTTGGCTGGCGATCACGCCATAGATCCAGAAAACGATCCATAGCGGCGTATCGCCGCGTCTATCCGGGGAAAGCAATTTGGTAACCATTAACCTACTTCCTTGAAGAATGTCTGTCGGACTGGCTGTTAGCCTCTAAAATAATTAGGCGTTAGTATGCTTGCTGCACGAAAAACTCACACCTGGACGGTTAACAACGGGTTAAACGCCATATTTTCCGAAACGCCCTCATGTGCATAACCACGAGGGTTGCTCAGGATTCGTGTATTGCCTATTTGATAGTCACAGCTGTTATGAGTGTGGCCGTGAATCCACAGCGTCGGCGACCATTGTACGATCCGATCATCGAGGTTAGACACAAAGCAGGCATTTAATAGAGAACCAGCGTGTTGGGGGTTAATACTGCTCGGTGAAGGCGCATGGTGGGAAACTACGACAGTGCTACCTTCAAATGTCTTGGAAAATTTGTCTGCTAGCCAATCGACCGATTGATCGAAAATTTGACTTGAGTGTGCAGGACTGAAACAGGTGTTAGAATCGTCAGATAGTGTAATTCGACTAAAGTCTCTGATCGACTGATGCGCTTCGGTAATGGCGGCGGTTCTCTCGCCCTCAGTAGCAAATAAACGGAAGTCGGTCCAAGGTGTACAGCCGAGAAAGCGCACTCCGTCAATACAGACCTCATCTCGCTCGAGTACATGAACATTACTATTGTGAGCGGCTTGCTTCAAGTCCGTCAAGGTGGCTGTCAAACTGGCGCCATAAAACTCATGGTTACCAGGAATGAAAATTACCGGACGCGAAAACTGTTTGGCCCAACTGATGGCCTGCTGTGGTCGCCCTAAATCACCGGCTAGAATCACAACATCGCAGTCTGTATTGGGCACTTCCATTTCCGCAACAGACAGGTGCAAATCAGATAGAATAGCCAACTTCATAAGTTTTCCGCTATTTCCGATAAATTAAAAGAGGAACTCACAAACAAAACAGTAAGCTCCGGAGTGTGTCCGGTAGGGACACGGGGGAGCATCCATCCATGGATAGAGGATACGGCAAAAAGGCTGTGAACCATTCAGGCAACAAATCGGTCACTATCAAGCTCTTCGCATGGCTCGACTGCAGGCATAACCACTGACTCGCAGTGCCGTCCTGTAGATTCGCTCATACGTCTTGCTGCGCTCGGATCATCCGCAAAAGGCAGGAGAGAAATCTGCTCCAGTTCAATTTCTGTGAGGCCTTGCAGACTCCAGTAGATGCCCAGCCAAAACACCAAAATTCCCAGTATAAGGACCAGCGTGCTCATAAGTTCACCCCGCTTAGGACAGTGCGGCTATTGGCATAGGGACTTTTTTTACACTGCCCCTGACGGTGCGCCAGGTATTGTAGGCCATCAGCAACATACCGCTGGCGAAAATCGCACCGCCGACTAAGCGAACGACATAGCCCGAGTGACTAGCCTCCAGCGATTCGACAAAAGAGTAGGTGAGGGTGCCGTCATCATTGACTGCGCGCCACATCAGCCCTTGTGTTATGCCGTTGACCCACATCGCCGCGATATATAGAACAGTTCCAATAGTGGACAGCCAGAAATGTGTATTGATTAATCTAATACTGTGCATCTGTTCGCGCCCATAGAGTTTCGGAATCATGTGATACAAGGTGCCGATGCTGATCATAGCCACCCATCCAAGTGCGCCGGCATGCACATGACCGATAGTCCAGTCGGTGTAATGGGACAGCGAATTCACGGTCTTGATTGCCATCATTGGGCCTTCAAATGTGGACATTCCATAGAAGGCTAAGGAAACCACCAGAAAGCGCAGAATTGGATCGTCGCGCAACTTATGCCAGGCGCCAGATAGAGTCATCATACCATTGATCATCCCGCCCCAACTGGGAGCCAGAAGGATGATCGACATGACCATGCCGATCGTCTGCGCCCAGTCTGGCAGAGCGGTGTAATGCAGGTGATGTGGGCCTGCCCAAATATACAAGGCAATAATCGCCCAAAAGTGCACGATGGATAGACGGTAGGAGTAGATCGGCCGATTTGCCTGTTTCGGTACGAAGTAATACATCATTCCGAGAAAACCTACCGAAAGAATGAAGCCCACCACACTATGTCCGTACCACCATTGAATCATGGCATCAGTAGTGCCCGAGTAGACCGGATAGGACTTCATCAGTGATATCGGTATCGCCAGGTGATTAACTACGTGCACCATCGCAGTCACGATGATAAAGGCTCCATAGAACCAGTTTCCGACATAGATGTGTTTGACGTTGCGCCGGGCAATTGTGCCGAAGAATAGGTAGCTGTAAGCAATCCAAACAATGGCCACCCATAAGGCAATTGGCCACTCCATCTCCGCATATTCCTTCGATGTCGTGTAGCCCAAGGGGTAGCTGACCAGAATGGCTACAATGGCAGCCTGCCATCCCCAGAATACAAAACTGGCTAATCGATTGGAAACCAGGCGGGTGCGACAAGTGCGCTGTACCACATAGAGCGAAGTGGCGAACAGTGCGCCGCCGCCAAAGGCGAAGATTACAATGCTGGTATGAATCGGACGCAAACGTCCAAAGCTAGTCCAGGGAAGGTCGAAATTCAGCGCTGGCCAGACCAGTTGAGCGGCAATGAATACGCCCATGCTCATCCCGACGATGCCCCATACTAGGGTCACCAATGTGAATTGGCGAACAACGTCATAGTTATAGATGGAGTTGGTATTCGGAGCGATAGCATTAGCCATAAGTGGTCCATTACGCAAAAGGAATCGTAGATCTGGTCTCTCTCCGCATTTCGAATCGACAGGCGTTCTCTTGGCGTGAACAAGCAATCAATTCTGGCTGGGTATCTCCGTTTAACGAGGCATGACGAAGCCAGTAGTTGACTAGTGTGCTGTCCAATCAAGCTGATGGCAAATTCATATTAATGATATTTAAATGCATTTATTTTGATGTTAAGGTAATTTTTTGCTCTTGCCGTAATTTGAAACGGCCCTCTGATCTGGTGGATGAATGCCACCGCGCAGCAGGTGGCTGCGCCAAGACCGCCGGCCGTGGAAGGAAAGACCCCGACATACATGGTGTGCCCGCCGTAGGCCTGCCAGCTGGCGACGTAGGGGTGAGAGCCGCTCACACGCTCAATGGCCATGGTCAGTCCTCCTTGAAGCTGTCGAAGGGGCCACCGACCGCCTCAAGCAATTCGTTGTTGGCCATGAGGTCTTTGATCCGCATTTGCAGGGCTGCCACCATCTGCTCCGCTGTCACGTCCTCGCCGTCTTCGGACATGGAGCCAGCCACGGAAAAGGCGATGGTGAAGGCATGGTTGTAGGTCGTAGGCTTTTCTGCCGGAGGGACATCAACCGCGCTTGCTGAGCCAATGTGTGCGCCAGTCTTGAGATCCAAGGCATACACCTCGACCGGCTTAGCCGACCCTTTTTCAAAGCGGACATTCAGGGCGACGCGGTAACGCTCTGCTGCATGGTCGTCCTCCCCATAGCAAAACCTCACCCAGTCATCGGTGTGGGTTTCGGCCCAGGAGCCAGAGTCAGTGATCAGCAGGCCGAAGTCATACCCCGAGAAGGCAAGCTCGGCGGCGGCGGCGCGGGCTTTATTCAATGCGTTTGTGCAATGCATGGCCATCACCACTCATACGCCGGCAGGCCGTCGACACAATCCCAGTCGCGATCCAGGCGGACCCAGCCATTGAGGCCCTGGCCCTTGAGCCACTGATGAATATCCCGGGCGCACTGCGGCTTTTCGGCGTCCAGGCCTTCGTCATCCAGGAAGCGGATGAACATGCCCTCGGCGTAGGGGGCAATGACGGCCCAGGCGCACTTATCGCCGGCCTCGCTGAGATTGAGCGCGGTGGCCGCGTCCAGGTGCGCGGTCGAGATGATCGGCATGGCCATCATGTCCACCTTGCCGGTGGTGATCCGCACGCAATGCGAGTGGTCTTCAAGGGTGGCCGGCGTATCGCCAGTTACCAGGCCATTACCAGTGATGTTGGCCACGGCCTGCTCCAGGTGGGCATTCAGCTCGCCGCGAGTCATGGCGATGCCGTTGGCTTCCTCGTCGCCGCCGTTGGGGCTGACGGTACCGGTGAAGATCAGGGAGAAGTGCATCGGGGACATGGGGTGGACCTCCTTGGCTTTGTTAAATCCAGATTCCCATGCGCGCCGGGAATCCCAAGCCCTTAGTGCATGGTGCGAGGCTCTGGATACACATCAAACCCCTCTGACGCCTGAAGTTCTGAGGGGAAATTTTTCACCAGGAATGCTGCTGGACCGGCAAACCCAGCCAGGTCGCGATACCCCTGGGCATTGGCCCGGCGCAGGCACTCAGCGGCGATGCGCAGCATGAGATCGGCGTGTGGCTTATCTTCCGGCCCGCCCAGCTATTCAGCGGGCAGGATGGCATCGAGAAAGCGGTCATAGATTTCTTGCGAGGTAGGGCAGGGCATGAGTGCTGCTCCGGATTGAGATGCGCTCATGCTCCACCAGAGGCGCGAAACCAAAGGGGCGACGTGGGGTGGGTTTTTTCGCCCGAAAAAAGTGAAAATAAATATGAGAAAATGGCTGTTTCATGCCGGGCTAGGATAGCCGCCAAGCCAGGCTATACTAGCCATGCCGAGTGATGGGCAATGTGAAAATAAATCTGAAAAACCGGGGAAAAAATGACGACTCAGTTTGTGAAGGGCAACCACTGGCTTGAGCCGATCTGGCCTTCGCCCGACTTTCCCCGTGATGTATGCGATCTGGCCGACTCTTTGCCCTTCCTGGCTGGGAAGCTTGCAGGCTCTGTCGCGCCCGAAACCGCGAGACGGTTAGGGACGCTGATGCGCCTGACCAACAGCTACTACAGCAATTTGATAGAAGGGCAGTACACAGAACCTGCGGAAATGAGCCAGCGCATGAAGCGGCGGGAGGCCAAAGAACTTGGTGTGCTCGCGTTGACCCACATCCAGGTTCAAGAAGTCCTTGAGCGCAAGCTGTCGATGTTTGAGAGGCACATTTCCTGGCCGGATATGTTCGCGGTACCGCTCGTCAAAACCGTGCATCGGCGGCTATTTGCGGATGCTCGTGAGGAAGAGCTGAGGGTAAGCGAAGATCGCTTTATGGTGCCTGGCCAGCTGCGCGACGTTTCCCAGCAGAACGTAACGGTTGGCCATCATGATGCGCCCGCCTGGGAGTCGGTCACGCCCATGCTTGAGCGATTACAGCAGGTCTATGGAGCCAAGAACGGATTATCTACAAAGCTGCTTGCGAGCATGGCCTATCACCATCGGCTGGCATACGTTCACCCATTTGAGGATGGTAACGGCCGTGTTATCCGAATGGTCACGCACATGCAGCTGTGCAAGCTCGGGCTGGCCTCGCCTTTGTGGTCAATCTCGCGAGGGCTAGCCCGCCGGCAGGACGAATATTACGGGTGGCTGAAAGCCGCAGATCAGCCAAGAAGAGGGGATCGCGATGGCCGTGGGCAGCTGACACAGGCAGGGTTGGTTGAGTTCGTGCGGTTCATGCTGAGCGCGTGCCAGGACCAGATCGAATACACCCTTGATGCACTGGCAATCACAAAGCTTCGTGATCGACTCGGCGCAATCCTTCACTACGAGAGAAGGTTTATTGAGAATGGCATCAAGCCAGAGGCAGCGGCACGGGTACTGCACTTGCTGATCACTCAGGGAGAGGTGCCAAGGGTCGATGTAAAGGCCTGCTTCGGCCTGCACGAGCGGATGG
>CAZOEC010000074.1:0-24789 GCA_964578635.1 uncultured Pseudomonas sp.
GGCTGGCGGCCAGCCAGCTGACCAACTGACTCTGTGCCGGGTCGAGGCCGACGGCAGCAGGTTTTTCCAGCAGCCGGCGTGCGGCGTCCAGGTGGCCGCCCAGTTGCTGTTGCAGCCAGTGCTCGGACGGCACATCGAGCACCAGGCACTGGCTGCCCTCTCTACTGCCGCAGGCATGCCGGGCGTCGCTGGGAATCACGGCCAGGGTCTGCCGGGTGACCTGGCTGGCGCAGCCGGCAATCTCGAAATCCAGCCGCCCGCTCAGGCCGAACACCAACTGGGCGTGGGCATGGCTATGGCTGAGCAGTTCGTGGCTGTAGTGACGCAGCGACAGCGGCGAGGACATGGTGGGCTCCTTGTGTATGCCGGCAAGTCTAACAGGCTGTTGAAACACTACCTGCGTTGCCGATACGGCGTTAAAAACAGGCTCAAAATGCTCATGTACAACTCGTACACTCCGCTTTTTCGCCTGTTTTTGCCTTGTCTCGACTGCCTCGCCTACGTTTTTCAACGGCCTGATAACCGCAGATCAGCGTTGTGGGCTGTCATCGAACTGCCACGGCTCCGTCATGGGCGTTTCACTCGTGCCGCGCAAGCTCAAGCAAACCCAGCCGGAGGTCGTCCATGACCAGCGCCCAGCTCGCCAAGCCCAGCCGCAAGCAACGTGTCCGTACCCTGTGGATTTCCGATGTGCACCTTGGTACCCGGGATTGTCAGGCCGAACACCTGGCGGCTTTCCTCAAGCGCTATCAGACCGACAAGATCTATCTGGTCGGCGACATCATTGACGGCTGGAAGCTGCGCAGCGGAGTCTATTGGCCGCAGTCGCACAGCAACGTGATCCGCCGCCTGCTGACCATGAGCAAGCGCGGCACCGAGGTGATCTATGTCACCGGCAACCATGACGAATTCCTGCGTCGCTACTCCAGCCTGATGCTGGGCAATATCCAGCTGGTCGATGAAGCCGAGCACATCACTGCCGACGGCCGCCGTCTGCTGGTGATTCACGGTGACCAGTTCGACGTGATCACCCGTTACCACCGCTGGCTGGCCTTTCTCGGCGACTCGGCCTACGAAATCACCCTGACCCTCAATCGCTGGCTGAATTATTGGCGCAGCCGCTATGGCTACGGCTATTGGTCGCTGTCGGCGTACCTCAAGCACAAGGTCAAGACCGCGGTGAACTTTATCAGCGACTTTGAAGAAGCCATCGTTCACGAGTGCGCCAAACGTGGCTTCAACGGCGTGGTCTGTGGGCATATCCATCATGCCGAAATCCGCCCGATGGGGGATGTCGAGTATATGAACTGCGGCGACTGGGTGGAGTCCTGCACGGCGCTGATCGAGCATCTGGATGGCAGCATCGAGCTCTACCGCCTGGCCGACGACCAGGCGCGCCAGGCTGCGCAGCAGGCCATAACGGTGGCTGCCAGCGAGCCGGCACTATGAGGTTGCTGATCGTCTCGGATGCCTGGGCGCCCCAGGTCAATGGCGTGGTCACCAGCCTGCAGGCCCTGGTCAGCGAACTGCGCGGCCTGGGCCATCAGGTCAAGCTGCTGTCGCCCGCGGACTTTCGCACCCTGCCATGCCCGAGTTACCCGGAAATCCCCCTGGTGTGGGATCTCTGGCGGGTGGGCGGGGCGATTCGCGATTTTCGCCCCGATTGCGTCCATCTGGCCACCGAAGGTCCCCTGGGCTGGGCCGCCCGGCGTTGGTTGGTCAGGCGCGGTCTGGCGTTTTCCAGCGCCATCCACACGCGCTTTCCCGAGTACGTCAACAGCCGCTGGCCCTGGCTGCCGCTGCGCTGGGGCTATGCCTTTCTGCGCGCCTTCCATCGCCCCAGCCAGGCGGTGCTGGTGACCACCGAGCGAATGCGCGAGGAGTTTGCCGGCTGGGGCTTCAAGCAGCTGGCGCTGTGGCGCAAGGGCGTGGATACCCAGCTGTTTCGTCCGCCGGCTATGCCTGCGGCGGTCTCCAGTCTGGTGTTTCTGTATGTCGGGCGGATTGCTCCGGAAAAGAACGTCGAGGCCTTTCTGCGTCTCGATCTGCCCGGGGAAAAACAGGTGGTGGGTGATGGGCCGCAGCGCGCAGATTTGCAAGCGGCTTACCCGCAGGTAAGGTTCCTTGGCTACCGCCATGGCGCGGCACTGGCGCAGGCATTCCAGCAGGCCAGCGTGCTGGTGTTTCCGTCGCGTACCGATACCTACGGCCTGGTCATGCTCGAAGCCCTGGCCTGCGGCACGCCGGTGGCGGCGTTCCCGGTAGCCGGGCCGCTGGATGTGCTGCAGGCGGGTGTCAGTGGGGTGCTGGATGAGGACTTGCGCGCGGCCTGCCTGGCGGCCCTGAGCCTGGACCGCGGGCGCTGCGCCGAGCTGGCGGCGCGGCAATCCTGGCGGGCCTCGGCGCTGGAGTTTCTGGCGCAGCAGCCGTTGCTCGATGGTGAGCTTTGTATGCCGGCCCAGGTTCTTACATGATCACCTTGTCACGCAGCTTATCGGCCGCCTGACTAAGGGCCTGGATGACCTTCTGCTTGTCGAAGTTCTGAATGCCGTTGGTGTCCAGGTACATGGAAAAGCCCGGCAGTTCGTGCTCGACATAGCTGGAGGTGGCTCCCAGGTCGCGGCGGAAGTCCACCACCTGGTAGATCTGTACCGGACGGGTAAAGCCCTTGACCGTGATCTGGCCCTTGTCGCGGCACATGATCACGTCCTTGATCAGCGAATAGGTCTCGTGGGAGATCAGGATTTCACCGGATTCGGCGGCGCTTTCCAGGCGGCTGGCGAGGTTCACGTCGCGGCCGATGATGGTGTAATCCATGCGCGTGTCGGCACCGAAGTTGCCCACGGTGCAGTAGCCGGTATTCAGGCCCATGCGGATTTCCAGCGGCTTGGTGATGCCCTGGGCGCGCCACTGCTGGCGTAGCACCTTCATATGCTTGCGCATGGCGATGGCCATGGATACGGCATTCACCGCATCCTTCTTCGCGCCTTTGCTGGCCGGGTCGCCGAAAAACACCATGACGCAGTCGCCGACGAACTTGTCGATGGTGCCGCCGTATTTCAGGCAGATCTTCGACATCTCGTTTAGGTAGGTGTTGAGCAGGTCGGTCAGGGCTTCGGCTTCCAGCTCTTCGGACAGCTCGGTAAAGCCCTTGATATCGGAGAAGAACACCGTGAGCTTCTTGCGCTGGGTTTCCAGGCGCACGCTCTTCTTGCCGGTGAAGATCGACTCCCACACCTGCGGCGACAGGTACTTGGCCAGGTTGCGCGCCAGGCGTGCGGCCTTTTCCTGTTCGCGCTTGATTTCGCTGCGCACCTGAGCCAGACGCAGGCCCTGTTGGTGCACAAAGTAGGCGGTGATGCAGATATACAGGATGGTGAACAGGATGCTGACCAGGGCTACCACGGCCGGGGTGTCGACCTCGATCTGGGGGCCAATCAGCGCGGCGTTCAGTACGCTGCTGCTCAGGGCGACCAAGATACCCAGGGCCATATAGCGCAGGCCGCCGATCACCAGGGAGCTGAAACTCAGAATCAGCAGGGCCATCAGGCTCGGCACCACCGAGAAGCCGAGCAGAGCCATGGCGGCCCCCGCGTGCAGGGCATCGATAAACAGCAGGCTGAGGGTGGTGCCCTGGGGGTGGTCGCGTTTGAAGCGCAGGCTCAGCTGGTGGGCCAGATGGGGGTAGAGCAGGGCGTAGGGCACCATCCAGAGGATGTCATAGCCAAAATGCTGAACAAAGGTGCCTGCGGCAATGCTGGCGGCAATGGCGATATAGGCCAGCACGCGTGCGTAATATTCGCGCAGCGGCGGTGCTGGCAGGGCGGGAAGCCGGGTCGAGGTCTGGGCATTCATGCTTATGGCGGGATCCCTGCTGAGATGCGGCGTCTCTACTGGACGTCTACTGGTCGGCAAACCTTCGTTGGGCAAGCGACAAAGGTCGGGATCATAACCAAGCGGGCAGGCATGAGCCAAGCACCGCAGCCGAATGGTGCAGTATTGGCCGTGACCGGTTGCTGGAGCCGGCCCTGTGCCCTAGAACTTGATCCGCCCGGTTAAGGCATCCTTGAGCATCACCCAGTCGCCCATCAGGCTGTACAGCGGGTACTGGAAGGTTGCCGGGCGGTTCTTCTCGAAGCCGAAATGGCCGACCCAGGCGAAACCGTAGCCGACCAGGGGAATGGCCAGCAACCAGAGCCACTGCTGGCTAAGCAGGCTGTAGGCGAGGATGCACAGCACCAGCAGGCTGCCGACGTAGTGCAGGCGGCGGCAGGTGGCGTTGCTGTGTTCCTGCAGGTAATAGGGGTAGAACTCGGCGAAGCTGGTGTAGCGTGGCGGGTTTTCAGCGCTCATGGCATGCCTCCTGTTATGGCTCTGTACGCAGGGGCTGTTGCAGCCTGCGCCGGTTACTTGCAGTCTAGGACGACTGACTCGCCGGGCCACTGACATTAAGTGCCAGTTTAGTATCCTTGGGCGGCACCTCAGGTCTGTTGGACAGGCCACTGCCCCAGACAGCCTGCTAATGGACACGACAATAAGAAAACCCCATGCGTGAACGTACCACCTCTTCGAATTGGGCCTTGGGCATTGTCCAGGCGCTGGAAATGGGCGGCGTCGACTGCCGCGCGATCTTCCCCGAGCTGGGGCTCGATTACGCCGCCCTGGAAGACCCCGATGCACGTTTTCCCCAGGACGGCATGACCCGTCTGTGGCAGCGCGCGGTGGAGCTGTCGGGCGACCCGGCAATCGGTCTGAACATGGCCAAGGTGGTGCGTCCGGCGTCGTTTCATGTGGTCGGCTATGCGCTGATGTCCAGCCGCACCCTGAAGGAGGGCTTTGCCCGCCTGGTGCGTTATCAGCGGATTATCGGCGAGGGCGCGGACCTGAGCTTTCGCCCGCAGCGCACTGGTTATGAGCTGATCCTGGCGATCCACGGCGACCGCTTGCCCGCGGCGCGGCAGAGCTGCGAGGCGTCGCTGGCCTACGCCCTGGCGTTCTGTCGGTGGATGACAGGCAAGCCGATTCGCCCGCAACGGGTGTTGTTTCAGGGTGACCCGCCGGCGGATCTGCAACCCTTCGAGCAAATTTTTCAGGGGCCGCTGCAGTTCAATGCCGATCATTACGGCTTGCTGTTCGAGCGTGCCGATATGGACATGCCGCTGCCCACGGCCAACGAATCCCTGGCGCAGTTGCACGACAGGTTTGCCGGCGACTACCTGGCGCGTTTCTCGGAAAGTCGCGTCACCCACCTGACCCGCCAGGTGCTGTGCCGTCTGCTGCCCCAGGGCGAGCCCCGGCGCGAGGTGGTGGCGCAGGCCCTGCATCTGTCGCAGCGCACCCTGCAGCGGCGCTTGCAGGAGGAGGGCAGCAGTTTCCAGCAGCTGCTCGACGACACCCGCCGCGAACTGGCCCAGCAGTACCTCGCCCAGCCTGCCCTGAGTCTGCTGGAAGTGGCCTACCTGCTGGGGTTCGCCGACCCGAGCAATTTCTTCCGGGCCTTCCGTCGCTGGTTCGGGTTGACCCCCGGCGAGTACCGCGCGGGCCTGTAAGCCGGGCGCTGCAATGGCAAGCCGGGCGGTTTAGTGACGCCAGAAGTTGGCGGTGAGCAGCACCAGCACGGTAATGATTTCCAGACGGCCGAGCAGCATGCCGGCGGCCAGCACCCATTTGGCCGCATCCGGCAGGCTGGAGAAGTTGCCGGCCGGGCCGATGATCGGGCCCAGGCCCGGGCCGACGTTGCACACGGCGGTAGCGGCCCCGGTGAGGGCGGTAATCGGATCCAGCCCGAGCATCGCCAGAAACAGGGCAATGGCGGCGATGGTCATGGTGATAAAGAAGGAAAAGGTCAGGATCGAGCGAACGATTTCTTCGTCGAGGTTGTGGCCGTTGTACTGCTGTTTGATCACCGCGCGCGGGTGCACCATCTGCTTGAGGTTGGCCCGCAGCAGGGACAGCGCGACCTGGAAGCGGAACATCTTCAGGCCACCGGTGGTGGAGCCGGAGCAGCCGCCGACGAAGGTCAGGTAGAAGAAAGTCATAAAGGCAAAGCCGCCCCAGGTGCTGTAGTCGCCCAGGGCATAGCCGGTGGTAGTGGCAATCGACACCACGTTGAAGCTGGCCAGGCGCACGGCATCGATAAAGGCATGTTCGGAGTTGAGCCAGAGCCAGACGCTGAACACCAGGCAGACGATCAGCAGCATCGAGACAAAGCCGCGGACCTGCTGGTCCTTGAACAAGGCCTTGCGATTGCCCCGCAGGCTGGCGACATACAGGGTAAAGGGCAGGCTGCCGAGCAGCATCAGGGGGATGGCGACCCAATGGCTGGCAGGGCCGAAGTTACCCATGGAGTTGTCGGAGGTGGAGTAGCCCGCGGTGGAAACCGAGGTCATCGAATGGTTGATCGCATCGAACCAGCCCATGCCCGAGAGCCAGTAGGCGAATACGCCGATCAGGGTAAACACCAGGTAGATGGAGACGATGTACTTGGCCGCCATATGCGAGCGCGGCATGACTTTCTCGCCCCAGTCCGAGGACTCGGTCTGGAACAGGCGCATGCCCCCGACGCGCAGCAGGGGCAACACCGCCACGGCCATGGCGATAAAGCCGATGCCGCCCAGCCACTGCAGCATCGAGCGCCAGATCAGCAGGCCCGGCGAGGCCGTGTCCAGACCCGAGAGCACCGTGGAGCCGGTGGTGGTGACCCCGGACATGGTCTCGAAGAAGGCGTCGGTGTAGCTGATATGGTGAATCAGCGCCATCGGCAGGGCGGCGAAGATGCACACGATCACCCAGCTGGCGGTGGTCAGCATGTACATGTCCCGCGGCCGCAGCTGGGTATTCTGCGGACGGCCCTGGGCCACCATGACCAGGCCGGCGACAAAGGTGATCAGGCTGGACCAGAGAAAGGCATTGAGCTCATGGGCTCTGTCGAAAACCAACAGGGTCAGCATCGGCACTATCATGCCAATGGCCAGGGTGATCAGAAAAATACCGTTGATAAAAGCGATGATTCTTACAGTCGGCCATGCCATGTAAGGGAACTCGGGTTGAGGGCGGCAAAGGGCGCCATTCTACTCGCGTCGCCGGCGCTGTAAACCGGCGCGCGTGCGCTATCTGGACCATCAGGCTAGACGAAAAAATTGCCGCAGGAACACGGGCTTCACCCTTCTCGCAGCGCCCCTGTGACCTGTGCCAGGGGCGGGTTGCGTTACGCAGCAAAGGCGCAGATTTTCCCCACCGCTGCGCTGCCAGGCTCTAGAATTCGCCCTTATTCAATCTTGCGAGGTGGCCGATGGATGCCCTTGATGCGTTGCTAAACCGTGTTTCCGCTCCGCGTTTGTGTGAGCCGGCACCGGATGCGGCCCAGCGCGAGCTGCTGTTTCGTGCCGCACTGCGGGCTCCGGATCACGGCCAGTTGCGCCCCTGGCGCTTTCTCACCATCGAGGGCGCGGCGCGTGAGCAGCTGGGCGAACTGTTGGCCCAGGCGCTGCCGGCCGATGCCAGTCCCGAAGCCTTGAGCAAGGCCCGCGCCATGCCGCTGCGGGCACCGCTACTGGTGGTGGTGATTGCCCGGGTGCAGGCCCATGCCAAGGTGCCGGCGCAGGAGCAGGTGATCGCCGCCGGCTGCGCCGCCCACGGCATTCTGCTGGCCGCCCATGCCCAGGGCATAGGCGCGGTCTGGCGTACCGGCGAACTGGCCTATAACGCCCAGGTGGCGGCCGGTCTGGGGCTGGCCGCGGACGAGCAGATTATCGCCTTCCTGTACCTGGGCACGCCGGAGCGTGAGTTGCGCGCGGTGCCCCAGGTGCAGGTCGGTGATTTTGTCAGGGCCTGGCCTGCGGCGCAGTGAGTGGCAAGCGCAGGGTGGCGATAAAGCCGCCTTGCGCATGGTTGCTCAATTCCAGCTGGCCGCCATGCCGTTCCGCCGCGCGGCGCGCGATGGCCAGGCCCAGGCCATGACCGCTGCTGGTCTGGCCGGGGGCGCGGAAGAAGGGTTCGCCAAGGCGTGCCAGCAGCTCAGGGGCCGCACCAGGGCCATGGTCACGTACGCTCAGGCATAACTGCTCGGCGTTTCTGCTGGCGGTCAATACGATGGGCTGGCCAACCGGGTTGAAGCGCAGGGCATTGCGCAGCAGGTTGTCCATTGCGCGTTGCAGCATATCCGGCCAGCCATTGAGCTGCAGACCGCTTTCCAGCTGAATCTCGATCTGCTGCTCGGGGGCGTCCAGGCGCGCCTCTTCCTGCAATTTGTGCAGCAGTTCGCCCAGGTTGATCGGTTGCGCCGCGCCGGGTTCGGCGTCGAGGCGGGCGAGGGTGAGGATTTCACTGATCAGCGCTTCCAGGCGGTCGCATTCCTTGCTCAGGCGCGGCCAGTACTTCTCCCGCTCGCCGGCCTCTGCCCGTTCGGTCAACGCCAGGGCGATGCGCAGGCGTGCCAGCGGTGAGCGCAGCTCATGGGACACGTCGCGCAGCAACTGGCGCTGGCTGCTGATCAGGCCCTGCACACGCTCGCCCATGCGGTTGAAGTCGGCTGCCAGTACGCCGAGCTCATCACGCCGTTCTGCCAATTTGGCCAGGCTGTTCTGCTGATAGGCGGTTTGCCCCAGATCATGCACCGCGCCGCGCAGGCGATTCAGCGGGCGGGTGATGGACAGCGTCAGCCAGAGGCTGAACAGGGTCAGTACTACTAGCGCGATACCCAGTGCGCTCAGTGGCCAGAGCCTGCTTTCACGCTGCCAGGCGGCGACTTCGGTATTGGGGATGCGGTAGATAAACAGGTAGGTTTCGCCGCTGTACGGGCTGTTGTAGTCATCATTCAGACGCCGCCAGGGCAAGCGCTTGGGATTTTTTGCGCGGGCTTCGAAAGCCGCCGCACGGGGCGGGAAGGTACCGCGTACCAAAGGCTGGCCGTTCTCGCCGAGCACCTGCACGTTGATCCGAAACGCTTCTTTGCGCTGTTCCAGAAACGCCTGGGCAGCCTGTGGGCCCTGTTGTTCATAGCGCTGCGTCCAGCCTTCGGCCAGCCCTGCTACGGCGGGATGTCGGCTGAGCAGCCAGGCGTCCTGATTGAGCATGCGCCCAAGCAGCATGGACAGCCCGGCAACCAGGGCAATAGCCAGCCAGAAGCTGGCAAAGATGCGCCAGAACAGTGACCGCACGGTGGCTCCTTAGTAGTAATGGTTACGCCCATCAGGCCTTGCAGCCTGATGGGCGTAAAGACTTAGAGCCTGTTTACGATCTGCTGCGCGTCGGCCCTGCTGCGTTAAAAGCAGGCTCGGAATGCTCATTTACAGCTCGTAAACTCCGCTTCCTCGCCTGCTTTGACCAGCCGGAGGCTGTTACTACGTAGCGTCTGGCATGGCTCTAGCTCGCGAGATCGTAAAGTAGGCTCTTAGGTCGGGTTAGTTCTTCTTCGCCTGCTCGGCCTGCCAGGCTTTGAATGCCATACGCTCGGCGCGACGTTCCTGCATTTTCTTCTGATGCTCGTCGAAGGCTTTCTGCTGCTCGGGATTGAGCAGGGCGCGGATGGCGCTGTGCTGTTTGTCCTTGGCGGCCTTCAGTTCGTCCTGCATGGCTTTCTGTTCAGCAGCCGGCAGCTTGTCCAGATAGCGCTTGGTGATGTCATGGCGGCCTTTCATCTGCTCGCCCATCAGTTTGCGGATTTCGCGGTGCTGCTCCTGGCTCAGGTCGAGCTCTTTGAACATCCGCGAACCGTGTTCGCCATGATGGCCGCCGCCGTGACGCGGGCCGCCTTCGGGCATGGCCATGGCCAGGGTCGGCAGGGTCAGGGCGAGCAATACAGCAGTAAGGGTCTTGCGCATGATGTATCTCCTTGTCTGAAACCGGTTGATACCGGATGAGCCCAGTCTAGGGCGGTCAAGGTCAAGGGCCGTCAGGGCAAGGTAAAGCTTGGGTAAAGAGCGTTTTGGGGCAGCTTTACTTAAACGCTGTAGTAATAGCCGCGGCTGCGCAAGGCGAGTATGCGCGGGCGGCCATCGGCATGGGGGCCGAGTTTCTTGCGCAGATTGCTGACATGCATGTCCAGGCTGCGGTCATACAGGGTCAGCTTGCGGCCCAGGGCCAGTTGCGCCAGTTCCTGCTTGTCCACCGGCTCTCCCGGTTGACGCAGCAGGGCCTCGAGGATGCGGCTCTCCGAGAGGGTCAGGAGCACTTCCTGCTCCCCCAGGACGACGACGCCGCGGGCCTGGCTGTAATGCAGATCGCCCAGCTCCAGCTGGCTGGAAGGGGTGGGCGGCAGGGTGCGGCGCAGTACGGCGCGTAGGCGCGCGGTCAGCTCGCGGGGGTCGCAGGGTTTGGCCAGGTAGTCATCGGCACCCAGTTCCAGGCCGAGAATCCGGTCCAGCGGTTCGCCGCGGGCAGAGAGCATCAGCACCGGCAGTTCAGGGTGGTCGCTGCGCAGCTGTTTGAGCAGTTCCAGGCCGCTGCCGTCGGGCAGCATGACATCCAGCACCACCGCATCCGGGGCCTGGCTGGCCAGGGCCAGGCGCGCACTGTTGCCGTCGTGGCAGGCGCTGACCTGGAAGCCTTCCTGGGTCAGCCAGCTGGCCAGCAGTTCGCACAGTTCAATGTCGTCGTCGATTAACAGCAAGGCGCTCATAGGATCAGTTCAACCACTCTCGGCGCGAACGTCGTTTGCCGCGCAACAAGGCTCCGATGATAACCCCGAGCAGGCTGGCACCGGCCCCGACGGCAAACCACATCTGCTGTTCACTGAGCAGTTGTTGCGGAGCCTGGGCCTTCTTGAGTTGCAGCTTGAGGCGCTGATTTTCCTGGCGCAGGCGTTGCAACTGCACGCTCTCGCGTTCGCCGTCGTTGGCCTGCAGCTCGGCAGCCATGGCGTCGCGCTGCTCCTCGCTGATGGCCAGGCGCTGTTCCAGGCTATCGATCTGCACCTGGGCAGCGGACGCTGGCTGCGGCGGGCTTTGCTCGGCCTGCACGGCGGCAGGTAGCGACAGGGTCATTAGCAGAATCAGCGGGCCTGGACGCATCGGAACTCCTGTTTGTACTTATTGTTATGGGGTATTCGGCGCGGCGGCCGGTCTCAGGGCAGGACCAGCTTGAACGGTTTGACCTGGACCTCGGCATAGACCCCGGCTGCGCGATAGGGGTCGGCATCGGCCCAGTTCTGTGCGGCGCTCAGGGACTCGAACTCGGCCACGATCAGGCTGCCGGTAAAGCCGGCCGGGCCCGGGTCGTTGCTGTCCACGGCCGGGTGTGGCCCGGCCAGCACCAGGCGGCCTTCGCTTTTCAGCTGTTCCAGCCGGGCCAGGTGGGCGGGGCGGGCGCTGAGGCGGTTTTCCAGGGAGTTTTCCACATCGGTGGCAATGATGGCGTAGAGCATTTCGGTCCTTAATCGGAGGCGGCGCAGGGGCCCATGTGCGGGGAGAAAAGCAGCCCGGCCAGGCAAAGTCGAGGAAATATTGGCGCAGGCCAGCAAGAATCCATATCTGCCGGCATAATAACAAACATAAATTACCGGGAAAGTGCCCCTTATGGATGTCGATCTGCATTGCCACAGCACCGCTTCGGATGGCGCACTTGCGCCGGCTGTGGTGGTGGCGCGGGCGTTCGAACGTGGGGTGCGTTTGCTGGCCCTGACCGATCACGACACCCTGGACGGCCTGGATGAGGCCCATGCGGCCGCGCAGGCCCTGGGCATGCAGCTGGTCAATGGCATCGAACTGTCCTGCACCTGGGGCGGAGCGACCATCCATGTGCTGGGTTATGCCTTCAACCGCGATGCCCCGGCGCTGCAGCAGGCGATTGCCGAATTGCATGAAGGCCGCTGGTTGCGCGCCGCGGAGATCGGCAAACGCCTGGAAGCCAAGGGCATGCCGGGTGCGCTGGACGGCGCGCGGGCCATGCAGCAGGAGCTGGGCGACAGTGGCAATGCCCCGGCGCGGCCGCATTTCGCCGATTTTCTGGTGCGCAGCGGTTATGTCAAGGATCGCGCCGAAGCGTTCCGCAAATGGCTGGGCTCGGGCAAGCTGGGCGATGTCAAGCAGCACTGGCCCGAGTTGGCTCAGGCCGTGGATACCCTGCGCCGTGCCGGTGCCTGGGTCAGCCTGGCGCATCCCTGGCAGTACGACTTTACTCGGAGTAAAAGACGCAAGTTGATCGCCGACTTTGTCGGTGCCGGCGGGCATTCCCTGGAGGTGGTCAACGGTATGCAGCCGGCCGAGCAGGTCGGCAGTCTGGCGATTCTGGCGCGTGAGTTCGGCATGTTCGTCACCGCGGGCAGTGATTTTCACGCACCGGGTCAGTGGTCAGAGTTGGGCGTATACCGCCCGGTTCCCGAGGATCTACCGCCCCTTTGGGCACGGTTCCAGCATGTCCAGCAGCCTACTGCAATCTGAACAGGGTTTTAGTGTGAGTCAGTTCTTCCAGATCCATCCGGAAAATCCGCAGTCGCGCCTGATTAAACAGGCGGTGGCGATCATCAGGGCTGGCGGTGTGGTGATCTATCCGACCGATTCCTCCTATGCGGTCGGCTGCCATATCGGCGACAAGAACGCGGTGGAGCGTATCCGCCGTCTGCGCCAACTGGACGACAAGCACAACTTCACCCTGGTGTGCCGCGACCTGTCGCAGCTCAGCACCTTTGCCAAGGTCGATACGGCGGCCTTCCGCCTGCTCAAGACCCATACACCCGGGCCCTATACCTTTATTCTCAACGCCACCCGCGAAGTGCCGCGCATGCTGTTGCACGCCAAGCGTCGCACCATCGGCCTGCGGGTACCCAGTCACCCGATCGCCATGGCGCTGCTGGAGGAGTTTGGCGAGCCGCTGATGAGCGTCAGCCTGATCCTGCCGGGTGAAGACCTGCCGATGAGCGATCCTTACGAGATGCGCCAGATTCTCGAACACCAGGTCGATCTGATCATCGATGGCGGCTTCGGCGGGTTGGCGGCTTCCACTGTGGTCAGTCTGGTCGACGACGAGCCGGAAATCATCCGGGTCGGTTGCGGCGATCCAACGCCTTTCGTCGAGGCCTGAGCGCCTCGCCGAAAGGCGTTGGAGCTGCCGCGCGCGGAGCCTAGAGCACCAACACCACCAGAACGGCCACCAGCAGGATGATGATCACATCATTGCCGCTCAGTGCACCGGCGGCCGGCAGGCTGTCGATACGCTGGGCCAGGGTGGCGACTTCCGTCGGCGTTAGGGCGTCGACCCGGCTGCGGGCCAGGGCCGGCGGCACATCCATTTGCTGCAAATGTTCCTGCACGCTGGCGCGGGCGAGAAACTCGCTGACTTTGTCGCGTTCGGCCTGGGTGACCTGTTCGGCAATGACATCCTGGGTTGTGATCATGCCGGCATGCGCGGCTGGTGACGACAGGACCAGCAGGCAGGCGGCCAGTACGGCGATGGCGACGCTGAAAAGGGACGTTTTCATGCTGCGCTCTCCCTAAGTGGGGGCGGGATGCGCGCCCGGCCAATGTGCGGCCTGCGCGCGGCTCTGCCGGTGGCCATTACTGCAGAGAACTATGCCCAGTGGCATCACAGATTAAGACCCGATGCACGCCTGGGCGGTTCCCGCGTCGTTTTTCCCGCAGCGACGGCGAGCCTCGCTATACTTTGCCCCCTGTCGATTCGTATAGGTAACCTGGTTTGAGTCTTGTTGATTCCGAGCGCCGTGTGCTGTCCGGCATGCGTCCCAGCGGCCGCCTGCACCTTGGTCACTACCATGGTGTGCTGAAAAACTGGGTCAAGATGCAGCACAGTTACGAGTGCTTCTTCTGCATCGTCGACCTGCATGCCCTGACCACCGACTACGATGAGGTCAGTTCGCTGTCCCAGCGGGTGATGGACATGGCTGTGGACTGGCTGGCGGCGGGCGTCAGCCCCAGCTCGGCGACCCTGTTTATCCAGTCCCAGGTGCCCGAGCACGCCGAATTGCATCTGCTGCTGTCGATGATCTGCCCGCTCAGCTGGCTGGAGCGGGTGCCGTCCTACAAGGAGCAGCAGGAGCAGTTGCACGGCAAGGACCTGGGCACCTTCGGTTTTCTCGGCTACCCCCTGCTGCAGGCCGCGGACATCCTGCTCTATCGCGCCGGCGTGGTGCCGGTGGGTAGCGATCAGCTGGCGCATATCGAGTTCGCCCGCGATGTGGCGCGCCGTTTCAATCATCTCTACGGGCGTGAGCCGGGCTTCGAAGACAAGGCCGAGGCGGCCATCGTCAAGCTGGGCAAGAAAACCGCCACGCTCTACAACAACCTGCGCAAGGCCTATCAGGAACAGGGTGATGTCGAATCCCTGGAGACCGCCCGCGCCCTGCTCAAGGATCAGCAAAGCATGACCCTGGGCGACAAGGAGCGGCTGTTCGGTTACCTGGAGGGCGGCGGCAAGGTGCTTCTGCCTGAGCCCCAGCCCTTGCTGAGCGAGTCGCCGAAGCTGTTGGGCCTGGATGGCAGCAAGATGTCCAAGTCCAACAACAATGCGATTTTCCTGCGCGATAGCACAACTGAGGTCGAGGACAAGATCCGCCGCATGCCTACGGACCCGGCGCGGGTACACCGCGGCGACCCCGGCGAGCCGGCGCTCTGCCCGGTGTGGCCGATGCACCAGCTGTATTCCAGTGAGGCCACCTGCGCCTGGGTGCAGCAGGGCTGCAAAAGCGCCGGTATCGGCTGTCTGGAGTGCAAGGCCCCGCTGATCGAGGCCGTGCAGAACGAGTTGAAACCCTTGCAGGCGCGGGCCCTGGATTATCAGGACAACCCCGACCTGGTGCGCCAGATTCTCGCCGAGGGGGCTGACCGGGCACGTTCCGAGGCCCGCGAAACCCTCAGCGAAGTGCGCATGGCCCTGGGTTTGAATTACCGCTAAGTCCGCCAACGAGAGCCCCATGTCCAATCCGCCATCGCAGGAAGCCGTCGATACCCAGGCCGGTGCTCAGCAGGAGCTGCCGTTCGCCCTGGTCTATGGCCAGGCGGTGACCGAGATGCCGCTGGACCTGTATATCCCGCCGGATGCCCTGGAAGTCTTTCTGGAAGCCTTCGAAGGGCCGCTGGACCTGCTGCTCTACCTGATCCGCAAGCAGAACATCGACGTGCTGGATATCCCGGTGGCGGAAATCACCCGCCAGTACATGGGCTATGTCGAACTGATGCAGTCGGTGCGCCTGGAGCTGGCCGCCGAGTACCTGGTGATGGCTGCCATGCTCGCCGAGATCAAGTCGCGCATGCTGCTGCCGCGTTCCAGCGAAGCCGAGGTCGAAGAGGACGATCCGCGCGCCGAGCTGATCCGTCGTCTGCAGGAATACGAACGCTACAAGGCCGCCGCCGAAGGCATCGATGGCCTGACCCGGGTTGGCCGCGACCTCACCGTGCCGCGCCTGGAGGCCCCCGAAGCGCGGGCGCGCAAACTGCTGCCGGATGTCAGCCTGGAAGAGCTGCTGCTGTCCATGGCTGAGGTGCTGCGCCGTGCCGATATGTTTGAAAGCCACCAGGTGACCCGTGAGACGCTGTCCACCCGCGAGCGTATGAGCGAGGTGCTGGAGCGCCTCAAGGGCGGTGGTTTTGTGCCCTTTGTCGCGCTGTTCAGGGCAGAGGAAGGCAAGCTGGGGGTGGTGGTAACCTTTATGGCGGTACTCGAGCTGATCAAGGAATCCCTGGTCGAGCTGGTACAAAACGAGGCCTATGGGCCAATCCATGTGCGTGCGCGGGCTGAATAAGCATGAATCTCAACGAACCCCGTGAACTGGCCAGCCTGCTGGAAGCCTTTCTGCTGGCCTCCGGCAAACCGCAGTCGCTGGAGCGCCTGTATGAGCTGTTCGAGGAGGCGGAGCGGCCGGAACCGGCGGTCTTCAAGAAGGCGCTGACACACCTGGGCAAGTCCTGCGAAGGGCGCGCCTTCGAGCTTATCGAAGTGGCGTCCGGTTACCGTCTGCAGGTGCGTGAGCGTTTCGCGCCCTGGGTCGGCCGGTTGTGGGAGGAGCGCCCGCAGCGCTACTCGCGGGCCATGCTGGAGACCCTGGCGCTGATCGCCTACCGTCAGCCCATCACCCGCGGCGAGATCGAGGATGTGCGCGGTGTGGCGGTCAACAGCCATATCGTCAAGACCCTGCTGGAACGCGAGTGGATTCGCATCGTCGGCTACCGCGATGTGCCGGGCAAGCCTGCGATGTTCGCCACCACCCGACTGTTTCTCGACCACTTCAACCTGAAAAGTCTCGACGAACTGCCGCCCCTGGCCGCCCTGCGTGAGCTGGAGCCCGAGCCGGTATTGGCCTTCGACGATGAGCAGGAAGCCCCGCAAAGCCTGCAGGCCCGCGCCGATCTGGCCCTGGCCGATGAGCCAGCGCTGGAGGCAGGCGAGGAAACCAGCTTCAGCAGCCTGCTGGCCGAGCTGGACTCGATGGAGCAGGGCCTGAAAACCGACTTCGACGATCTGCCCGAGCAGGACGATGAGCTTGAGGATGCCGAGGTGCCTCAGCAAAGCCTGGATAAAGAGCAGCTGCCTGACTGAGGCTGCCCCCCATCCTACGGCCACTGAAGGCATGGTGTGGCTGAGTTGTAGCCTGGATAAGCCCTGGCGCAATCCGGGATGGCAGCTCCCCGGATTTCATCCGGGCTACGGTAACGGGCTAGTACCTAGGTGCCGATTGTCGCAAAGGCAGACGGCTGCTCGTCTGCCGGCTAGCCTCAAACCGTGCTAATCAACCGGGTTTCGCGTATGCTCCGCGGCCCTTCGACGAATAGGCCAGGCCTATAACGTCTTTATCACCAGAGAAAACACCGGGAGGTGCCCAGATGAGTGAATCCGAAGAATACAGCCCAGCAGGCGAGAAACTGCAGAAAGTCATGGCGCGCATGGGCCTGGCTTCACGCCGTGAAATCGAAGCCTGGATCACCGCCGGCCGCGTCAAGGTCAACGGTGCAGTCGCCAGCCTCGGTGTGCGTGTCGACCTGCACGATGCCATTGCCGTCGATGGCAAGGTGATTCGCCGCGAAGAAGCCGCCGAAAGCGTGCGTCGCGTGATCATCTATAACAAGCCCGAAGGCGAGATCTGCACCCGTGACGACCCGGAAGGCCGTCCGACCGTGTTCGATCGCTTGCCACGGCCGAAAGAAGGCCGCTGGATCAATATCGGCCGCCTCGACATCAACACCACCGGTCTGCTGATGTTCACCACCGACGGTGAGCTGGCCAACCGCCTGATGCACCCGTCCTACCAGATGGACCGCGAGTACGCCGTGCGTGTGCGTGGCGAAGTCGACGAAGAGATGATCGAACGCCTGAAAGCTGGCGTGATGCTCGAAGATGGCCCGGCCAAGTTCACCGATATCAAGGAAGCGCCGGGCGGCGAAGGCTTCAACCACTGGTATCACTGCGTGGTGATGGAAGGCCGCAACCGCGAAGTGCGCCGTTTGTGGGAATCCCAGGGCCTGGTGGTCAGCCGTCTGAAGCGTGTGCGCTTCGGCCCGGTATTTATCACCTCGGACCTGACCATGGGCCGCTGGCGCGAAATGAGCCAGCGCGAAGTGGATATCCTCAGCGAGGAAGTCGGCCTCAAGCCGGTGGCCCTGCCGGATATGAAGGAAAAGACCCGCGACAAGATCGACCGTCTGCAGCGCAAATCGGCCAAGCCGGTGGGCCGCGCCGCGCGTCCGGAGAGGACCCTGCGTCCGGCCCATGCTGGCGCGAGTGAGGGTGACCAGGGTCGCGGGCGTGCACCCCGCGGCGAAGGCGCGGAGCGGGGCGAGCGTGTGCAGCGTACGCCGCGCGCACCGCGTACCGAGTCGGGGCGTGAGCCACAGGGCCGTGGTCAGGCGGGCAAGGGCACGCCAGTGGCCGAGCGGCCGCGTGACGTCAACAAGAAGCGTCCAGCCAAGCCCGGCGCGCAGCCACGTCCTGCGGTGGCTTTGACCGAGCGTCCGGCGCGCAAGCCGGCCGGTGCGCCGGTCAAGCGTCGTAGCCAGCCCACCAGCGAGGGCCAGCGCCCTGGTTTTGGTCGTGGTAGCCGCAAGCCCGAGTAGCACCGGGTGCTGTAAAACAAAAGGCGACCCTCGGGTCGCCTTTTTGCATTTCCGTGCTAGTCAGCCAGCCATGGACAGGCGGTTACGGCCTTCTCGCTTGGACACGTACAGCGCACTGTCGGCTCGGCGCAGCAGGCTTTCCATGGACTCGCCCGGCAGCAGGCTGGCGCAGCCGAGGCTGACGGACAGCTCGATGGTGCGATTTTCCACCAGGTACTGGATGCCCATGACCGCCATGCGCAGGCGCTCACCGACCATGGAGGCTGCTTCGCGGCTGGTATTGGAGAGCAGCACCAGAAACTCTTCGCCGCCATAGCGGAACACCATGTCGACATTGCGCAGGCTGTCTTTCAGGGCATTGGCTACGGCCTTGAGTGCCTCATCGCCAATGCTGTGGCCGTGCTGGTCGTTGATCTGCTTGAAGTGGTCGATATCCACCATCAACACCGACAGCGGCTGCAGGTTGCGCCGCGCCATGTCGACCTCACGCTGCAGGGTCTGGGTCATGGCCACGCGGTTGCCGGTCTCGGTCAGCGGGTCGCGCAGCGCGGTCTGCAGGGCGGCTCGGTAGAGCAGGGCGTTGCGCAGCGGGAACAACAGGCTGGCCAGCAGGGATTCGAGCTGACCCAGTTCGTCTTCGCTGAAACGGTAGCTGCGGCGGAAGGTCAGCTCGCCGAGGTATTCGCCGTCGTGGTTAAGGCGGTAGCCGGCCGAGTGGTTGGCGCGTTCGCCCAGATCCAGGCGTAGGTCGCAGGAGGCCAGCTGGTAGCTCAGGGAGCTGAGCGGCACCAGGCGCTGCACAGCGTCGAAGAACAGTTCGAGAATCCGCTCGGTTTCCAGGGAGGTCTGCAGCTGCAGGCTCAGTTGCTGACGCAATTGCGCCAGGCTGACCGGCTTGAGAGTCTTGTGGGCCCTGCTGGCATAGCCAAGACGCTGCAGCTTGGCGGCATCGAAGTCTATGGTGTTGGATTGGTTGTGCGGGGCCATTAAGCCTACCTCTTGCGCGATTCGCGACGACTGCAAGAGGTAGAGCGAATTTCATGCCAAGCGCATTTTTATAAGAAAAATGCTTTTATTTCATGCGCTTAGGTTTTGTTGAGATGGGCGGTGCGGCAAGAAATTGCCGGTTGTCTGCCGCCCTTGATGGCCATTTGCCGTTGCTGAGGCCGCTAGCGCCGGAAAACCGGCGCTAGCGGTAGGGGTTACTGGGCGTCGAACGCTTGGCCATTGACGCCCGTGCTGTCCGGGCCCATCAGGTACAGGTAGATCGGCATGATGGCTTCCGGCAGCGGGTTGTTGGCCGGGTTCTCGCCCGGGTAGGCCTGGGCGCGCATGTCGGTACGGGTGGCACCCGGGTTGACGCTGTTGGCGCGCACATTGGCAATGCCGTCGACTTCGTCGGCCAGTACCTGCATCAGGCCCTCGGTGGCGAACTTCGATACCGCGTAGGCACCCCAGTAGGCACGGCCTTTACGGCCGACGCTGCTGGAGGTGAACACCACCGAGGCGTCCGCCGAGAGCTTCAGCAGCGGCAGCAGGGTGCTGGTGAGCATAAACATGGCGTTGACGTTGACCTGCATCACACGCATGAAGTTGTCGCCGGACAGCTGCTCCAGCGGCGTGCGCGGGCCGATGATCGAGGCGTTGTGCAGCAGGCCGTCGAGTTTGCCGAACTCGTTCTCGATCATCGCCGCCAGCTCGTCGTACTGGTGCGGCAGGGCGGTTTCCAGATTGAACGGGATCACCGCCGGCTGCGGGTGGCCGGCCGCTTCGATGGCGTCATACACCCGGCTGAGGTTTTCTTCGGTCTTGCCCAGCAGCAGCACCGTGGCACCAAAGGCGGCAAAGGTCTTGGCGGCTGCCGCACCGATCCCGCGGCCGGCACCGGTCACCAGAATCACGCGGTCCTTGAGCAGGTCGGGGCGAACGGAATAGTCGAACATGGAAACTCCTTCGGAGAGCGGCAAGCCTCAAGTGGCAAGCTTCGAGTTAAAAGCCCACGCGTGGTGATGGCGGTGGGCGCAATACTGGCGTGCGGCTGCAGTCAGCAGCTGCACAGGGCTCGTTCGAGCACGGCGCGCAATTCCAGCGGGTGATCCACCACCACGTCGGCACCCCAGTTGCGCGGGTTGTCTTGTGGGTGGATATAACCGTAGGTCACCGCAGCGGTCTTGCAGCCGGCGGCGCGGCCGGCTTCGATATCGCGCTCGTCGTCGCCGACAAACAGCGCCTCGCCTGGCTGAATGCCGATCTGGCTGCAGGCCAGCAGGAGCATCTCCGGGTCGGGCTTGCTGCGGCTGACGTGATCCGGACAGACCAGCACCGCCGAGCGCTGCGCCAGGCCGAGCTGCTGCATGATCGGCTCGGCGTAACGCACCGGCTTGTTGGTCGCCACGCCCCAGATCAGTCTGGCCTGCTCGATCTCATCGAGCAGCTCATTTATGCCGTCGAAGGGCCGGGTCAGCACCGCGCAGTGGCTCTGATAACGTTCAAGAAACTCCAGGCGCAGGGCCTCGAAGCCTTCGGCCTCGGGGTCCATGGCGAAGTTGGCGGCGACCATGGCGCGGGCACCGCCGGAAACCTGGTCGCGGATCAGTTTGTCGGCTATCGCGGGCAGGCCGCGATCGACGCGCATGGCCTGGCTGATGGCGATAAAGTCCGGCGCGCTGTCGAGCAGGGTGCCGTCCATATCGAATAGAACCGCGCGTAAACGCATGCGCCTCACGCCTCCTTGAGGGTCTGGATCATGTAATTGACGTCGACGTCCGCTTCCAGCTTGTAGCGCTTGGTCAGCGGGTTGTAGGTCAGGCCGATGATGTCCTTGACCTCAAGGCCCGCTGCGCGGCTCCAGGCTCCCAGTTCCGAGGGGCGGATAAACTTCTTGAAGTCATGGGTGCCGCGCGGCAGCAGGCGCAGCAGGTATTCGGCCCCGATCACGGCAAACATATAGGCCTTGGGGTTGCGGTTGATGGTGGAGAAGAACACCTGGCCGCCGGGCTTGACCATGCGGTAGCAGGCGCGGATCACCGACGCCGGGTCCGGCACGTGTTCGAGCATTTCCAGGCAGGTGACCACATCGAACTGCTCGGGCATTTCTTCGGCCAGGGCCTCGGCGGTGATCTGCCGGTACTCGACGCTTACACCAGATTCGAGCTGGTGCAGCTGGGCCACCGCCAGCGGCGCTTCGCCCATGTCGATTCCGGTCACGCTTGCGCCGCGCTGGGCCATGGACTCGCTGAGAATGCCGCCGCCGCAGCCGACGTCGAGGACCTTCTTGCCGGCCAGACCGACGCGCTCGTCGATCCAGTTGACCCGCAGCGGGTTGATGTCGTGCAGCGGCTTGAACTCGCTTTCGCGGTCCCACCAGCGATGGGCGAGGGCTTCGAATTTGGCGATTTCGGCGTGGTCGACGTTGCTCATAAAAATCCCTGAATCAGGCTGCGGCGCGAAGCGCTTATGTTGCCAGCTTAGCGTTGTGGAGTGGATGCCTCTTGGCCGCCCACTATATGTCAGTTTGTCGCAGAGTCGGCTGTGTAGCCCGGATGAAATCCGGGGTGGGCGTGAGAGATGCGCGGCTGTTCCCGGATTTCATCCGGGCTACTTATCATTTTCCTGCGATCTTCACGCCCCAGGCGCGGGCGTTGGCGATAATTCGTTGTTCGTCCAGGCGGGTCAGTTGACCGCCGTCGAGCAGTTGCTTGCCGCCCACCCAGACATGCTCGGTGCAGGCCCGGCCTCCAGCGTAGAGCAGTTGCGATACCGGGTCGTAGACGGGTTGCTGGGCCAGGCCGTTGAGGTCGAACACCGTGACGTCGGCGGCCTTGCCCAGCTCCAGCGAGCCGATCTGCTGGTCCAGGCCGAGGGTGCGGGCACCGTTGAGGGTGGCCATGCGCAGTGCGCTATGGGCGTTAAGTGCCATTGCAGAGCCGGCCACGGCCTTGGCCAGCAGGGCGGCGGTACGGGTCTCGCCAAGCAGGTCGAGATCGTTGTTGCTCGCCGCGCCGTCGGTGCCGATGGCGACATTGACCCCGGCCTGCCAGAGCCGCTCCACCGGGCAGAAACCGCTGGCCAGCTTGAGGTTGGATTCCGGGCAGTGGATCACGCTGGCGTTGCTGGCCACCAGCAGTGCCAGGTCCTCGTCGTCGATCTGGGTCATATGCACGGCCTGGAAGCGCGGGCCGAGCAGGCCCAGGCGCGCCAGGCGAGCCAGGGGCCGCTCGCCGTGCTGCTCAAGGCTCTGCTGCACCTCGAAGGCGGTCTCGTGCACATGCATATGGATGCCGGCGTCCAGCTCCTCGGCCAGCACACGGATATTTTCCAGCTTGTCGTCGCTGACCGTATAGGGCGCATGGGGGCCGAAGGCCACGCTCAGGCGCGGGTGGTGCTTGAGGTCGTCGAACAGTCCCAGGCCCTTGCGCAGCGCTTCGCTGGCGTCGCGCGCGCCGGGGATGGGGAAGTCCAGTACGGGGATGCTGATCTGCGCGCGGATACCGCTCTTGTGCACCAGCTGGCTGGCCGTTTCCGGAAAGAAGTACATGTCCGAAAAGCAGCTGATGCCGCCCTTGAGCTGCTCGGCGATGGCCAGCTCGGTGCCGTCCTGGACGAACTGCTCGTTGACCCACTTGGCCTCGGCCGGCCAGATATGCTGTTCCAGCCAGGTGCTCAGCGGCAGGTCGTCGGCCAGGCCGCGAAACAGGGTCATGGCGGCATGCCCGTGGGCGTTTACCAGGCCCGGCGTGAGCAGCCGGCCCGGCAGTTCGAGAACCTGCAGGGCGGCATGCTGGAGCGCCTCGGCGCGCGGTGCGATCAGGGCGATGCGGCCGTCACGGATGCCCAGGCCATGCTCATGCAAGACCACGCCTGCGGGTTCTACCGGCACCAGCCAGGTGGGGAGCAGCAGCAGGTCGAGGGGGGCGTGGGGCATAAGGAGCGCTTCCGGCGGTCAGTAAAATGGCGAGTTTATAGAGGAACGCCCTAGGCTTGAAGCTGAAAGCGCCTGGCTGGTCCGATTGCCCGAGTGGGCTGGCGCTGTTTGGCGGGCCTTGTGCGTATAATGCTCGGCTTTTTCCGGGAGAGGTGCGTCATGCGCGAGCAATTGCTAGCGGCAGAGCAGGTCAGGGCTATCGAGTGGCGCGATGGCGCGCTGCATCTGCTCGACCAGCGCGCCTTGCCTTTCGAGGAAACCTGGCTCAGTTACAGCACTGCAGCCGCCGTAGCCGAGGCCATCCGCGACATGGTGGTGCGCGGCGCGCCGGCCATCGGCATCAGTGCGGCCTATGCGGTGGTGCTGGCCGTGCGTGCGCGGCTGGCGGCTGGCGGTGACTGGCGCGCCGCGCTGGAGGACGATTTTGCCCTGCTGGCGGCTTCGCGGCCGACCGCGGTCAATCTGTTCTGGGCGCTCAACCGCATGCGCGAGCGTCTGGAGCGGGTAAAAGAGGATGCTGTTGTATTGGCGGTGCTGGAAACCGAGGCTCTGGGCATCCATCAGAGTGATCGCGACGCCAACCTGACCATGGCCCAGCTCGGCGTCGAGCTGATCCGCAAGCACCAGGGCAATCTGCAGAACCTGCTGACCCACTGCAACGCCGGTGCCCTGGCCACTGGCGGCTTCGGCACCGCCCTGGGGGTGATTCGCGCGGCCTATCTGGAAGGCCTGGTCGAACGCGTCTATGCCGACGAAACCCGGCCCTGGCTGCAGGGTTCGCGTCTGACCGCCTGGGAGCTGGCTGCCGACGGTATTCCGGTCACGGTAAATGCCGACTCGGCTGCCGCGCACCTGATGAAAACCCGCGGCATTACCTGGGTCATAGTCGGGGCCGACCGTATCGCCGCCAATGGCGATGTGGCCAACAAGATCGGCACCTACCAGCTGGCGGTCAATGCCATGCACCACGGCGTGCGTTTTATGGTGGTGGCCCCCAGTTCGACCATCGACATGAGCATGGAGCATGGCGACGACATTCCCATCGAGGAACGGGCCGGCAGCGAGCTGCTGGAGCTGGGGGGCAAGCGGGTGGCTGGCGAGATCAGTGCGCTGAATCCGGTGTTCGACGTGACCCCGGCGGATCTGATCGACTTCCTGGTGACCGAGAAGGGCGTAATCGATCGTCCGGATACGGCGAAAATGGCGCAGCTGATGTGCCGCAAGCGTTTGCATTGAGATTTTCGCGTATTCACGTGTAGCTAGTCGCTGGGCTGCCGCTGGGGATAGGTGCGCCGCGGCGATTGTGGTAAGCTCCGGCGGTTTTCAGGGGTGGCCATAGCGGGCATCTCAACTGCGCAGCTACATGGCATAACTCATTGATTTGTCGTGAGTCGCTGGAGGCCCGAAGGCGCAGCGACAGGCTCTGTTTCATTCAGGACGAATGGCGCGGAGTTTCACCAGAAAAAGGAACAAGGCTACTCATGGGCGAACTGGCCAAAGAAATCCTCCCGGTCAATATTGAAGACGAACTCAAGCAGTCCTACCTCGATTACGCGATGAGCGTAATCGTCGGGCGAGCGCTGCCGGATGCACGCGATGGCTTGAAGCCCGTGCACCGTCGGGTGCTGTTTGCCATGAGCGAGTTGGGCAACGACTGGAACAAGGCATACAAGAAGTCCGCCCGTGTGGTCGGTGACGTAATCGGTAAGTACCACCCCCACGGTGATACCGCGGTATACGACACCATCGTACGGATGGCGCAGCCATTCTCCCTGCGTTACCTGCTGGTCGATGGCCAGGGCAACTTCGGTTCTGTGGACGGCGACAACGCCGCGGCCATGCGATACACCGAAGTGCGCATGACCAAGC
>CAZOEC010000075.1:0-24784 GCA_964578635.1 uncultured Pseudomonas sp.
TACGCAGAGCGCGCTCATTGGCTTCGTCAGCAGTTTGCTGAGCCTTCTGAGCAGCGGCCATGGCGTCATCGGCCTTGCGATAGGCTTCGTCGGCACGGGCTTGAGCGCGAGCGGCTGCATCTTCAGTTGCAGTCAGACGAGCTTCAGTTTCTTTGGACATGCTGCTGCAACCGGTAGCCAGAACTGCGGCCAATGCCAGAGCAGAGAATTTCAGAACGTTGTTCATCGTGTTCCCCTTGAGGTGGAGTTTTTCCATAAAAGCAATTTCCTGATACTAGGAAATTAGCCGGCGTACATACTACCTGTAACCCGTATTAAGTAAACGGAGGCAGGGCGGGAAGCGCATATTTTTTTCATGCAAGTGCAGCCTTTGGCCAATACATTCAGCGCGTTGATTAAAAAACATACAGGGTGGTCGGCTGCTATCCAACCGCGGCGGTTTTATTGCTATAAGTGGACGCGCCGTTGCACTGTGCGGGCCGGTGGTTATGCTGCCTGGCTAAAGTAATTCGATTACAAATAGAGGGAGCTGGATGATGTTGGGGAATATGGGCTTGTTTGTCGGCTTGGCATTGCTGATCTTTATGGCGCTGCGGGGCGTCAATATATTTATTGCGGCCCTGTTGTGCGCTCTGGTGGTGGCCTTGAGTAATGGCCTTTTGCTTTCTCAGGCATTGCTCGAGTATTTCCCCTTCGGCCCTCTGGGCGCGTTCACCTTTGCCGGCAAGTTCTTTGTCCTGTTCCTTTGCGGTGCCATCTTCGGCAAGGCCATGGCGGCCAGCCAGGCGGCCAGCAGTATCGCCCAGGCAATCACCAGCAGCCTGGGCACCCAGCGCACCCTGTGGATCGCCATGCTGGTGTGCGCGGTGCTGACCTATGGCGGAGTGGTGGTGTTCGTGGTGATCTTCACCATGTACCCCCTGGGCATCAGCATGATGCGTGAAGCCAATCTGCCCAAGCGGCTGTTCTGCGCCGCCACCGCTCTGGGGGCCGGGACCTTCACCATGACCGCCTTGCCCGGTTCACCCTCCATTCATAACGTGATTGCCGCCAGTGCACTGGGTACCGATCTGTTTGCCGGGGCCTGGATTGGCCTGTTCGCCAGTGCGCTGATGATCGTGCTGGGCATGGCCTATGTGCAGCGCGAATGGCGTCTGGCCCGCGAGCGTGGCGAGGGCTTCGAGGCCAATGCGCAGGATCAGCGCATGGAGCAGCTGGCCGGTACACCGGGTTCGGGGCCGCGTTGGGGCGTGGCGCTGGTGCCTATTCTGGTGGTGCTGGGGATTATTCTGCTGCCGCGCCTGCTGCTGTTGAGCGGTGTGGTTGTTGCGGGACAGGGCAGTTTGGGGGCATTTGTCGGTTTCAGTCAGCAACAGCCGATTCTATGGCCGAGCCTGGCCCTGGTCATCGCCACCGGCGTCGCCATTGCCCTGTTCCCTGGCTTGCGGCGTAACACCATGAACGTACTGGGGCAGGGTGCGGACGATGCGATCATGCCGCTGCTCAATACGGCGGCGGTGATCGGCTTCGGTGGGGTAGTGACCCAAACTGCAGGCTTTGCGCAGTTTTCCCAGTGGATTCTGGCGGTGGATCTGCCGCCACTGCTGTCGATCTTTGCTTCGGTCAGCGTGGTTTCCGGGATTGTCGGGTCCTCGTCGGGCGGTTTGCAGATATTTATGCAGACCCTGGCACCCAAGTACCTGGAGATGGGGGTCGAGCCGGAAGTGCTGCACCGGATTGCCAATATCGCCGCGGGCGGGCTGGACTCTCTGCCGCATTGCGGCGCAGTGATTGCCATGCTGATGATCATGGGGCTGACCCACAAACAGGCCTACAAGGACATCTTTATGGTCACAGTGCTGATTCCGGTCGTCGCCGTGCTGGCCTGTATCGCGGTTCTGAGTTTGTTCTAAGCTGTTGATTCGCGTGGCCGATTTCCCGATGGCCTGCTAAGCTCGGGCTCTTGTGGGGAGCGCGGCGGTTGAACGGTCAGCGAGGCTGCCGTCGGCGATAGACGATTTTTCAGAGGAGTTGCAATGAGCGAGGCGTTGTCCATTCACCATGACCTGACAGGTCATCAGTTCGAGACCACAGTGGATGGTGATCGCGCCTACCTGGCCTATATGGACCTGGGTAAGCAGACTCTGGATATCTATCGCACCTTTGTGCCGAACAGCCTGCGCGGGCGTGGCATCGCGGCGGCCCTTACCGAGCATGCCCTGCAGTATGCCGAGCGTCTGGGCTACACGGTGATTCCTTCGTGCTCCTATGTGGAGCGCTATATGCTGCGCCGACAGCGGCAGACCAGTGTCAGCTGAGCAGCCGCAGACCGATAAAAAATGCCAGTCATGATGACTGGCATTTTTTTTGACTTCGCCGTCGCTCAGCCTTTGCTGATCAGGTTGCCGGCATGCAGGCCGCATTCCTTCTGGGTGGCTTCCTCCCACCACCAGCGTCCCTCGCGCTCATGCTGGTTGGGCAGTACCGGGCGGGTGCAGGGCTCGCAACCGATACTGATAAAGCCACGCTCATGCAGGCTGTTGTAGGGAATTTCCAGCATGCGGATATAGGCCCAGACATCTTCGCTGCTCATCTGCGCCAGGGGGTTGAACTTGTACAGGGGGTTATCCGGGGTAGAGAAGGCGGCATCCAGTTCCACCACGGCCACCTGGCTGCGCGTGCCCGGGCTCTGGTCGCGGCGCTGGCCGGTGGCCCAGGCCTTGACCGTGGCCAGCTTGCGGCGCAGCGGCGCGGTCTTGCGGATGCCGCAGCACTCGCCGTGGCCATCCTTGTAGAAGCTGAACAGGCCCTTCTCCTTGACCATCGCCTGCAACGCCGCTGCCTCGGGGCTGAGCACTTCGATGGCGATGCCGTAATGCTCGCGCACCTGGTCGATAAAACGGTAGGTCTCGGGGTGCAGGCGGCCGGTGTCCAGGCTGAACACCTTGACGTTCTTGTTGAGTTTCCAGGCCATGTCCAGCAGCACCACGTCTTCGGCGCCGCTGAAGGAAATCCACAGTTCGTCGCCAAAATGTTCGAAGGCGAGTTTGAGAATGTCCTGGGGCGACTTGTTGGCGTAAGTCGTCGCCAGTTCGGCTGCATCGAAGGGGTGGCTCATCGGCTGAATTCCTGATTATGGTGACGTCGAGCGTCTTGTAGAGGGCGATGGTAGCAAACGCGGGTTATACGTCTAAATAACGAAGTGCCTTGGTTGAGCTGTGTTTTGGGTATAAGCGCTCCGTTGCACAGCCTCCGGCGAGCCGCTAGAGTGCCGCCTTCTTATATAAGCCCAAGCTAGGAGTGTCCTGTGGAAATCGCTTGTCTCGACCTGGAAGGCGTGTTGGTTCCGGAAATCTGGATCGCCTTCGCGGAAAAAACTGGCATCGAATCGCTGAAAGCGACCACCCGGGATATTCCGGACTACGACGTGCTGATGCAGCAACGTCTGCGCATTCTCGATGAGCACGGCTTGAAACTGGCAGACATTCAGGAAGTGATCGCCACCCTGAAGCCGCTGGAGGGCGCGGTGGAATTCGTCGACTGGCTGCGCGAGCGTTTCCAGGTGGTGATCCTCTCCGACACCTTCTACGAATTTTCCCAGCCACTGATGCGTCAGCTGGGCTTCCCGACCCTGCTGTGCCACAAGCTGATCACCGACGAGACTGACCGCGTGGTGAGCTACCAGCTGCGCCAGAAAGATCCCAAGCGTCAGTCGGTCATCGCCCTCAAGAGCCTCTACTACCGGGTGATCGCCGCCGGTGACTCGTACAACGACACCACCATGCTCAGCGAGGCCCATGCCGGTATCCTGTTCCATGCCCCGGACAACGTGATCCGCGAGTTCCCGCAGTTCCCGGCGGTGCATAGCTACGAGGACCTCAAGCAGGAGTTTCTCAAGGCCTCGAATCGCAACCTGAGCCTGTAAGCGCCGCATCACCTCGAAAGGCCCGCATTGCCATGATGCGGGCCTTTTTCGTTAGGTGCAGAACTGTTCCAGGGTGTCGAGCAGGACCTTCACCTTGGTGATGGACTCCTGGTATTCGGCCTGCCAGCTGGAGTCGGCGACTATGCCGCCGCCGCCCCAGCAACTGATCTGGCCGTCCTTGGCCAGCAGGCTGCGGATGGCGATCGAGCTGTCCATTTCCCCGCGCACGTCCAGGTACAGCAGCGAACCGCAATAGAGCGCGCGGCGGGTCGGTTCCAGCTCGTCGATGATCTGCATGGCGCGGATTTTCGGCGCGCCGGTGATCGAGCCGCCGGGAAAGCTGCCGGCGATCAGGTCCAGGGCATCCTTGTCCGCGGCCAGTTCGCCGGTTACCGCGCTGACCAGGTGATGGACGTTGGGGTAGCTTTCCAGGGCGAAGAGTTCCGGTACCTTGACCGAGCCGATACGGCAGCTGCGGCCCAGATCGTTGCGCAGCAGGTCGACGATCATCAGGTTTTCCGCACGGTCCTTGAGGCTGTCGAGCAGGGCGGCGGCCTGGGCGGCATCCAGGCGCGGATCGCTGTCACGGGGGCGGGTGCCCTTGATCGGCCGGGTTTCCACCTGGCCCTGGCTGATGCGCATAAACCGCTCCGGGGACAGGCTGATGATCGCACCCTGTTCGGGCAGGCTCAGATAGCCGGAGAAGGGCGTCGGGCAGGCTGCCCGCAGGGCCTGGTAGGCCGTCCAGGGTGAGCCCTGGTAGCGCGCGCGAAAGCGCTGGGCAAAATTCACCTGATAGCAGTCGCCGGCCTGGATATAGGCCTGGATGCGCTCGAACGCCTGGCGATAGGCGTGCTGATCGATATCGGCCTGGAATGGGCCAAGCAGTTGGAAGGGCTGCTCCGCCGAATCAGTCACTACACTGAACAGATCAAGCAAGCGTTCGCGTTCGGCGCTCGCCAGGCCCGGATGGAAGACCAGCTGGCTGCACTGATGCTGGTGATCGCTGACCAGGGCCCAGCCATACAGGCCGAAGCGTGCATCACTGAGTTGCAGGTCGTCGACGGCCTGCGCCGGCAGCTGTTCCAGGCGACGGCCGAAGTCGTAGCCGAGGTAGCCGATCAGGCCCCCGACGAAAGGTAACGGATTGTCTGCCGGGGCCTCGGCCGGCCCGAGGCTGGAAAGGCTGCTGCGCAAGCGCTGCAGGAAGTCGTTGGCCGCTTCGTCATGCAGCGGTGCCAGTTCTGCCAATGGCCAGGCGCTGATAAGGTCATAGCGTCCACGCTGCGCGGTCGGACGCCCGGCATCCAGCAGCACCGCGCCGGGGGCGTGGGCGACGGCGCTGAAATAACCGGCAGGGTCGGCTCGATAGGGCAGGTTCTGTACAACACAAGTAGGCATGCGAGGCTTTCATACAGGCGCGGACGCCGATTGTAGAACGTCGCCAACATTCATCCTAGAGCTTGTGCATGGGTTTACTCGGGATGCTTGGGCTCATTAGTATGCTGAAGCTCCCGGATACTCGATAGGCTGTTCAAAAAAATAATTAATACGGGATAAAGGCCATGGATGAAGTCATAGATCCAGCCGCTGGTAGTCTTCTGCGCTCCAAATTGATACCGCCGCAAGCGTCAGGCGAATACCTGATCAGACCGCAGCTGGAAGCAGCGTTGTCTGCCAACGCCCATGCCCGTGTGCTGCTGTTGGCGGCTCCGGCAGGCTTTGGCAAGACCGCGGCCCTGGCTGCCCTGGCCAGGGCCCGGAGCGAGGCGGGCAGTGCCGTGGCCTGGCTGTCGCTGGGCCCTGGCGATGACGAGCCTTGGCGCTTTCTGCAGCAACTGGTGGAGGCCCTTGCGCCGCTGGTGCCGGGCCTGGGCAGCGAGGCCCAGGCCTATCTGCAGAACACCATGCGGGTACCCGTTTCGGCGGTGATGGAAAGCCTGCTGGCCGATCTGGCGCAGCTGGAGCAGCCGCTGCTGCTGGTGCTCGATGACCTGCATCTGATTCAGGATCGCGAGTTGCTGGCGGCGCTCAATCGCCTGATCAAGTTCGCCCCGGCGGCCTTCACCCTGGCCATCGGCAGCCGTTCGCAACCGGCCCTCAACCTGGCTACCTTGCGCGCCAAGGGCCTGCTGGTGGAGATCGGTGAGCAGGAGTTGCGCCTGAGCAAGGCGGAAACCCGCACCTACCTGGAACGCTGTGGCCTGCATCTGGACGCGGTGGCTTTCAATGCCCTGTACAACCAGACCGAGGGCTGGATGGTCGGCGTCCACCTGGCCAGCCTGTGGTTGCGCCACCAGCCCCAGGACAGCGTGCAGATCGCCGAAATGGGCACCGACCAGGCGGCGGTGGGGGCCTATCTGCTGCGCAGCGTGTTCGAGCAATTGCCGACGGACAAACAGGAACTGCTGCTGGCCATAGGCGTGGCGCAACAGCTGAGCGGTGACCTGACCAACGCCCTGACCGGACGCCAGGATGGCCAGCAGCTGCTCGAAGAGCTGGAGGCCATGCAGCTGTTTCTCTTGCCCCTGGATCGCGAACGGCAGTGGTACCGCTTCCATAACCTGTTTGCCGAATTCCTCCGGGTGCGGCTCAAGGAGCGCGACCCCGAGCGTTTCAAACAGCTGCATTTCAATGCCAGCCTGTGGTTTACCAACCACCATATGCAGAACCTGGCCATCGAACATGCCTGCCTGGCCGAGGACCCGGAAATGCTCGCGGCACTGGTCGATGGTTGCGGCCTGGAGCTGATCAACCGCGGCCAGCTCAACCGCATCTACAAGTGGCGCCAGCATGTGCCCGATGAGATTGCCGAGCGCTTTCCGGTACTGGTGCTGGCCGATGTCTGGACCCGCGCCTCCGAGCTGGGTTTGAGCGAAGCCAACCGCATGCTCGACGAGCTGTTGCAGCGCTGGGGCGAGGCCAAGACCAGCGGCCCGTTGAGCGACAAGTTGCTGGCCACGCTGACGATCAAGGCGGTGATCGCCTTGCAGAAGGATGACCTGCAGACCTGCATCGCGCTGGCACGGCGGGTGGAAGCGCAGTTGGGGCAGCACGCGGCCTTTCTCGAGGTGGCGATGCTGATCATCGGGGCCCTGGCCAATGTGATGATCGGCCAACCCGAACCGGCCAAGCGCCTGCTGGCCATGGCCCAGCAGCGCAACCACTTTCTCGAAGGCCGTTACCTGGATATGCAGCTGGCCAATATCGAGGTGCTGCTGTGCCTGGAACAGGGGCAGATCCGTCAGGCTGAGCTGCTGTTCGCACAACTGCGCGCGCGGGTCATTCCCTGGTTCGCGGAAAGATCCAGGGCCTTGGCCCTGCCGACCATTACCGAAGCCCTGATCGCCTATAACCAGGGTCGCCTAGACGGCATCGAAGAGCGTCTGCGCTGGGCCCTGGCCACCGTCGATGTGATCAACCCCATCGATCTGTACGCCCAGGGCATGCTGTGCATGGCCCATGTGCAGCGGCTGCAGGGCAGCCCGAAAGAGGCCTATGCCAGCCTGGTGCTGATGCAGAACCTGTCGGCGCGCAACCAGTCCTGGCGTTTCTATGCCCAGGCCGTGGCCGACGAGGTGGCGCAGATTCTCCAGGAGCCGGCGGCCGACCGGCTCAAGCGCGCCGAACAGCGGCTCAAGAGTGTCGACTGGAACAAACTGGCCGAACATTACCAGCACATGCGCTTCAATCCGGTGCTCTGGGTGCGCGGGCTGACCCGCATCCGCCTGCAACAGGCCCGCGGCCATTACAGTGAAGCCTTGCATGAAATCACCCAGCTGCGCAGCCTGCTGCTGGATAACTGGCATGGTCTGCAGCGCCTGCGCCTGGATCTGCTGGCGGCCCTCAGCTATCAGCGCCTGGGCTATCAGGAACGGGCCCAGAGCCTGTTGGTGCAGTGCCTGATCGGGGCCGAGCGCGAAGGGGTGCGCAGCCTGTTTATCGAAGAGGGCGAGGCTATCCGCCTGCTGCTCCAGCAACTCGAGGCGGCCGAGCGGCAACCGGCCCTGCAGGGCTTTATTCGCGGCCTGCTGGCCAGCTGGCCGGGGCAGGGCGGTCGCCAGTCGCTGGACGTGCTGGAGGAAGGGCTGACCGAACGTGAGCGTGAAGTCATCTGCCTGGCGGCCCAGGGCATGTCCAATGACGAGATCGGTCAGCAGCTCTCCCTGGCCCTGGGAACGGTCAAATGGCACCTGCACAATATTTACGAAAAACTCAAGGTGCGTAATCGCACGCAAGCCATCCGTCGTGCCCGCGAACTGAGTCTTCTATGAACAGTCAACCACCGCCACGCCCAGCTGCGCTGCCCGTACTGCGCACCAAACTGTTTCCCGCCGAATCTTCGGGGCGACCGTTACTCGCCCGTACGGCCCTGCTCGAGCGCCTGTTCAGTGCCCGCGGGCAGCGGCTTATTCTGCTGAGCGCGCCGGCCGGCTTCGGCAAGAGCACCGTGCTCAGCCAGTTCCGCCTGCGTCTGCTGGAGTCCGGGGGGCATGTCGCCTGGCTGTCCTGCGACGAATCGGACAGCGAGCCGCAACGCCTGCTGCACTACCTGATCGCCGCCATCGATGCGCAACTGCCGGGCTTCGGCAAACACACCGCGCGCCTGTTGCGTGATGATCTCAGCCTGCCCAACGAGGCGCTGCTCGATTCCTTTATCGCCGATCTGAAACGGGTGCAGGGCGAGCTGTACCTGCTCTTTGACGACTTTCACCGCATCCGTCACGCCGAACTGGGGCCGCTGATCAACTACTTCGTCAAGCGACTGCCGGCCAATGTGCATCTGATCGGTAGTACCCGCTACCAGTCGCGCCTGGCGGACAAGCCGCCGGTCAACGCCTCCTGGATGCTCTGGGTTCGGGCCGAAGAACTGCGCCTGACCCGGGCGGAGACCGAGGCCTATTTCCATGAGCTCAAGCAGTTGCCCCTGAGCAGCCAGGAGCTGGACCTGTTGCATGCCCGCACCGAAGGCTGGATCACCGCCCTGCATCTGGTGGCGCTGGCCTTGGCGCGCAACCCGCACCGTCCCGAACTGCTTGCCGGGTTGTCGGGCACCGAGCGCGATATCGCCGATTACCTGACCGAGGACGTACTCGACCAGCTACCCGAGGAGCAGCGGCACTTTCTCGAACAGACCTCGGTGCTCGAAGAGTTCAATGCCGAGCTGTGCAATGCCCTGACCGGGCGGCTCGATGGCGGGCAAATGCTGCAGCGCCTGCAGAAGGAACAACTGTTTGTCATTCCTTTGGACGAGCAGGGCGAGTGGTTCCGTTATCACCACCTGTTTGCCGAGTTTCTCCAGGGCCGTCTGAGCAAGAGCGGCGACCCGACTCACCTACTGCATGCCGCGGCCCGCTGGTGCGAGAGCCACGAGCTGACCCATAAATCCGTCAAGTATTCTCTGCGCGCCCGCGACTATGGCTTTGCTGCCGAGTTGCTCGAGCGTCAGGGGGCCAATCTGATTGCCGGCAATCAGGTCTACGGCATCCTGGCGATCCTCAAAGACGTGCCGGCTGAGGTGATTCGCGAACATCCGGTGTTCCAGATCTTCTATGCCTGGCAGCTGGCGTTCGAGCAGAAGTATGCCGAAGCCGAAGCCCTGATCGAGGAGGTCAGCACCCGGCTGATGCAGGGGCGCAGCAAACCCATGCACTTCGGTTTGCTGGTACTGCTTGCGGTGGCCCAGGTGCTCAAGGCCCTGGTGTTGCTGTATCAGGACAAACTGGAAAGTTGCCTGAAGGTTGCCCGCCACTGGCTGGCCCTGGTGCCGGATAACCAGCCGGTGTTTCGCACCAGCCTGTCCTGCATCCAGGCGGCGGCCTACGCCTTGCTCGGCGAGTACGGCGAGGCGGCCAAGTCGATTACGGTGGCCCGCGATAACTTGCGGCAAGCGGAAAGCGAGTACCTGCACGCCGTGGTCAGCCTGATCGAGGCGCTGATCTGCAAGGAAATGGGCCAGCCGGAACGGGGCCGGGTGCTGGCCGAAAGTGCCCGGGCTCGGGTCGAGCAGGTGTTTGGCCGCTACAGCCGGGTCGGCGGCCCCCTGGCGCTGGCCTACGCCGACCTGCTCTACGAGCAGGATCGGCATGCGGCGGTTCTCGCCGAGCTGCCCTTGGCCACCACCTGGCGCGATGTGGCAACCCCGATCGAACTGATCAGCCGCGGCAAACTGGTCATGGCCCGGGCACGGTTTTTCGCCGGGGAGGGCGAGTCGGCGCTGCTGGAGCTCGATGAGTGGCTGGAAACCCTGCATGGCCCGGGGTACGAGCGGGTGTACGCCATGGGCATGAGCTGCAAGGTGCAGTTCCTGCTGTGGTTGCGCCGGCCGAATGAGGCCGAGCGCACCTGTCTGCAACTGCAGCGTCATCTGGCGGTCTTGCCGCCGGGGCGCTACACCGATGCGGAAACCGTGCAGGTGCTGAGCGAGGCGCGCCTGGCGTTGTCCGAGCGGCGAGCCGACAAGGCCCAGGCGGCGCTGGAAGCCTGCCTGGCCAAACAGACGGCGGAGCATCAGCGTGACCGGCGTCTGCGTTTGTCCCTGTTACTTTCTGTGGCGTACTGGCGCAAAGGTAACAGCGACAAGGCCTTTGCTCTGCTCAGGCTGACCCTGGAAGACGCCTGGCAGAGCGGTTACCGCCGGATGTTCCTCGACGATGCGCTGTGGCTGCTGCCGCTCTGCGAGGCCTGGCTCGGTGTCGAGCCGAAACTGGCGGGGGAATGGCAGGGGCTGGTCGGGCAGCTCCGCGAACAGTGCAGTCGCCTGGCCGTCGATCTTGAAACTTTCGATGAAAATCAAGATGTTAGCCATCGCGAGCGGGAAATCCTGCGCTATGTGGCTGCCGGTTTGTCGAACCGCGACATCGCCCAGGCTGTGCATCTGTCGGAAGCCACCATCAAATGGCATCTGCATAACCTGTTTGCCAAGCTGGGCGTGCGCAGCCGCACCCAGGCCGTATTGAAGGGTAAAAGCCTGGGGTTGTTGAGTGAGGCCTGATGCCAGAGCGGTTGCCGGCGCTCCATCCCTTGGATGGGCTGCCAGCCTGGCGTTGAGCCAGTAGTTTTAGCCCCAGGACGAGAAGCATGCTGCTTCACGATTCCAAGCCTGACGCGTCTATGGAAGCAGTGTCAGACCTGGTGAACGGCGCGAGCCGCCGGCTGGTAAGGACAGGAGTCCGCAGCAGTCTGCCAGGGACAACCCTTTAGTGAACTGTGGAGAGAATAACAATGAAAACCCTCAAGCAACTGGCCCTGGCCGCCGCTGTTCTGGCTGTTCCGTTTATGGCTCAAGCTGACCTGCAAATGATGGACGACAGCGCGCTGGCGACTGTGACCGGTCAGGACGGCATCAGCATTTCCGGTAACTTCAACGGCACCATCGGCAGCATCGTCTACACCGACGGCGACACCAACGGCGGTTCCCTGCGTATGGAAACCATCGCGTTCACCGGCTTCAACATCGCTGACGATGCTCCGGTCATGGTTGACGTGGTGACCAACGACATCGGCGGTACGGCAACTCAGCAATTGCAGATCAGCATGCCGACCATCACCGGCCAGCTCAGCGTCGGTGCCATCAAGGTCGGCGATACCACTGCCGCCAGCATTGGCTCCCTGGCCATCAGCGACCTGAACATGGCCGGTACCACCGTCAAGATCTGGGGTCACTGAGTTCAGATCCTGATTTAGGCTTTGCAAAAGTCTTATCGGCCCCGGTCGATAAGACTTTCCCTTGAGTGGAGTACAGCAGGCGCATGATCGAAATTCTGCTGGGCAGTCTCATCGGTGTATGGGGTTTTACCGAGGCGGTGGATACCAAGCCGCAGGCTCCGGGCACGGTGAATATCAGCCAGCCCCTGGGGGGCAATGCTTCGCTGCGCGAGTCGGTGGTGCTGGAGCCGATGAGCCAGTTGCAGTTTCGCAACGTGATTCGTCAGGCCTACGACTACAGCTGTGGCTCGGCGGCGCTGACCACGCTGCTGGATTATTACCTGGGCCGCAATCTGCAGGAACGCCAGGTGATGGAAGGGCTGCTGCAGTTTGGCGAAGCCGACAAGATCGTCGAGCGTCGCGGTTTTTCTCTGCTGGATATGAAGCGTTTTGTCACCGCGCTGGGTTACCGCAGCGGTGGTTTTCGCGCGGCCTTCAGCGATCTGGACGAGCTGGAGCATCCGGCGATCGTGCCCATCGAATATGCCGGTTTCAAGCATTTCGTGGTGGTGCGCGATGTCTATAACGACCATGTGTTCGTCGCCGACCCGGCGCTGGGCAATATCAGTTTTACCCGTAGCAGGTTCGAGGAAATCTGGGATCAGAACGTGCTGTTCGTGATTTTTCCCAGTGGCAATGAACCGCCGAATGCCCTGGCCTTGAGCGAAAAGGACCTGCGTATCATCGATGATCGCACCATCAGCTTACTGGCGTTCCGCGAGTTTCCACAGATCACCAAGTTCACCGAGAACCAGGCCACGGAGCTGGGTTCCGGCGGCGATATACAGTACATCCGTCGTAAGTAATCGCCCGACATAACAATAAATATTTGGGGGCTCTGCCATGAGAGTTTTGCGGTGTGTATGGCTGGCCATGCTGACAGCGCTTGTCAGTACAGCGGCATGGGCCGAGCAGGCCTCGGTTGACGAGGCGCGCGATGCCTTGAGCAAGCAGGAAGACGATGCCGACAGCGCCAAGGCGCTGGAAGAGGTCTTCCAGGCTGCCGAGAAGAGCTACACCTTGCTGAAGAAGGGCGAACGCACCCTGACCTATGGCTTCGATTACTCGCTGCTGCGCGACACCGTGATCGAAACCGTGCGTACCGGCGATAACGTGTTCAGCGTGGTCGGCCAGAGCGAGGCGCAGCACACCTTCACCAACTCCTTTACCTTCGACTATGGCGTCTGGGACAACCTGACCTTCAGCATGCGCCTGCCGTTGGTGGCCAAGTACGACACCGAGCGCGATCTGGACGCCTACAGCCTGGGCGATATCTCCGCCAGCCTGCGCTGGCAACCCTGGAATGCCGCCCGCGGCAAGCCGGTGACCACCCTGTATGCCAGCCTCGGCCTGCCGACCGGCGACAGTCCCTACGACATCAATACGCGCACCGATCTGGCCACCGGCAGTGGCTCCTACAGCCTCGGCTTCGGGGCCAATATGTCCTACGTCATCGACCCGGTGGTGCTCTTCGGTTCCCTGGGGTACACCTACAACATGCCGATCAAGGGCATCGGCCAGGTGCGCGGTGGGCGCTTGCTGGAGGAAGTCGACCCAGGCTCAAGCTTCTCCCTGAGCATGGGCTTCGCCTACGCGCTGTCCTATGACGTGTCGCTGGCGACGTCCTACCAGATGTCCCATTCCCTGGCTCCGCGCTTCAGCTTCGCCGATGGCGACATCGAGGGCCGTGGCCAGACCAGCGCGGTGATGAACTTCTCGCTGGGGCTGCGCACTTCGCCCGATCATATCGTCAACGTCAACGCCGGCTTCGGCATGACGGAAGACTCGCCGGATGTGCTGCTAGGCATCTCCATGCCTTTGGATATCAAAGGCCTGAAGGCCCAATAACGGCGAGCGAGCTTCTTATGACGATGCGAATTTCGCTGCTGCGGCAGGCGATTGTCGGGGTTCTTGCACTCTGGGCTGGGGCTGCGCAGGCGCAGCTGGCGCAAAACCTGACCATTGGCAGCCCCAAGGCCATGGCCCTGGGCAATGCGGTAACCGCCGATTTCACCGGCGTCGATGCGGTGCATTACAACCCCGCGGCGCTGAGCAAGCTCAAGGGTCGGCAGACCACGGTGAAGTTCATCACCGGGGTGATGGACATCCGTGCGGACTTCGATGCACCGGCTGACTATGGCAATAATTTTATGGGGTTGAGCAACGACTCTGTCGCCAACTCGTCGAGTAAAGCCAGCGCGGCCATGATGTACCTGCCCGGCGTGGGTGGGGCCACCGAGCTGCCGCTGCTGTTTGCGCCGCTGGCCGGGTTGTCGATCAATCCGCCGGGTTCGAAGTTTACCTTCGCCACCAATATGTACACCCCGCAGGCCCTGGGCTTTGCCCGTGACGACGACGATCCTGGTCGTTACCAGGGCAAGGAATTGGTGATCCAGCGCCTGACCTACTTTTCCCCCTCGCTGGCCTATCAGGTCAATGACGAACTGTCCGTGGGCCTCTCCATCGGCTTTTCCCATCAGGCCATGGCGCTGAATCAGGACTTCCGCGCACCGGGCATCCTCACCGGTTTTATCGGTGTGGCCCAGGATGCACTGTGCGTGGTCGACGGCAATCCCTTCGAGATATTCCTGAATATCTGCGGCGGCGAGCTGGGGCCTTTTACCGATATCGCCAATATCGATATCGACATGCAGCAGACCCTGTCGCCAACCTGGAACGTCGGTTTTCTCTGGGAACCCAACGACTGGTTTGCCCTGGGCGCGGTGTACCAGAGCGAAGCCAAGATGCGCCTCAAGGGCCGCTACGTGGTGGACTATTCCAAGGACTGGCAGGGCTTCTGGCAGGGCCTGGATAGCTCCTTTATCGGCGCGGTGTTCAACAGCCTGACTCCCGATGGCCTGTTCGACAAGGAACAGGGCAATGTCTCGCTGAACATGACCTACCCGGCACACTTCGCCACGGGCATCAAGTTCAAGCCCCATGACCGTTGGCAGATCAACCTGGATATCAAGTGGACCGATTACGCCGCCTGGGACGAGTTCGAACTGGAGTTCGACCGTCAACTGGACGTGCTGACTATTGCTAGCCTGTTTTCCCCGGAGAACGCCACCTCGAACAGCATCATCCTGGATCGTGGCTACGAGTCGGTATGGAGCTGGGCTGTGGGGGTCGAATATCAGGTCAATGACCGCCTGAGCCTGCGCATGGGGTACGAACCGCGTCCTTCGGCGATTCCCGGGAACAAGGCCGACGCCCTGGCCCCTCTGGGCGATGCCCATCTGTATGGCCTGGGGGCCGGTTACCAGTGGGACAAGGACACGGTGATCGATATCGGGTTCAACTACCTGGTGAGCAAGCAGGACATCCCGGCGCGCTCCAGCTGCAATATCAACTGTTCGGATATCGACAGCATGGTATACAACCCCTATGCCGATCTCGACGTGAAGACCAGCGTCAAGGCCTATGTCCTGGCCCTGACTTACCGCACCACCTTCTAGGAGCCTTGTCATGCGTGCGCTGTTGTTGAGCTGCTGCCTGATTGGCGCTGCCTCGGCTGAGGCCGGCGGGCGCTACCTGACCTGGGTGGATGATCAGGGGCGGGTGCACAACACCTTTGTCGATGCCAGTTATGCCGCCCATCAGCGCCTGGCAGCGCGCAATATCAGCCTCAGCGACCAGGCCCGCTTCAAGCAGCAAGGGGCGGGCGGCTGGCCGGGGGGGCAGGCGGCCGGCGAGAGCAAGCGGCGCTATTTCACCTGGGTGGATGCCAACGGCAATCTGCAGAACAGCTTTCATGCCGGCAGCCAGTTGCAGGGCGGTGCGAATGAGATGCTGCTGGGCACTGGCGAGCGCTCCAGCGACTACATCAGTTCCGATGTACTGGAAGGGCGCGACTTTGCTCGTTCCGAGCGCGATGGGCGCTATTTCACCTGGGTCGACGAACAGGGCCGCATGCGTAACGATGCGGTGCCCGGGCAGGCGCGCGCGAGCGCATCAGTTCCCGGCAACACGGCCTTCAGCCAGGGCCGTGAGCTTGAATTCGCTCGCCAGCAGATCGAGCTGCCCGGGCTCGATGGCCAGCCGACAGCGGCCATGCAGGCGTTGCTGGCGGGCAGTGAACAGCCGGATAGCGGCCGTTATGAGGCGCTGCTGACACTGTGCTGCGCGCAGCTGGCCGAGGATGCCTTCAGGCCCCTGAGCGCCGACGAGCCGCGTTATGAGGAACTCAATCGTTTTTCCCCCAGCCTGGCATTCCCCATGGGCAAGAGCTACTACGCCGCGCTCAGGTTGCCGCGCTCGCAGCATGACTTTGGCCTGCGCATCCGCAGCTTCGCCAATAAGCGGGTGCTCTATCCTTCGGTGCTGTTTCTCGATGAGCACAAGCGACCGACTCGCCTGGTCAGCGATGCGGTTTACCGTCTACATGGCGAAACCTGGTACCGCTATGCCTTTATCGAGGGCACGGTGCAGGTCAAGGCAGCAGCAGGGGAGCGCTATGTGCTGTTGTTGACCACCGATGAGGACCGCAACCTGCAGACTCTGGATAACAAACCCTTCAAAAGGCCGCTGCAGGCCCTGGCGACGGACGAGGCGGGCATGCAGGCCCATGCCCATGGCGATGAGGGCTCCTTCGAGCTGGCCATTGTGCGTTGAGTGTTCGATGGCCAGGTTGCAGCACTTATAAAATTAAAAAGCCCGGATAAAATCCGGGCTTTTTAATGGGACTCGACAATCAGATTTCGGCCATGGGCACATGGCCGAACAGCTGCTGGGAGAAGCGCATGCGCTCTTCAGGGCTTTCCTGCACGCCTTGCTTGGTCAGTTCGGCGATACGCGCTTCCACGGCATGGGCGCGATGGGTCAGGCCGCAGTCGTTGGCGATCTGGATATTCAGACCGGGGCGAGCATTGAGTTCGAGAATCAACGGGCCCTTGTCCTGGTCCAGCACCATGTCGACACCGATATAACCGAGGCCACACAGCTCGTAGCAACCGGCGGCCAGCTTCATAAAGCCGTCCCAGTTGGGCAGCTGTACGCCGTCCACCGCGTTGGTGGTGTCCGGGTGCTTGCTGATCTTGTTGTTCAGCCAGGTGCCGCGCAGGGTCACGCCGGTGGCCAGGTCCACGCCGACACCGATGGCACCCTGGTGCAGGTTGGCCTTGCCGCCGGACTGGCGGGTCGGCAAGCGCAGCATGGCCATCACCGGGTAGCCCATCAGCACGATGATGCGGATGTCCGGTACGCCTTCGTAGCTGATGCTCTTGAAGATCTGGTCCGGGGTGACGCGGTATTCGATCAGCGCGCGATCACGGTGGCCGCCCAGGGAATAGAGGCCGGTGAGGATGCTGGAGATCTGATGTTCGATCTCCTCATGGCTGATGATCTTGCCGGAGACGGTCTTGTACTTGTCTTCGAAACGGTCGGCGATTACCAGAATGCCGTCACCGCCGGCCCCCTGGGCCGGCTTGACGACGAAGTCCGGGCGGTCGCCGATGATCTCACGCAGCTTGTCGATGCCTTTCTCGGTCTCGATCACGCCATACATTTCCGGCACATCGATGCCCGCTTCAATGGCGCGCTGCTTGGTGATGATCTTGTCATCGACGATCGGGTAGAGGTGCCGTTTGTTGTACTTCAGCACATAGTCCGCGTTACGCCTGTTGATGCCCATGATGCCTTTGGCTTCAAGGGCTTTCCACGTCTTGATCAGACCGAACATGGCATTAGTCCTTGAGGAAGGCTTTGAAGCGGAACAGTTCGGTCAGGCGATAGCCGCGATAGCGACCCATTGCCAGCATAAAGCCCACCAGGATCATCAGGATCGCCGGGAAGGTGAAGACGAAGTACACCAGCTCCGGCACGCTCATCAGCAGGTGCGCCAGGGTTGCGGCGAACAGGGTGCCGATGGCCACCTTGAAGGCATGGCCGCCGCCGCGTTCTTCCCAGGTGATCGACAGGCGTTCGATGGTCATGGTCAGAATCACCATCGGGAACAGGGCAACGGACAAACCGCGCTCCAGGCCGAGTTTATGGCTGAACAGACTGATCACCGCGATCAGCACCACCACGAAGGTCAGCACCACCGACAGCCTGGGCAGCATCTGCAGCTTCAAGTGTTCGAGGTAGGAGCGCAGCGACAGGCCCAGGGTGGTAATCACGGTAAACAGGATGATGCCGAAGCCCAGCTGGGTTTCGCGGAAGGCCAGGGCGATCAGTACCGGGGTGAAGGTGCCGAGTGTCTGCAGGCCGCCGAGGTTGCGCAGGATCAGGATCACCAGCACGCCGATCGGGATCATCACCATGATCATGAAGGTCTGCTGGGTTTGCAGCGGCAGGCCGTACAGCGAGTATTCGAGGAAGTTGGCGTCGGTGTTTTCGTCGGTCAGCTTGGCCAGGCGAATGGCGTTCATCTCGCTGTTGTTCAGGCTGAAGCTGACTTGCGCCTGCTTGCCGCCTTCCAGGCTGACCAGGTCGTCATCACCGATCCACCAGACCAGGCGATCGGCCGGCAGGCCTTGCTCGCCCGACTCGGGGCTGAAGTACAGCCAGTTCTCGCCATTGAAGCTGCGCAGCCAGAGCTCCGGGCTCTGCAGGGTTTCGGCGACCAGGCGGATGGTGTGCAGACGCTGCATAGGCACATGGGCGATGGACAGCAGCAGCTCGATGACGCGGGCCTTGTTTTCGGTGGAGGCGTCGCCGCCCAGCAGCAGCTTGACGTTGTCGTCGTTGCTGTTGTTAACCCGCTTGATGGTCTCGGTAATAAAGGTTTCGACGTCCGCCGAGTGCTGCCGGATCGGCGCGAGCAAGGCCTCTGCGGCAATCTTCTCGGCCCCTTCCACAGGGATGCGGTCGCGGAAGATCGGACCCTTGGCGGCGATCTGCTCACCGCTGTAACGCTTGGTCAGTACCAGGCGGTAGTACAGGGTCTGCTTGCCGCTGGCGCGGCGGGCGGACCAGGTGACTTTGCGGTTGCCATCGACGCGGTTGATGCTCACGCCATAGTTGTTCGAGATAAAGCTCTCGTTGAGGCTGACGTAATCCTGATTCAGCGGCGGTACAAACATTTGCAGTTTGACCGGCTCGCGAGGACTGGCCTGGAACTCGACTTTGGCATCGATATTCCACAGATCGTCAGTTTCATCTTCGGTCACCGGAATGCCGAGGATGAATATCTGATAGCCCGTAATCAGAACGCCCAGACTCACCAGGAGTATGACCAGGACTTTCAGATGCAGGTTAAGAGAGCGCATGAAGGTTACTCACCAAGGTTGGCGTCAGGGGTACAGGCAGGTTTTCCTGCTGCGTATTTAAGAGCTGGGTCGACCAGAGCCGTAAAGTTTTTCAGCGCTTCGGAGCCAATCAGCAACGGGTATTGGAAAGCACTACGGTCGGTCAAGTTCACTTCGATTGTGCGCAGGGCCCGGCCCATGCAGATATCCATTTCGATTACCGGGCGCGCGGTATAGGTCTTTTCTTCGTCTGGATCATAGTCGCCGGCGCGTCTCTTGATCTTGCTGATACGCGCCAGGGGCCGCTCGATGGGGCTGCTGTGTGCTTCGTCGATGGCCAGATAGAAGAGTACCCAGGTTTCGCCGTCGCGCTTGAAACGTTTGATATCGCGGGCACTCAAGGACGCTGTTTTCGCACCGGTATCGAGTTTTGCCGCCAGTTTCAGGTCGAGATCGAACAGGCGAACGTATTCATTGAGACCATAGATGGTTTTTTCCTCGGCGAGACTCAAACCGGGGAAAAACACTAGGCATAGCAGTAGTAGGGAGAGCTTCAGTCTCATAAGTCCTATCGGATGTAGCGCAAACGGTTGATCAGAACGACCGGCAGGCATGGCTGGTTTGCATCAAACAGCTTATCTGAAGTCTAGCAGGCTGCCTGGAAATGCTCTGCCAGGCACAAGAGGGCTGCATTCTATCATGGGATTTTTCTGTGATGACAGGCGCTTATGGCGGTTTTTGCAAGTAAGGTCGCGGCTGCTATCGGCTAAAGTAGGGGGCTAACATTGTCGACAGTATCCTGTTTTGGTTTGACATCAATGCCTGCTGAGAGTAGTTTTTCGGCAAATACCAAGGCGAGTGTCAACAATATGCTCGATGTCATAGAGTCGCTCGAATCGCCCCAGGAAGATTCGGAAACCCTTTCCGAGCAGGTCTTCCGGCGCATCCAGGCCGCCATCGTCAAGGGTGAGATCGCCCCGGGCAGCAAGATTTCCGAGCCCGAGCTGGCGCGAACCTACGGCATCAGTCGTGGCCCTCTGCGTGAAGCCATCCATCGCCTAGAAGGACAGCGCCTGCTGGTACGGGTTCCCCATATTGGTGCGCGGGTGGTCTCGCTGAGCCATGCGGAGCTGATCGAGCTGTATGAGATTCGCGAGTCCCTGGAGGGTATGGCCTGTCGTCTGGCGGCCGAGCGCATGACTGCGGCGGAAATCGACGATCTGCGCCGGGTGCTCGATCTGCATGAGCAGGACGCGGCCTTCAAGGCCGGTGTCGGTTACTACCAGCAGGAAGGCGATTTCGACTTTCACTACCGGATTATCCAGGGCAGCGGCAACAAGACCCTGACCCAGATGCTCTGTGGCGAGTTGTATCAGCTGGTGCGCATGTACCGCCTACAGTTCTCCGCCACACCCAATCGGCCGCGCCAGGCGTTTGCCGAGCACCACCGTATTCTCGATGCCATTGCCGACGGTGACGGTGAGCTGGCCGAGTTGTTGATGCGCCGACATATCGGTGCCTCCAAACGCAATATCGAGCGCCACTACGCCATGACCATGGGGCAGGGCGCGCATCCCAAGACAGCCAAAACCCGAGGTGAGTCATGAGCTTGAAAAGTCCCGGCCAGCGTTTCCGTGATGCCGTTGCCGAAGAGCATCCGCTGCAAGTCATTGGCGCGATCAACGCCAACCACGCGCTGCTGGCCAAACGCGCCGGTTTCAAGGCGATCTACCTGTCCGGCGGCGGCGTGGCGGCGGGCTCCCTCGGGCTGCCAGATCTGGGCATTACCGGCCTGGATGACGTGCTCACTGATGTACGCCGTATCACCGATGTCTGCGACCTGCCGCTGCTGGTGGATGTCGACACTGGCTTCGGTGCCTCGGCGTTCAACGTCGCGCGCACTGTAAAGTCGATGATCAAGTTCGGCGCGGCGGCGATTCATATCGAGGATCAGGTCGGTGCCAAGCGCTGCGGCCACCGTCCTAATAAGGAGATCGTGACCCAGCAGGAGATGGTCGACCGCATCAAGGCGGCCGTCGATGCCCGTACCGATGACAGCTTTGTGATCATGGCGCGCACCGATGCCCTAGCGGTGGAAGGCCTGAATTCAGCACTGGACCGCGCCGCGGCCTGTGTCGAGGCTGGTGCCGATATGATCTTCCCGGAAGCGATCACGGAACTTGCGATGTACAAGACCTTTGCCGACCGGGTGAAAGCGCCGATTCTGGCCAATATCACCGAGTTCGGTGCCACGCCGCTGTACACCACCGAAGAGCTGGCCTCGGTGGATGTCGGCCTGGTGCTGTACCCGCTGTCGGCCTTCCGCGCCATGAACAAGGCGGCCGAGAACGTCTATATGGCCGTACGCCGCGACGGTACGCAGAAGAATGTTGTCGACACCATGCAGACTCGCATGGAGTTGTACGAGCGCATCAATTACCACGCCTTCGAGCAGAGCCTCGACGCGTTGTTTGCCGCCAAGAAGTGACCGGCATGCGGGCCGCCCGATCTGCTCGGCCGGCCCGCGCACAATAAGAAATAACCGGATTAGATGAGGAGAGACCCGCGATGAGCGCTACCCCCGAAACCACCCCAGGCTTCAAACCGAAAAAATCCGTGGCCCTGAGCGGCACCACTGCCGGTAACACCGCGCTGTGCACGGTCGGCCGTACCGGCAACGACCTGCACTACCGCGGCTATGACGTGCTCGACTTTGCCAACCGCTGCGAATTCGAAGAAATCGCCCACCTGCTGGTCCATGGCAAGCTGCCCAACGCTGCCGAGCTTGCAGGCTACAAGGCTAAGCTCAAGGCCCTGCGTGGGTTGCCTGCGGCGCTGAAGGTCTCGCTCGAGCAGCTGCCGCCGTCCGCCCACCCGATGGATGTGATGCGCACCGCCGTGTCGGTACTGGGTTGCCTGTCGCCAGAGAAGGACGACCATAACCACCCCGGTGCCCGTGACATCGCCGACAAGCTGATGGCCTCGCTGGGTTCCGCCTTGCTGTACTGGTATCACTTCAGCCACAACGGCAAGCGCATCGAGGTGGAAACCGACGACGATTCCATCGGTGGGCATTTCCTGCATTTGCTGCACGGTGAGAAGCCGCGCGAGTCCTGGGTGCGCGCCATGCACACCTCGCTCAACCTGTATGCCGAGCATGAATTCAACGCCTCCACCTTTACTTCGCGGGTGATCGCCGGTACCGGCTCGGATATGTATTCCTGCATCGCCGGCGGCATCGGCGCGTTGCGCGGGCCCAAGCACGGCGGTGCCAACGAAGTGGCCTTCGAGATTCAAAAGCGCTACGACAACGCCGATGAGGCCGAGGCCGATATCCGCGCTCGTGTGGAGAAGAAGGAAGTGGTGATTGGCTTCGGCCACCCGGTCTACACCGTGAGCGACCCGCGCAACAAGGTGATCAAGGACGTGGCCCGCGAGCTGTCGGTGGAGCAGGGCAATATGAAGATGTACGACATTGCCGAGCGTCTGGAATCGACCATGTGGGAAATCAAGAAGATGTTCCCCAACCTCGATTGGTTCAGCGCCGTCAGCTACCACATGATGGGCGTGCCCACTGCCATGTTCACCCCGCTGTTCGTCATCGCCCGCACCTCGGGCTGGTCCAGCCATGTGATCGAGCAACGCATTGACGGCAAGATCATTCGCCCGAGCGCCAACTATGTCGGCCCGGAAGATTTGAAGTTTGTGCCGCTCAAGGACCGTAAATAAAATGAACAGCCAATACCGCAAATCCCTGCCCGGCACGGCGCTGGACTATTTCGACACCCGCGAGGCGGTGGATGCCATCGCCCCCGGTGCCTATGCCAAGCTGCCCTACGTATCCCGCGTGCTGGCCGAGCAGCTGGTACGCCGCTGCGAGCCGGATGCGCTGACCGATTCGCTCAAGCAGCTGATTGAGCGCAAGCAGGACTTGGATTTTCCCTGGTACCCGGCTCGCGTGGTCTGCCACGACATCCTCGGCCAGACCGCACTGGTCGACCTGGCTGGCCTGCGTGACGCCATCGCCGAGAAGGGCGGTGACCCGTCCAAGGTCAACCCGGTGGTGCCGACCCAGCTGATCGTCGACCACTCCCTGGCCGTGGAAGCTCCAGGCTTCGACCCGGACGCCTTCGCCAAGAACCGCGCCATCGAAGACCGTCGCAATGAGGACCGTTTCCACTTTATCGAGTGGACCAAAACCGCGTTCAAGAACGTCGACGTGATCCCGGCCGGTAACGGCATCATGCACCAGATCAACCTGGAGAAAATGAGCCCGGTGATTCAGGCTCGTGGCGGCGTGGCCTTCCCGGATACCTGCGTGGGTACCGACTCGCACACCCCGCACGTCGATGCCCTGGGCGTGATCGCCATCGGGGTCGGCGGTCTGGAAGCGGAAACTGTGATGCTCGGCCTGCCGTCGATGATGCGCCTGCCCGACATCGTCGGCGTGCAGCTCACTGGCAAGCGCCAGCCTGGCATTACCGCCACCGACATCGTCCTGGCCATCACCGAGTTCTTGCGCAAGGAGCGCGTGGTCGGTGCCTGGGTCGAGTTCTTCGGCCCGGGTGCGGATAGCCTGTCGATCGGCGACCGCGCGACCATTTCCAACATGTGCCCGGAATACGGCGCCACCGCTTCGATGTTCTACATCGACCAGCAAACCATCGATTACCTCAAGCTCACCGGTCGTGAGCCGGAGCAGATCGAGCTGGTAGAGAACTACGCCAAGACCACCGGTCTGTGGGCCGATGCCTTGGTCAGCGCCGAGTACGAGCGCGTACTGAGCTTTGATCTGTCTACCGTGGTGCGCAACATGGCTGGCCCGTCCAACCCGCACAAGCGCCTGCCGACTTCGGCACTGCAAGAGCGCGGCATTGCTGGCGACGCCATGCTGGCGGCGTCCAAGGTCGAGGAAGCCGAAGGTCTGCTGCCAGATGGCGCGGTGATCATCGCCGCCATCACCAGCTGCACCAACACCTCCAACCCACGCAACGTGGTGGCCGCCGGCCTGCTGGCGAAGAAGGCCAACGAGCTGGGTCTGCTGCGCAAGCCGTGGGTCAAGACTTCCTTCGCTCCGGGCTCCAAGGTCGCCAAGCTGTACCTTGAAGATGCCGGTCTGCTGTCGGAGCTGGAAAAGCTCGGCTTCGGCATCGTCGGCTACGCCTGCACCACCTGCAACGGCATGTCCGGCGCGCTGGACCCGCTGATCCAGCAGGAAATCATCGACCGCGATCTGTACGCCACGGCGGTGCTGTCCGGTAACCGCAACTTCGACGGTCGTATCCACCCCTACGCCAAGCAGGCCTTCCTCGCGTCGCCGCCGCTGGTCGTGGCCTACGCCATCGCCGGTACCGTGCGCTTTGATATCGAGCAGGACGTGCTGGGTACCGATAAGGCGGGCAACCCGATCACCCTGAAGGACCTGTGGCCGAGCGACGAGGAAATCGACGCCATCGTTGCCGCCTCGGTGAAGCCGGAGCAGTTCAAGCAGATTTACATCCCGATGTTCGATCTGGGCACTATCGAGGAAGCGGAAAGCCCGCTGTACGACTGGCGCCCGATGTCCACCTACATCCGCCGTCCGCCGTACTGGGAAGGCGCGCTGGCCGGGGAGCGTACCCTCAAGGGCATGCTGCCGCTGGCAATCCTGCCGGACAACATCACCACCGACCACCTGTCGCCGTCCAACGCGATCCAGATGAGTTCGGCCGCCGGTGAGTACCTGCACAAGATGGGCCTGCCGGAGGAGGACTTCAACTCCTACGCCACCCACCGCGGCGACCACCTGACGGCGCAGCGCGCTACTTTCGCCAACAAAGAACTGGTCAATGAAATGGCCGTTGTTGACGGCGTAGTGAAGAAAGGTTCGCTGGCCCGCGTCGAGCCGGAAGGCAAGGTCATGCGCATGTGGGAAGCGATCGAGACCTACATGAACCGCAAGCAGAACCTGATCATCGTTGCC
>CAZOEC010000076.1:0-24210 GCA_964578635.1 uncultured Pseudomonas sp.
CGCTGATGGCCGTGGCGGTTTCCTGGGTGCTGCTGGCCACCTGGCTGGTGGCGGCGAGAATCTCTTCGCTGGAGCTGGCCAGCACCGAGATACCTTCATTCATCTCCTGCACCAGTTCGCGCAGGTACTGGCTCATCAGCCCGAACGCCTGAGCCAGCCGCCCCACTTCGTCCTGACGCAGGCTAGTGCTGATCTCGCGCGGGATCTCGCCACGGCCAATCTGCTCGGCCAGCCCGGTCAGGCGAGCCAGCGGTAGGGCGATATGCCGGCTCAGCAGCCAGGCCAGCACGGCGCTTACGGCGACCAGCAGCAGGCTCAGGTTGCGGATGCGTTCGCGCAGGGTTTCGAGGCTCTGGCGTGAAGCCTCCAGGGTTTCGCCAACGCGCTGCTCGGTCAGCGTGGCCAGCTGCAGGCCCAGCGCATGAATCGCCTCGAAGCGTTCCAGCTGCACGCCGCTGCTCAGCTGCAGCGCCTCCTCCAGCTGCTCGTTGCGGATCAGTTGCAGTTGCGTGGCGCGGGTATGGACCATGGCGTTGCGCACGTCGAGCAATTGCTCAAGCAGCTCACTGGCCTGGGGATCGCCGCTGACCGTCTTGCGCAGCTGTTTGATCAGACGCTCATTGTCGGCGCTGCGCTGGCGAATCTGCTCCTCGCGCTCGTCCAGCTCGCCGCGAGCCCCCGGGTTGATCGCCAGAAGCAATTCGCTGCGCTGGGCGGCGATATTGATGCGCAGCTCCTTGACCGCGGAAATCCGCTCGTAGTTACGCTGAAACTGTGTCTCCTCGCTGGCTTGCAACTCGACAAAGCGCTCCAGGGTGGCGAACAGCAGGCCGCCAAAGCCCAGAATCAGCAGGGCGAACGCCAGAAGCAACTTGCTACCTATATTGAATCGCAGAATCCTCAGCATCATCCGTGTCCCTCTCTACTGTGCGATTACTCAGCCATAACGCGCAGGTCCGGGTCGCCCAGCAGGCGTGCGCCGTCCAGCACCGTGCATTGTTCTGTCGTCACCCCCAGCAGATAGCTGGCGCGCACCCCACTCAGGTTGGGAAGGTCCTTCTGCAGGTTGGCGCAGCTGATCTGGCCCACCCCGAGCACGCGGTCGATCAGCAAACCGAATTCCATCTCTGCGCTATGCAAAATCAGCAGAAAGCTGCGGTCCGACAGGCTGGCGCGGGGTAACTCGAACAACACCCGCAGATCCAGCACCGAAACGATGCGCCCGCGCACATTGACGATGCCCAGCACATGGGCCGGGGTATTGGGCAAGGGCGTGTACTGGTTGAGTGGCAGTACCTGAGCGACATGTTCGCTGCCGATGGCATACAGCTCATCACTCAAGCTGAAACTGAGCACCTCGAGCTGCTCGCCAAGCTCCGCCGGCTGCGCGGCCCCGGCCCATTGGCGGGTACGGGCGGCCAGGCGCGCGTTCAACTCATTGGCGCTGATAGCGCTGCCTTCGCCCAGGCGGCGTTCGAGTTCGCCCAGGCGCTCGCGCAGCTGATCCCAGCTTATCGGCTCGGGCATGATGGCGCGGCCTCCTGCAATTGTTGGCACACAAGCAGCAACTGGCCGCAGCTGATGCCATCGCCCAGGGGCACCAGGCTATCGCCGCTCTGTTGCTGCAGTAATTGCTGGCAAACCCGTAGCGCCTTGGTGGCAGCCTGGGTACGCCCCTGGGCGCTCAGCAGGCGGGCCTGAAGAAAGTAGCCGAGGATAAATTCGGGCTGCAGATACAGGGCCTTGTGCAGGGCCTGCAGCGCGGCCGCATCATCACCGCCGTGCTGCGCCAACTGGGCCTGCAGCCAATAGGCGGGCACCGAGTCGGCCTGCAGTTGCAGGGCCCGCTGCAACCAGTCCCGGGCCTCGTCGAGGCAATGCTGATCGGCCCAGCTGCGCGCGGCCAGCAGGCAGGCCTGGTGCTGTTGCCCGCGGCTCAGACCGGCGCAGGCCAGATAGGCCAGCAGGGCTGCGCGGGCCGCCGGATAGTGGCCGGCGGCCAGGGCTTGCTGGGCCTGCTGCCAGTGTTCCTCCGGGGCGACGGCCTGGCGTGTGACCGGCGGCACGGGGGCCGCCGCATCTTCGCGTTTATGGCGAGTGCGGTGGGGGGCGAGCTCAGCCTGACTTACGACGGTGGCTAGCGCTGCCATGGCCGGAGCGGCCGCGGTGGCCTGGCCAGCGTGGCGGTTCAGGGCGTAATTGCAGCCCGCCCAGCTACCCGTCAGCCCCGCCTGGGTGGCGATGCCGGCTTCGACTGCGCCGAGCAGTAGCAACCCCTCGTCATCCAGGCAGCCGAGCAGGCGTTTGACCACCGCCGCGGCCCGGGTCGGCGAAAAATACATCAGCACATTGCGACACAGAATCAGATCGGCCTCAGGCAGCAGGTAATCCTGGCCTTCGTCGATTAGGTTGAACTGGCGAAAGCGGATGCGTCCGCGCCAGGCCGGGCGAACCTGCCACTGGCGGCCTTCGGCCTGGAAATAGCGCTGGCGGAAGGCACTTTCGTTGCGGCGAAAGGCGTTGCTGCCATACAGGGCCTGCTCGGCCCTGGCGAGAAATTGTGCACTGATATCGCTGGCAACCAGCTCCAGCGTCCAGCTATCGCGCTCCTCGCCCAGCAACTCATCGAGCAGAAACAGCAGGCTATAGGCCTCCTCGCCGGTGCAGCAGCCGGCACTCCACAGGCGCAGGCTGCGTTGCCCGCTTTGCCGGCGACGCGCCAGCAGGCCGGCCAGATGGTGCTGGGCCAGCCAATCGAAGGTTTCCGGGTCGCGGCGAAAATAGGTTTCGCCAACACTGAAGGCCGGTACCAGGCGCTGTATCAGCGCGGCATCCCATTCGCTAAAGGCCAGCGCCTGCAACCAGGCCTGCGGATCGCTGACCTGCTGTTCGACCGCCAGCAACTGCAGGCGACGCAGCAGCTCGGCGCTGCGCTGGGCGGAAAAGTCCATGCCCAGATGCTGGTGAACCTTGTGCACCAGCGCATCCAGCAGCGGGGCCGAACAGGACGGTTTAGACCCTGGCATCGGGGTCACCTCCCTGCTCGGCCAAGGCGGCGTCCAGCTGGCTTTCCTCTGCGGCGCAGAGCAGTTGCTCGACATCCTGAATCAGCAGCATGCCCTCCGCGCTGCGCAGCACGCCCTGGAGCAGGCTGGATGGCACATGGGGATCGGGGGCCGGGGAGAAATCGCTGGCGACGCAACTGCACACCGCGGCCACCTTTTCCACCGGTAGCAGCAGTTGGCGTTTGCTGGTTTGCAGCCAGATAAAGGGTTGCCACAGGGTCGTCGGAGCCGAGGGCCAGTCGAAGCGCCGGGCCAGATCGATCACCGGCAGCACCTGGCCCTGCACATTGACCAAGCCGCGTACGGTTGCCGGGGCTCCGGGCAAGGGTGTGCTGAGCAATGCCGGCAATACGCGAACGACATTATCGAGCGCCACTGCAAAGTGCTGCCCGGCCAGCCAGAAGGGCAGCACCACGTATCTATCCATAGATGCATCCCTGTCGTTGCGCTCTCACGCTCTCATACTTGTACCCTAGCTCAGCTGTTCATGGCGTCCAGTTTCGCCAGCATTAAGCGGGCACGAGCCCTCTGCTGCGCTGGTTTGCGCCGTTCAGGCACTGCTGCAGGCATCGCCGCCCCAGTCGCCGATATCCGGGTTATTACAGGCACTGCTGACCATGCTGCTGCCCCGGCTGCTGACGGCCTGGGCCTCCGAACGTTTGGCGGTGGCCTTCTGCAATTTCTGCTCGGTGACCACGGCTTCCTTGGGCACCACCTTGGGCTGACTCACGGGGGCCGGGGTCTTGGCCACGGCCGCCACGGTCTGGCGCTCGACACCGACCTGTTGCAGGTCCTTCTCGTAGGCCTGGGTGTAGGTGTTGATGTCCTCGCCGGCACGACCGTCGACGGTGGCCAGCAGTGCATTGGTCTCCTGCAGACCGCTGACAATCTCGGCGAAGCGGCTGCGCCCTTCGCTGTCGCTCATGCTCTTGTTTCGATGAGCCGCACGCAGGTTGTCGAACTCGCGCTGGTAACAGTCCTGGGCGGCCTTGGCGTAGACGATGCTGCGATCCAGATCCATGGTGCTGCGCTCGAAATCGCCGCCATAGGAAGCGATACGCTGCTTGTCATCGGCGATCTGCTTCTGCCGTTCGCTGTAGTAGCCGGCCGCGCCACCGACCAGGGCACCGGTCGCCGCACCGATCAGGGCATTGCGCCCGGCGTTGTCGCCACCAGTCAGGGCTCCGGCCAGGCCGCCTAGCAGGCCACCGGCAACCGCTGCGGTGGCCACGGTCTTCTGCATTGCCGCATCGGAGCTGCGCAACTGGCTGACCGGTTCATAGCAGCCGGGGTAGTAATTGGCCTGGGTGGTGGCCGCGACCTTGGCGCTGGCTCCACCGCTGATACTGGCGCAGCCGCTGGCCAGGGCAAGGGAAAAAGCCGCGCTGCAGAGCAGGGTTGAGCGAAGCAATTGATGCTTGTGGCGATATTCCATGGTCGTTCTCTCGTGCTTGAGTGTATTGATCCCATCCTGGTTTTATCCGGTGGACATCTTCCTCACCTGCGCATGCACCTCATGGGCCGAGCAGTTCCTTCAAGATGACTGCCGGGGCCGCCTTACGCTGCTGACGGTATTCACCGACGTGCTGTACAAACAGCGTAGCCCGTTTCACCAGACTCTTGCCCAGTACCGGGTTGCGGTTGAGCTCTTCGCGGGTGCGCTGCAACTGGGCCTGGATCACCGCATCGGAGTAGCGCGTGCCGGTGGCCAGGTTGTCGATATAGATCGCCACTGCGCCGTCCAGGGCGGTGCGGCCATTGCCGATGGCCGCCTGGTAGAGCTGCACCGAGGCCTGGTCCTTGGCCTTGACCGCCTGGGCCAGGCTGTTCTGCAGATTGGTCAGGCGGATGTTGTAGTTGTTCACGGTTTCCGCGACCAGGGCAGCCGACTGGATCAGGTTGGCGGCGGCCTCCTGGCGCTGCTGAGCGATCAGCGAAACGTTGCGTTTGAGCTCTTCGTTGACCAGCGCCAGGCGCGCTTGCAGGTCCGGGTCTTCACTGCTGGCGATAATGCTGTCGAGCAGTTGCGTGGGGTCGTCGGCATCGGCGATTTCGTCGGTAAGGCCGGCCAGGCGCCCTTCCCGCTGCCACTGCTCGAACAACGCCTTGTAGCGCGAACGCGGTGCCGACAAGGCCCCCAGGGCGATGCGAAAGCCGGTGGTCTCGTTGCGCTGTTCGCGGCCATCTGCGCCGAACAGCGGGTATTCGCGGCGCATCCCGGTGAACAGGGCCATCTCGCCTTCGAGGTAGTTGCCGCCCTTGACCACGAAACCGCCATAGGTGCCCTGCCGCCGGCCGCCATGCACCATCTGGAAGGGGTCATGGACCATTTCCGCGGCGTTGCCGATCACATCATGCAGGCCCAGCGGGTTGGCCTTCTTCATGCCCACCGGCAGCAGCCGCGCGCCCTGCCCGGTACCGCCGGCCACCTGGGTATAGACCGCCCAGTCGGCCAGCGGGCCCTCGTCGTCGCCCTCCTCGACCTTGCGCGGAAACAGCCGTCCTTCCAGCTCCTGGCGGCTGACCGCGTGACCGCCACGGGCGGCGTACTCCCACTCCACCTCGGTGGGCAGACGGACGAAGCCCAGGCCGCCGTCTTCGGGATTGTCGCCGCGGCCGCTGACCGGCAGGCGCTCGCGGTGATGCTTGAGCAGCCAGGCGCTGTAGACCGCGGCGAAACGTTCCGCCTCGAAACGCGACAGGTTGACCTGGGGCAGGCGTGCCGACATGCCGCCGGGGGGCGCGCAGGCCGGCTCCGGGCCTTCGCCGGCCAGCGCCGCGGCCTGGGCCATGACCAGCTGGTACTGGCGCTGGCTGACCTCGTACTTGCCGACGAAGTACAGCATGGGCTTGAGCAGCGCATCCGCCTGGCCATTGGGCAGGTTCGGCTGGATAAGGCTCTGCCAGTCGCTGGGCAGATCCTCGAGAAGAAACTGGCCGTTGATATAGTCGCGGCGGTAGCCGGCAATAAAGGATTGCTGATAGCCCGGGTCACCTTCGCTAAAGGGATAGCCCAGGCTGATTTCCTTATCGTCCAGGGCACCGCGAGCGAGGATATAGACATGACGGAAGACCATCTCGCCGCCGCAGGGCAGCGGCAGGCTGACATCGTCGTCCCGCGGTTTGGGATTGTCTGCCGCAGCGTCGGCGGCGCTTGCGGCAAGTGCCGGTGCTGGTTCGGGGGCCTTGGAAACCTCGGGTGGCTCGGCGGCCTCGGTCCCTGTTACCGCCTCGACCACCTTGGCCTCTGCCTCGACCTCAGTGGCCGGCGGCTGCTGGGCGGCCGGCGCTGCCCCCGCAGACGTCGGCGGCTCGCCCTCGGAACAGCCGTAAATCAGCAAGAGCGCACAGCACAACGGCAACCTTCTAGACATCGCGCAATCCTTCCGAAGCTTCAATCCGCGCCGCCCGCCAGCCGCCGGAAGCGGCGGCCAGGCTGCTGCACAGCAAGGTGGCCAGCAAGGCCAGCAGGTAGTGTTGCAACAACAGGCGGCAGGCCTGCTCCCCGGGCGATTGCTGGAACAGCCGATTCAGGCCAATTTCCGCCAGGCCATACAGCCCCCAGGCCAGCAACAGGCTGAAAACCCCGGTATAGAGCGCTTGTAGCACGACGAAGGCGACCAGTGCGGCGGACGAAAAACCCAGCAGACGCAGCACCGACAAGGCGCGGCGCTTGCGCTCCACCGCCGCCAGGGCGCTGGCGGTCATGGCGGCGAAGGCCCCGCCCAGGGCCAGGGCGGCGATGATCCAGAACAGCAGGTTGAGGTTGCGGCTGAGCGAACGCACCTGGGCGATGGCCTGCGCCTGGGTGGCCACCTCCAGATTGCGCTCGGCAAAGTGCAGGCGCAGCGGCTCGACGTCGTCGAGCCCGGCGGCGTACAAGCGAAACCCCGGGTAGATGCGCGGGCCGCGTTGCGCCAGGGCCCCGTCGGGCCAGCCCTGCTCGGCCAGCGCCAGGCCGTCGCGGTAGTCCTCCGCCGCTTCCAGCAGGCTCAGCGAGGCGAACAGGGCGTCACGGGGAAAGGCCGCGAGTGGCAGCACCCCCTGCACCCGCAGGACGCTGCGCCGATATTCCACGCGCCCACCGACTTGCCGGCCAAAGGCCGCGCCCAGGCTGTCACCGGCCTTGACCCCGAGCTTTTCCGCGGCGCGCTGACTGAGCAGCAACGCGTCGGCCGGTAACGGCAGCAGCGCCGGTGCCACCAGGGGGTCGCCGGGGGCCGTGGGAATCATCTCCACGGTCAGCTGCTGGTCGCCGTGGCTCAGCTCGGCGGTGGCGGCGATCTGCCGGGTGCGTGGCAGGACGAAGGCCACATCACCGCGCTCGGCCAGCTCGGCAATCGCCTCGGCGGTAAAGCGGGCACCGCCCAGGGGGATGATTTCACGCACGCTGGGGTCGCGTTCCAGGCGTTCGGTCAGGGTGCTGATCAGGCCGAACTTGAGGCCGAACAACACCAGCAGCGGTGCCAGCACCGCCACCAGGGCCAGCACCGCGCAGGTCGACAGGCGGCCGTCGCAGCGGTAGTCGTACCAGGCCAGCTGGCTCATCAGCTTCAGGCGCATCAGCCGGCCTCCAGCAGGGTGGCGGTGACCCCGCCATCGAGGTTGCGCTGCACCTGCAGGCGCTGTAGCTGCAGGCCGACGCGCTGGGCCAGGGCCTCGTCGTGGGTGGCCACGACGATACAGGCCCCCTGCTCCTCGGCCTGGGCCACCAGCAGCTGCATGACCCGCTCGGCATTCACCGGGTCGAGCGATGCGGTTGGCTCGTCGGCCAGGACGATGGCCGGGGCGTGGGCCAGGGCCCGGGCGATGCTGACCCGCTGGCGCTGGCCGACCGAGAGCGCCGCCGGCAGCTTGTCCAGCTGGTCGGCTATTTCCAGACGTTCGGCCAGACGCTGCACGGTGGCGTCCTCGGCCAGGCCCAGCAAGGCGCGGGACAGGCCGATATTGCGCCGTACATCGAGAAAGCCGAGCAGGCCGCCGGTCTGCAGCACATAGCCCATGGCGCGGCTGCGCAGCTCGGCCAGCAGATCCTGACGGCCATGCCGCCAGAGCCCGGCGATGTCGTTGATGTGGCCGTCGCGAGTCAGTTCCAGGCTGCCGCCGGGGTCCGGACTGAGGACCAGGGCCAGAAGATCGAGCAAGGTGCTCTTGCCGCTGCCGCTGGCCCCGACCAGCGCCAGGCGCTGGCCCGGCCGCAGGTCCAGGCGCGGCACCAGCAGGCTATAGCCGTTGCGGCCCGCGCCACGGCTTTTGCGAATATCGCGCAGGCGCAGCATCAGGGTAAGGTCGCCAGCGGTACGCGGTAGAGCGCATCGCCCGGTTGCGCAGCGCCGAACCGGACCCAGTTGGCGATGTCGTTGTGGAAGGTTTCATACAGGCGGATCTTCGATTCCAGCTCGTCGATAAAGTCCTCCTGTTCGGCCACGCTCAGGGACAGCCAGAGGTCCTGGGTCATATTCAGCGACTTGCTGCGGTACGGCAGGCCTTCCAGGTATTCGCCGAGCACTCCCGATTCGGCCAGGTTGCTGCCCTGTTTCAGCGCGCTGGGATCGCGGCTCATATAGGCGCTGGCGCTGGCGATTTCCTGGAAGAAATCCTTGGGAGCAGTCTGGGTGCGGCGCGCGGCATCGACGATCAGCTTGAGCGATTGCTGCAGGTCGTTGAGCTGCAACTTGGTCAGCAGTACGCACACCTGAAAAGCCGGCAGGCTCGGGTTGGTCAGGTCGTGGTCGGCGGTCCAGGCGGTGACCAGCTGCGGGGCCTGCACGGCGCTGCGGCGGCCGAGAAAATCCATATGCATGGCGTAGCCGATGGCCGTGGTCTTGGCCGCGATGCTGTGGCTGGACTGATGCTCGCTGGGCTTGAGCACCTGATTGTTCGCCACCTGGTTGACCAGCTCGGCGAAGATCAGCCCGATCTCGGCCACCGTCTGGCCGAACTTGCCCACCTCGCCATCGGCCACCGGGATATACAGGTCGCCGATCTGCGGGTTGGCGTCGGCGGTCAGGCTGCGGTACTGCTGCTCGGCGAAGCCGTGGTTGTCCTTGCCCAGTGGCGTGCGCAGGTGCAGGGCGTAGATCTTGATCTGCTTGCGCAGCGCCGCCTCGCGCACCTCGGCCTCGTTCATCTGGGTACGGCTCAGCGGATCGTTCTTGCGCAGCGCCCCGGCGTCGCTGACCAGCAGGATCAGGCGGCCGCTGTAGGGGCTCCAGTCCATGCCCTCGACCGCCTCCATCACCCCGGCGAAGGCATCCTCGTTGAAGGCATGACTGGAAACATGGGTGGCCTTGACCTGGCGGGCCAGCTCGACGAAACGCTGGGCATCGCGGCCTTCGTCCAGGGTCACCAGGGTGCGGGCGACATACTCCAGCCCCGGGGTCTTCTCGACATTGCTGCGAAAGCCCACCAGACCGAAGCTGACGCTGTCCAGGTCGCCACGGCTGGCGATCTGCTGATGCAGTTCCTGCACCACCTGGCTGACCCGGTCGATATAGGGCTGCATCGACACCGAGGTGTCGACCACCAGCACGATACCGGTGCGGAACTGCTCGCCCTGGTAACGCGGCTGGCTCTGGCTGTCATCGCCCAATACCGCTTCGCTGTCGCCGGGGTCGATCGAGGCGACGTTGAGCAACTGCACCGGCAGGCCGTTGTTATCGTAGGTCTCGCGCGATTCGAAGATCGGCAACAGATAGAACTGCTCCTGGGGGATGGCGCTGTCGACCGGTTCCAGGGCGACGATCTGCTCGGCCACCTGATTCTCGAACTGCGCCCGATGCAGGGTCGTGCGCGCCTGGGTGGTGTCGCCGAGCAGGCTCTCCACCGCGCTGGCGGAGTCGAGGAACATCACCGGCGAACGCCCCGAACGCTCGGTAAACCTCAGCACCAGGCTCTGCTTCCAGTCGCTCAGTGCACTGGCCGGCAACCAGCCATCGCGCTGGCCGGTGCTGGACGCGCCGACCTCAAGCCAGTCCTGCCCGTCGACCTGCTTGCGCTGGTAGACATAGAACACCGAAAAGGCCGGCAGCTCGCTGCCCTGCCCTTCACCACCGGGCTGGCTGGCGAACCGCGCCTGGGGCTTGCTCAGCACCCGCTGGAACAGGGTCTTCTTGCCCGCCATCAGCAGCGGTCGCTCACCGCCATCCACGTCGCCTGTCTGGGTGCCAGCCGCCGCAGCCCCATCGGTGGCTGGCCCGGATACGCCACCGTCCAATGCGGGCGGGTCAACCTGGGCCTGCTCGGGCGCGGTATCGGATGGTGCGAGAAACAGCCAGTAAGCGCCGCCGAGCAGGGCCAGCAGAACCACTGCCGCCGCGCCGATCAGCGCCAGGCGCGGGCTACGGGCCGGGGTATCGGGACGGGCTGCCGGGGCTGGGGATTGTTCCGCACTCCTGCGTCCCTCGCCGCTGGTGTCGCGACTAGCTGTCTCAGTCGCCAACGGCGGCATGCTCAGGGATACCGGCGTCAGCCCGCCGAGTTCGATCTCCGCACTCTCCGCGGCCTGGCTTGCCGGCAGGGCCAAGGGGCGGAACTGGGTCGCCTGGTTGTCCTGTGCCTCGGCAGGCAAACTGCCCAGGGCATCCAGCGCGGCGATCAGCGCCGCGGCGTCGGCGAAGCGCTGAGCCGGGTCCTTGGCCAGCAGTCGGCTCAGGATCGGCTGGTAGCGGCCCTGGGCCAGGGGCAGTTCGGGCAGCGGCTCGGTCAGGTGGGCCAGGGCCGTGGACAGCGAGTCGGCACCGACATAGGGCAGCTTGCCGGTGAGGATCTCGTAGAGCACCACGCCCAGGGCATAGAGGTCGGCACGGCCGTCGATATCCTGGCCGCGGGCCTGCTCCGGGCTCATATAGCTGGGGGTGCCGACGGCGAAGCCGGCCTGGGTGAACTGGGTGCGGTCCTCCAAGGACTTGGCGATACCGAAGTCGGAGAGCACCGCCGCCCCGTCGGCGCGAAACAGGATATTCGCCGGTTTGACGTCGCGGTGAACCAGGCCCAGGGCGTGGGCATAGCCCAGGGCCGAGGCGATCTGGCGGATATACACCAGCCCCTGCTCGGCGCTCAGGCCCGCGGCGATGCGCTCCTTGAGTGTGCCGTTGGGCAGGTACTCCATGGCCATATAGTAGAAATTGCCGACATTGCCGATGTCGTAGATGGTCACCGTATGCGGATGGGACAGCCGCGCCAGGGTCTTGCCCTCGCGCAGAAAGCGTTCGCAGAAGCTGCGGTCGGCAGCCAGCGCCGCGGCCATGATCTTCAGCGCGACCTTGCGCTCCAGCGAGCGCTGGGTCGCCAGGTACACGGTGGCCATGGCCCCATCGCCCAGTTCGCTCTCGATCTCATAGCCGGGTATTTCGATATCCATGGATGCCTGCATTCCTCAGGAGGCTTTGACGACGACGGCGGTGATATTGTCCGGTGCACCCCGGGTCAGGCCCAGGTGCACCAGGCTGCGAACCATTTCGTAGGGGGCCTGGGAGCCCAGCACCGTTTGCAGTTCGTGATCTTCGACGGTCTTGTTGAGGCCATCGCTGCACAGCAGAAAGCAATCGCCGGGACGCACCTCCAGCTGCGTCTCGGCCAGTTCCAGGTCGTCCTGGGCTCCCACTGCGCGGGTGACGATATTGCCCATGGGGTGGCTGCGCGCCTCCTCCTCGCTGAGCGCGCCGCTGTCGACCAGGTCCTGGACATAGCTGTGGTCGTGGCTGAGCAGGCTCAGGCTGCCATCGCGCAGGCGATACAGGCGGCTGTCGCCGACCCAGATACAGCACGCCTGGCTGCCCCGCGCGGCCAGCAGCACCAGGGTGCTGCCCATCATGCTGACGCCGCGCCGCGCCGCCTCGTCGCGCACCGCCTGGTTGACCCTGGCCAGCACAGCGCGCAAGGCCTGGAGATACACCGGCAGCTCCGGCTCCACCGGAACCCGGCGCAGGCTATCGATAATCAGGTTGCTGACGAAGTCGCCGGCCGCGTGCCCGCCCATGCCGTCGGCAACCGCCCAGAGCCCGGCTTCCTGAATGTCCAGGCAGGCGTCCTCGTTGACCTGGCGGACCATGCCGACATGGCTGTGACTGGCGGACTGGTAACTGCCGACCTGGCTCATCCTCGGCTCCCGCTATCTAGCTGCCAGGCCATGCCCGCCGCCCCCGCGGGGCCAAGCAGAAAGTGGCTGAACAGCTGCGGGGCTGGCAGGCCGAGACAATGTTGCAGGCTGGCGGCAAGCCGCTCGGAGCCCTGCCCCCACCACAGGCTGGCCCCCTCGGCGCTAAGCTGGGCCAGGGCCTGGGCGCGTTCAACGCCGCTGGCGGCATTGAAGTGCACCAACGCGAGCTCCTGGCTGCACGCCAGCCGTTGCCCGCAGGGCGGCCTGTCCAGGGCGCTGACCGCGCCCTCAAAGGCCTCGAACTCGGCGTCTTCGTCGAGGGTCGAGAGCAGCAGCGCCTCGACCGTCTCGAACCACTGCTGCGGCCCGCTGACCAGGCCGGCCAGATCGGCGTCGGGCTCCAGCAGCCGGGCGATGCACAGCGGGAAATAGCGCCCGACCCGGTCGATGCTCGGCATCATCACCCCGGTCACCGCCTCGCTGCCGAGCAGGCCCGGGGCCACGGCGAAGCGCCATAGCGGGCTGACCAGGTAGGCATCCAGCCAGCCGCCGCCCAGCTGCGCCTGGCTGCTGGCGATGCCGGCGGCCAGCCAGGCGTCCCAGGGCTCGATAAAACTGCTGGGCAGGCCGCGGTGGATAAAGTCGCCGCGCCCGGCCAGCTTGCCGTAGAAGCCCACTGCACTCATAGCCGCTCCGGTAGGCTGAAGCCGGTCAGCACCCGGCTCTTGAACGGGTTGAAGGCGCTGCTGGCGCGCAGTTCGCAGGACAGGCTGGCGTTATCCACGCGCAGGCGCAGGGTAAAGCGATCCGGCGAACTGCCCTGGGTCAGGTCCGACTGTTCGAGCAGACGAAACCAGGCCCAGGGGCCTTCCAGGGTCAGACCCGAGCGCCCGCTGGACGTCGGCGGGGTCACCGTCAGGCGCACCATGCCGAGGCTGTTGGGGCTGGGCCACTGCATGGCCACCGGCCGGCTGGGGCCGTGGTCGTAGCTCAGCTGCTGGCCGTCCAGGTCGAGCAGAAACTGGCTGATGGCGGCATCCATGGCCACAGGTTTGAGCTCGAAACGTACCGTCGGCTGGGTGCCGCCGGAGCGGAAGAAGGCATCGCGAATGGCCGCGGCGCGCTGGAAGGTCTGCAACACCCCGGCCCCGATGCCCAGGCGCTCCGCCGCCCCCGGCTGCCAGCGCCAGTTGCTCGCCGAGGTGTCGACATAGGCCTGCAGGTACTTGCGAAAATAGCTGTCCATCACCCCGCCGACGCCGAAGAAGCTGCCGAAATCCTCCAGGGTGGCCTCGCGCGTGCTGCCGTTGACCAGGGGGTAACGGCCGGCCAGGGACTGGCGGTAGATGTTCACCACTTCGCTGGTCCAGGCCGCGTTGAGCTGCGCACGGATGCCGCCCATCATGCTGTTGGTGGTGGCGCTGACCACGGTATTGACCAGATTCTGCACCAGCGGCGGCTGGCGTTCGGCCCCCAGCTTGACCCTGGACGCGGCGGCCACCGCCTGGTTCTTCGCCTCACCGAGCAGGGCATCGCCGCTGGCACCGCTGAGGGCGCTGACCTGCACGTAGAGCTCGTTGAGCTGGGCCAGCAGATCGTCGATCGGGGCCGCGCCGCCTTCTGGCTTCAGCACCAGGCTATTGAGTTCGGCGAAGCGCGCGGTGATCGGGTCGACCTGGGGTGCTGCCTGCGGCTGGTCCTGGCTGGGCTGACCGACCAACGAACCGAGCTGCTGCTTGAGCTTGTCCACCGTGCCATCGGCGGCCTTGAGCTTCTCGGCCAGCAGGCGGTCCTCCTGCTGCAGATCGGTTTCCTTGGCCACCGCGTCGAGCAGCCGTTTCAGCGGCGAGTTGGGCCCGGAGAGCACCCGCAGCACATCGGCGGCCTGGGCCACGCTGGTAATGGCGACGAAGTCGAGGTCGCCGAGCAGGGTCTCCCACTGGCCGAGGAAGTCCTGGAAGTACAGATCGCGCACCTCCAGGGCCAGGCTGGCGACATCCTGGTTGTCGCTGAGGGGACGGCCGAGCACCCATTGCTCTTCGGCCAGGGCCCCGGACTGGCTGAGGCTGGCGAGCATAAATACCTGGCGATAGCCGCGGTAGGTGTAGAAGCCGCTCAGGGGCTCGTTCAGCGGTTTGCCGCTCTTGCGCGAGAACACCAGGGCGGCATCGCGCCCGGCCGCCTCACTCAAGCGAAAGTCCGCCAGGCCATCGGGCAGTTTCTGCCGCTTGACCCGGTTGTAGACCCGTTGCGCTACCGACATCTGCTGCAGCTGGCGGCGCAGGTCGGCGATCAGCTCCTCGTCCAGGCGTGCCGGCGGCGGCTTGCGCGCGAACAGCGCATCGAGGTGTTCGCCCAGGGCCTCGCGCTGCTCGGGGGCGAGGTCGCGCGGCAGGCTGCGGTCCCAGTCGAGGTTGATCCAGGCGCGGATAAAGTCGGCATCGTAGTGCTCGCTGCTGGCCAGCATCAGGTAGGCCTTGAGCCCCTCGTAGAGGAAGTCGGAGTTGCCGCCGCTGCGCAGCTGCTCCTCCATACGGGTAAGCAGGCGCGGGGCCAGTACCGCGATCAGCAGTTTGCGGTAGACGCTGGCAGCCTCGGCACCGAGCATGTCGCCCTGGTACAGGCCGAAGCCATCGGCCCAGGACGGCGGCTGGTCGGCCACATGACGGATGGCATTGAGCAGCGGCAGCACGGCAAGCACCTCGCGCTGGGCCGGACTGAGGGATTCGACCTGGTCCTTGAGCGGTGCCACCCGCGCGTCCACCTCGGCGATATAGGCCTGATTGGCCCGGTAGCTGACCAGCCAGACCGCGCTCACCGTGACGAACACCAGGGCGCAGGCGGCGAGCACGCCGCGATTGATCCAGGTGCGCCGCCGCTCGACCTTGGGGTTGGCCCCGACCAGGCCGCGCTCGCCGAAGGCCACATCGCGGAACAGCCGCTCGATAAAGTAGCTGCGGCCGCTGCCGGTCTGCCGCGCCAGGTGCTGGCGGTCCAGGTTCATGCTCTGCGCCATGGCCCCGATCAGGCGGTCGATCGGGCTGCCCTCCTGGGTGCCGCTGGTGAAGTACAGGCCGCGCAGCAAGGGACGCTCTTCGTAGGGATTGGGTTTGAACACGCCGTTGAGAAAGGACGAAAGGTTTTCGCGCAGCGCGGCAAACTGCTGGATAAAGCCGTAGATCAGGTCACGCCGCGCAGGATCGCGCTCCTGTTGCAGGCGCTCGACCAGGCGCTCGGTCAGCCGCGCCTCGAGGGCGGTGAACTCTTCGTTGAAGCGCGCCAGCGGTCCCTCGGCGCTCTTGCCGTCGTCCAATTCGAAGGTGGTGCCCCAGACCTGGGCGCGCTCCTCCTTGCTCAGGCCATCGAAGAACTCCATAAAACCCGGCACCAGGTCGAACTTGGTGAGCATCACATAGATGGGGAACCGCACCCCCAGCTGGCTGTACAGCTCCTGTATCCGCGCGCGGATGGCCTGCACATGGGCGGCGCGCTCGGCCTCGCTGCCGAGCAGCAGGTCGGACAGGCTGATGGCGATAAAGGCCCCGTCGATCGGACGGCGCTTGCGCTGATTCTTCAGCAGGTCGAGAAAGCCCAGCCAGGCCGCCTTGTCCACCGCCGCGTGGCTGTCCTGAGTGGTGTAGCGCCCGGCGGTGTCGAGCAGCACCGCCTCGTCGGTAAACCACCAGTCGCAGTTGCGCGTGCCGCCGACCCCGCGAATCGCGCCGTTGCCCATATGTTCGGCCAGGGGGAAATTCAGCCCCGAGTTGACCAGCGCGGTGGTCTTGCCCGAACCCGGCGGGCCGATGATCACGTACCAGGGTAGCTCGTAGAGGTTGCGCCGCTCATTGCCGCCGAGCTTGCTGCGCTTGAGCAGCTGCAGGGCTTCGTCCATGCGCTGCCTGAGGGTCGCCAGCTCTTCGGCGGTGGCCACGCTGGCCGCATCCGGGGCCACCGCCACCAGGCCCTGCATGACCCGGGCGGCATTGCGCCGGGCCTGCACCATGCGCAGCACACGCAGGCCGAGCCAGAGCACAAACAGCAGAATGATCAGGCTCCAGCGCACCACGGCCGAAGCCAGCGGCTCGTAGTCGCCGATCGCGATCAGCGGGCCGAGAAACCAGATCACCAGGCTCAGGGCGAGCAGACCGAGCAATGGCACCAGCCAGCGTACGCAGAAACTGAAGAAGGCTTTCACTGGTTGCCCTCCGCGAGCACGGTGATTTCCACACGACGGTTTTTCGCCCGCCCGGCAGCGCTGTCGTTCGACGCCACCGGCTCGGTGTCGCTGCGCCCTTCGGCGCTGAAGCGCTCGGGCTGGCCGCTGCGTGCGGCGAGAATATCCATCACCTGCTGGGCCCTGTCCTGGGAGAGTTTCCAGTTGGAGGGATAACGCAGGGTGGCAATCGGCCGGTTGTCGCTGTGGCCGCTGACCTGCACCGTGCCCTTGACCTGGCGAATGGCATCGGCGATGCGCAGCAGCAACGGCTGCAACTGCTCGGAAATGCTCGCGCTGCCCGAGGCGAACAGTTCGTCGCCGCGAATGGTCACCACCGAGCGATCCACCGCGTCCTCCACCGCCACGCGCTGGGCCTTGATGTCCTCTTCGAGAAAGCGCGCCAGGCGCGGTCGCTCGATCAACCGCGGTTGCAGCGGCGGGCGGTCGATGGTCTGCACCGGGATTTCGCCCAGGGCGTGGATATTGCGAAACACCGGCTCGGCATCGGCGGCCAGCTTCAGGCGCAGGCCGAACAGCAACAGCAGCAGCAAAGCCAGGCAGATAGCCACCCCGACCCAGGGTGGGAGGAACTGCGACAGCCGATCGCGGGCCACGCTAAGCCCGCGCCAGTGCGGCGACAGCTCGCGTTCGAACTCGCCACGCACGCTGCGGATGGTGGCGCTGGTGCGCTCGCGCAAGCTCTCCAGCTGGCTGCGGCCGTCGTTCATCACCCGGTAACGGCCCTCGAAGCCCAGACACAGGCACAGGTACAGCAGCTCGAGGATATGCAGGCGCTGGCGCGGATTCTGCAAACAGTGTTCGAGCAGCTGGAAAACCTTCTCGCCGCCCCAGGCTTCGTTGTGCAGGGTGATCAGCAGGCTCTGTTTGCCCCAGTCGCTGGCACTGCCCCAGGGCGTGCTGAGCACCGCTTCGTCCAGCGCCGTGCACAGCACATAGCGACTGAGCATCACCTCGTCCGCGGCCACGCCGGCGGCGCGCGCCTGCTCCTCGAACTGGCGCAGATAGGCCAGCAACTGGGCGCGCAGGCTGGCCGGCAGCGGATGGGCGATGGTATGGCGCAAACGGGTCAGCAGGGCCAGCAACGGCCCCGCGGCCCGCTCCAGGGGGTTGAGACCCTGGGCCAGGCTGCTCGGCAGCGGTGCCCCCGGCATCACCGGCGCTGCGCCGGCGGCACTGGCGCTATCGGCCCGCGGCGGCGGCGCATCGCTGGGGCGTCCGCCCGGGCGGGGCATGATCAGGGTGCGATCATTGCCGCCGGCATTACCACCTGAGGAACCGCTTGCGGGTGGCGCGCCGAAGGGATCATCGATCGGGGGCATGGCGAACTATCCTCGAATGGCCCAGAAGGCCAGATTCAGGCCCGGGAACTGGCCGGCGACGTGAAACGCGAAGCCTCCGGAGTTGAGCAGTTGCTTCCAGTGCTCGCTGCCGCGGTCCAGTTCGAAATAGCTCGAGCCAGCGTGGTAGGGAATCTGCCGCGGGGCCACCGGCATCGGTAGCAGGGCAATACCCGGCAACTGCAGGTTGACCAGGTCGCGGATATGCTCCACCGAGCCGACCTTGGCCTGCTGCGGAAAGTGCGTGCGCAGGCTTTCCGCCGGCACCTCGGCGCGCACCACCAGGACGAAACTGGCCGTGCTCAGCAGGCTCTTGTCCGCCAGCATGGCCACATGCACGCCGAAGGACTTCTCCACCACCGGAATCGGCGTGGCCCGGCTGTCGATCACCATCGACAGGGCCTGGCGCAAGGTCTGGATAACCGGGGCGAAGCTGCCGGCCAGGTCGTCGTGGGCATAGGCCGGGTAATCCGGCGGGCGTCGCTCGGCCGCGCTGAAGGTGGCGAACTCCCCGGCCAGGCAGACGCATTCGCGGTACAGGTCCTGCGGGTGCAGGGGGCTGAGGCGGGCCAGATGACTGATCAGCGGCTCGGCGCGATTGACCAGTTGCAGCAGCAGGAAGTCGGCGATTTCCGATGCACCGCCGGCCGATGACGCCACCACCCGCCCCGACAGCGCTTCGCCGCGCTGGTGCAGCAGGCCTTGCAGTTCGTTGCGAAAGGCCGCCAAAGGTTTCGAGGCAGCCACGTCGAGCAAGGGCGGGATATAGCTGTCGTCCAGTTGTAGGGCGTTGTCGGCGCGTTTCTCCAGCACCCGCACCAGGCCGAGACAGGCGTATTCGCCGAGGCCATCGCGCTCGCTGAGCAGACGCAGGGCCTTGCCGCCGATGGCCAGCGGCGCGCGGCTCTCGAAGGCGGCATTGTCATCGCGCACCTCGCGCACCTGGCTGATATAGCGCGCGGCCCCGGGAGCCTCGCCCTCCTCCACGGTATCGCGGGTACCGGCGCGCTTGAGCGGCAAGGCCAGATAGATCAGGGCATCACGCAGGCTGCCGTCCACCGTCAGGGGTGGCGGTGCCGGGTCATCGCCGGGAATGTCGAATGGCGTGCCATCGGGCAGTACCCCACGGGCGCTGAGGATCGCCAAGCGGCCCTGACTCAGCAGCGACTCGTCGATACGCAGTTCGGAAAATCCCCAGCCTCCGGCGCACATCGAGCGGCAGCGGCCATCGACCAGGCTTTCCACATAGCGATCGTGCTGCTGAAAATGCTGCGGTCGCAGAAACATGCCTTCGGACCACACCACGCGGTTATTCCAGGACATCGACAGGCCCCCTTGGCAGCACTAGTTCTCAGGTGTGGGTGTGGCACTGACTGCTCTGGCACCCAGGGTGACATTCATATGGTTGGTCTGATGGCTCTGGATGCTCAGCACCTGCCGCCACACCGCGCTGTCCAGTTCACGGTAGGCCACCACCAGGCCGAGCAAACGGCTCTGGTCGTCGAGCACCCGCTCCATGGTCAGTTGCTGGCCCGGCTGGATCAGCAGCTCGTCCTGCTCCAGCAGGTCCGTGGACAGGGTCGCGTTGGCGGCCTCCACCAGGGAGAAGTAGTCGGCCCGATTGAAAGCCGCCCCGCTCTTCAACTCATACAGGCGCACCCGCACCGGGGTCGCCTGGCCGTTGGCCGAGGGATTGAGATCGGCCGCGGCCTGGATATGCAACACCACCACGGTGGGTGCCGGCGGAGCAGGATCGGACGCGCAGGCGCTCACTAATAAAACCAGGGCCAGTAACACTATCCTTGGCATCTCATTGCCCTCGATAACAGTAACTTATTCTAATTTGGAACAACTATTAGCCCGCAAAGAGCCAATCACTATTAACCCTTGTGCAACTTCGCACTTTGTTCTTCATAGGCGCGGCCGAACTCGCGACCGAACAACTCTTCGAAGTCATCTTCGGCCTCCCTGGAAATACCCGCGTAGAGTTGCGTAAACAGTGCCCAGTATTGCGCCTGACGTCCGCCCGGCAACAATGCGCCGATGCCCGCAGGTTTAGTTAAGCGCGCTTCCAGTACCGCGGGTTCGAAACGTTTGAGCAGGTGTTTGATCGACGCCTGCACCCCGGCCATCACGGCCAACTGGTGGGCTTTCAAATCATCGAAACTCTCGCTGATGGCCAGGTCAGCCGGCATAAAGGCCTGGTTGCCGGAGCGCAGCAGCAACACCAGGGCTTCCTCGACATTGGGGGCGAATTTCAGCGGGTTGTTCTCCACCGGACGGATCATGGTTTGCGCCATGCGGAACTCGCCCTTGAGGCTGGCCCGGGCGCGCAACACCTCGATCAGCCCCTCGACCATGCGCCGGTAACTGCGGCCGATGGTCTCCATCTGAGCCAGGGCCTCGCCCTGATCGATGCGCAGTTGTGTCAGCCCCGCGCCCCTGAGAAAGGCCTCCAGGGCCGCATCGCCCTGACCGCTCGGCGGCAGCACCGGGGGCGCAAAGGCAGGCGCTGCGAGCACCTCTGGTGGCGTGGGGGGCGCAGCGGCAATCTCGGGAATCGGTGCAGGTGCGGGCGCAGAGGTGAATGTGGGGGCCGGGGTGCTGCCCGGTTCGGCAAAGGGGTCCCAGTCGGCCGGAATGGCCGGGGATGCCGATATGGACGGTGCAGGTACAGGCGCTGCAACAGGCTGCGGCGGGCGGAAATCGTGGCGTTCGGCAGGCACATGGTCGGCCTGAGTCGGCGCGGGCACCGCGGGGCTGGCGAGAAAATCGAACAGGTCCGGCTTGGTGTCCAGCGGCGAGCCGCCAGCGCGCAGCTGGGCGGTGGCGGGAGGCGGCGCAGGCGCTGCTGGCACGGCACTGGCCGCAGGCTGACTCGGCAGGCCCAGGCTGGCGAACGGGTCGCTGTTCTGCGCGCCCGAGCCCGGCATGGCACTGACGGCCGGAGCACTGATCTGCACCAGAATCTCGTATTCGCCCAGGCGCAACAGCTCCCCATCCTGCAGGGCCTCGCTGTTGCCACGGTGCATGCGTACGCCGGCATTGACCAGTTGCACGCCATTGGTGCTGGTGTCGGTGAGGTAGTAGATGCCCTCGCGCAACTGGATCAGGCAGTGCTGCCCGGAGACCAGGCGCTCCGGGTCGGGCAACACCCAGTCGTTCTCGGGGTTACGACCGATTTTCAGCTCGCCACGGTCAAGCTCGAAGTCCGCACGTTGCCCCGGCGTGAGCTTGTGATAACTGGTGATTATCAAACGCAGCGGCATTCAAACTCCTTGTAAGGTATTTGCTCAGCAACTGCGTGAGTATCTAAACCCGTGCAGGCGAGTATAGGTCAGAGAATTTCGCTTAGTGTTGTCGAAGACCGCCAGTTTGCATTTTCCATTTAGGAATTTAAGTTATAGCGAAAGATAATAAATAGAGCATTCAAGCCCTGGCACTTTTAACCGCCGCACACTTCCCCATAGTTATCCGGGCAATTTCTTGACAAGCCTAAAACAGCGCCAAAACTGTGCTATGCCTAGTTAAGTCCAGCGGCCAACAACGAGCCCTGAGCAGAACGTTAATCCCAGGGAAGTGGATTGAAGTCGTGCGTTCGATATGACTGCGAGCCGAATTGCTCGGCCCGATATGGAGATCACCCAGAGTGACGGACGTACAACGACTATTGGAACCGATTTCCTCCGAGTCAGCCTGTGGCGACGACCTGGAATACGATGCTGCATTCTTCGAGCTCGAACGTGCGGCCCAGGGCCAGCCAGAACGGCAGATGGGCGATGCCGTGCTGGCCGCCGAACCACCCGAATGGCGTCAGGTACGCGACCTGGCCAGCGCACTGCTGGGCCGCAGCAAAGACCTGCGCATCGCCAACTATTACCTGCAAAGTGCCATTGCCCTGGAGGGGCTGCCCGGCCTGGCGCAAGGCCTGCAACTGATACTCGAGCTGCTGCGGCGCTACTGGGACGGCCTGCACCCGGGCCTGGATGCCAGCGACGACAATGACCCGACCTTCCGTATCAATGCCCTCGCCGGGATCGGCGCGGAGCCGGTGATCCGCTTGCTGCAGGACATGCCGCTGATCAAGTCGCGGGTATTCGGCAGTGTCAACCTCAAGGCCGCGCTTAATGGCGCAGGCCTGCAGCGCTTCGCCAGCGAAAGCCTGACCCCCGAGCAGGTCGGCGCGGCCTTCCAGGACAGTGCCGGCGAGCAGCTCGACAGCTGTCGCAGCACCCTGGCGGAGGCCCAGGCCAACCTGCTGGCGATCGAGGCCGAGGTCAATCAGCGCATCGGCTCCGAGCGCGGGGCCAATCTCGACAGCATCAAGCAGTTGCTGCGCCATGCCGTGCAGATCCTCAACGATCATGCCCCCGGCCAGGCCGACGATAGCGCGACTGCGAGCACGGTGCCGGACGACGCGGCCGCGACTGTGGCACCCGGTAGCGCCAGCGCGCCGCGGCCGCGCGACGAGATCGGCAACCGCGACGACGTGCTGCGCACCCTCGACCGCATCCTCGGTTATTACGCCCGGCACGAGCCCTCCAGCCCCGTGCCGGTATTGCTCAACCGGGCCAGAAGCCTGGTCAGCGCGGATTTCGCCACCATCGTGCGCAACCTGATTCCGGAAGGGATTTCCCAGTTCGAGAAATTGCGCGGCCCCGAGGGCGACTAGCCCGGGGGCAGGCCACAGCGTTTGACCGACGAATACGCCAATACAGCCGCACAGGCAGCGAAGGAGGAAATACATGGCCAGCACCAGCAGTCAGAAATTCATCGCCCGCAACCGCGCTCCACGGGTGCAGATCGAGTACGACGTGGAGCTTTACGGTGCCGAGAAGAAGGTCCAGTTGCCCTTCGTCATGGGGGTCATGGCCGATCTCGCCGGCAAGCCTGCCGAGCCCCTGCCGGCGGTGGCCGACCGCAAGTTCCTGGAGATCGATGTCGACAACTTCGACTCGCGGCTCAAGGCGATGAAGCCGCGGGTGGCCTTCAACGTGCCCAATGCCCTGACCGGCGAAGGCAACCTCAGCCTCGATATCACCTTCGAGAGCATGGACGACTTCAGCCCGGCCGCCGTGGCGCGCAAGGTCGACGCCCTCAACCAGTTGCTCGAGGCCCGCACCCAGTTGGCCAACCTGCTGACCTATATGGACGGCAAGACCGGTGCCGAGGACATGATCATGAAGGCGATCAAGGACCCGGCCCTGCTGCAGGCGCTGGCCAGCGCGCCGAAACCCACCGATCCCGAGCCGCAAGCCTGATAGAGGACGCAGACCATGGCCGAAGTGATGAAAGACCAGCAGGCCCAGGCAGAGGCCACCACGGAACAGCCGAGCGACTTTGCCGCCCTGCTCCTGCAGGAGTTCAAACCCAAGACCGAGCGGGCCCGCGAGGCGGTGGAAAGCGCCGTGCGCACCCTGGCCGAACAGGCCCTGACCAAGACCGAGCTGATCTCCAACGATGCGATCAAATCCATCGAGTCGATCATCGCCGCGATTGACGCCAAGCTTACCGCGCAGATCAATCTGATCATGCACCACCAGGACTTCCAGCAACTGGAAAGCGCCTGGCGCGGCCTGAGCTACCTGGTCAACAACACCGAAACCGACGAGCAGCTGAAGATCCGGGTGCTGAGCATCTCCAAGGGCGAGTTGCACAAGACCCTGAAGAAGTTCAAGGGCACCGCCTGGGACCAGAGCCCGATCTTCAAGAAGATGTACGAAGAGGAATACGGCCAGTTCGGCGGCGAACCCTACGGTTGCCTGGTCGGCGACTACTACTTCGACCAGTCGCCGCCGGACGTCGAACTGCTCGGCGAGCTGGCCAAGGTCTGCGCGGCCATGCATTCGCCGTTTATTTCCGCGGCATCGCCGACGGTGATGGGCATGGGCTCCTGGCAGGAGCTGTCCAACCCCCGCGACCTGACCAAGATTTTCACCACCCCGGAATACGCGGCCTGGCGCTCACTACGCGAGTCCGAAGACGCCCGCTATATCGGCCTGACCATGCCGCGCTTTCTGGCGCGCCTGCCCTATGGGGCCAAGACCGATCCGGTGGATGCCTTCGCCTTCGAGGAAGACACCGCCGGTGCCGACAGCAACAAGTACACCTGGGCCAACTCGGCCTACGCCATGGCGGTCAATATCAACCGCTCGTTCAAGCTCTACGGCTGGTGCTCGCGCATTCGCGGCGTGGAATCGGGGGGCGAGGTGCAGAACCTGCCGGCGCACACCTTCCCCACCGACGACGGTGGTGTGGACATGAAGTGCCCGACCGAGATCGCCATTTCCGACCGCCGCGAGGCGGAGCTGGCGAAGAACGGTTTCATGCCGCTGCTGCACAAGAAGAACACCGATCTGGCCGCCTTTATCGGCGCCCAGTCGCTGCAGAAGCCGGCCGAGTACGACGACCCGGATGCCACCGCCAACGCCAACCTGGCGGCGCGCCTGCCCTACCTGTTCGCCACCTGCC